>NZ_CP012678.1:2179608-2490981 GCF_001298525.1 Psychrobacter urativorans
AAGCATTAGCCATTAATCAAGGTCGGCAAATCATCGAAGAAGCCAAGCTTAAATTTGACATTACCCATGCTGTCGCCATTCACCGTATTGGCGCGTTAGAGATCGGCGATATCGCGGTATGGATTGGGGTGGTTTCGGCACATCGTTACCCTGCATTTGACGCTTGTCGTTGGATACTGGACACTATTAAGGCAGACATTCCCATTTGGAAGCAAGAATATTACGAAGATAAGCCCTCTAAATGGCTGAGTAACAATGGTTGAGTAGCACTGCTAATTTAGTAAAGGTAAAGTAATAACGGCTAAGTAAAGGTGGTTAGTAAGCTATTTTTGCTTAGTCGTTTTCGTGTTGTACTGTAATTATAACCATCATCTGTAGGCATTTATAAATAGGGTAGGCTATGAAAATTAATGCATGGGCTCATCGCGATAATCTAAATCCAATGCAGTGTTTTACATCCGCATTAAACGTGCTGTTAACGTTCAGCAGCTTTACTTGCTTAGCGTTAGCGCTGACTGCTTGTACTAAAGAAAGCAATAATACGGTCGACCAAGCTGCGATTAATGATACTCCCGAACATACACAAACGATTCATATTGCTGCGGCTGCCAACTTATCTGATGTCCTCCCTAATGTTATCGAAGGTTATAAAGTGTATAGGAACCTCCCTCAGCAGAACATCGAGGTTACTTATGCCTCCTCCGGTAAGCTTTATGCTCAAATCAAAGCGGGTGCACCTTATGATCTCTTTTTATCCGCCAATCAAGAATTTCCGGAAAAATGGGTAAAAGAACGTCCAACAACTGCAACGGCTCATAAACCATTCACTTATACCCAAGGTCAATTGTCAGTTTATAGCGTGACCAAACCCGTGAGTAAGCTCACACCTGCCACACTAGCAGAGCTGCTTATCAGTCAAAAAGCCAGTAAAATTACCATCGCCAACCCTGAGCTTGCACCTTATGGTGAATCGGCAAAATCGTATCTACAAACCCAAAATGTCTATGACACCCTCAATAACCAAAAACGCATCATACAGGCAGAAAATATCGGTCAAGCTTTTCAATATGCGCATACGGGCAGCGTGGATTATGGTTTTGTGGCGCAGTCGCAAGTCATCGCGATTAAAGCCACGCCTGAACAATTCTACATTTTACCTGCTGATGCCTATCCAGCGATTTTGCAAGCTGGCGTGGTCATTAGTGATGCTGCCGTGGCAACAGACTTTACCAGCTATTTATTATCCCCGACAGGACAGCAATATTTTGCCAAAGCGGGCTATTTAGAAGTGAGATAATGCGCAATAGAGATAATGTTGGTAATGGGCAATTTATATGATGGCTCAAGCCTTGATAACAGAGATGTTGACGCCATTTTGGGTCAGCGTTAAGCTTGCTAGTATTACGACCTTATGTTTATTACTGTTTGCTACGCCGATAGCCTACTGGCTCGCCAAACCCAGCCGTCGATATATTGTTGGGCGTATTAAGGTTGTATTGATGGGCGTTATCGCCATGCCCTTGGTATTGCCGCCCACGGCCATTGGGTTTTATTTATTGCTGCTGATGAGTCCCACCTCTGGCTTGGGGAAATGGCTGACTGAGCATCATATCAGCACCTTTATATTCACCTTTGAAGGTTTGGTCATCGGTTCTATTATTTATTCGCTACCGTTTTATGTGCAGCCTGTTTATGCGCAGTTTTTACGTATTCCAAAAAGCGTGTTGGAAATGGCGCATTTATTAGAACCGAGTCGTCTAAGATGCTTTATAAAAGTGGCGCTACCGCAAGCCCGTGTCGGTATCGTCCTTGGCAGTCTCATTAGTTTCGCGCATACCATTGGCGAGTTTGGCGTGGTACTCATGATAGGCGGTAGCATTTCTGGTGAGACAAAAGTCATCTCTATCGCGATATATGAGCAAGTAGAAGCGCTGAATTATGATACTGCACATATCATGTCAGCCGTTCTGATTGTTATGGGAATGATAATGGTGACGTTAATCGCAAGCGTAAATAGAGTGATTCAGCGTTAATAAAAGTCTCTATATTTCTTGAGGATTTAGCAGCGTTAACTTATTACTGATTATATAATTGTTTGATTTTTTGCACTCGTTATTATCAATAGCTCCAAGCGCCTTTTTTGTGGAATTTAATATTATGATTAATTATGTGCTCATCATGCATTTATTAGGAGCGACTATTTGGACAGGTGGTCATTTAATTTTATCTTTGGTGATTTTACCCAAAACCCTATCTACGCGTAACCTCGATATGCTGCTGCAGTTTGAGCAGAATTTTGAAAAGGTCGGCATACCTGCTTTAGTGGTGCAAGTTCTCACTGGATTGTGGATGGCGCACAGATTAATACCTGATTTTGGCGCGTGGTTTGCCTTTGATAATGATATTAGCAAGTTAATTACTCTTAAAATATCATTATTAGTGGCGACTATTCTCGTCGCGTTACATGCTCGCTTTCGCGTGATTCCAACCTTATCTGCAAGCACCTTGAACGCATTCTCAATCAATATTATTTTAATTACCCTGTTATCAGTAAGCTTTGTGATTGTGGGTACTTTATTTCGTACAGGGTTAAGCTAACGTGTCTAAGACGATTTTAAAATAGAATCACAGCCAGTGTGATCTTGAACGTGGCATTAAATCACCATGTTTATTCCAATGGCTATCAGCACCAAGCCGCCCAGCGCTTCTGCCCAACTGCCCAGCCAAGTTCCTGATTTTTGTCCTATATATGCGCCCAAAATACTTAAAATTGCGGTGGTGAGCGCAATAATGAGACAGGCTAAGTAGGCATTGATGGACAATAGGTTTAACGTAAAACCCGCTGCCATGGCATCAATACTGGTGGCTATGGCTAATGACAGCAACGTCCGATGGCTTAGATTAATCCGCATATCATCGTCATTAACGGAGCGTGATTCATACAGCATCTTGATGCCAAGGGCGACGAGTATCAGAAAGGCAATCCAAGAAGCCCCGTCAGCCAACCAACCGAGCATGGTAAATCCAAGTGCATAGCCAATCAGTGGCATCAGCCCTTGCGCCACGCCAAAATATAACCCAATCAGCAACGCCATTTTTAAAAACTGTGATTTAGCCTCGTTTTGATGCGTCGCGCCAAGACCAATCGCGGCTGCAAATGCATCTGCCGCCAGTGCTAACGCCAATAAGAATATCTCTAACATAATAAAATAGTTCTCTTGTAAGAGTGATTAGATGGACTGACATGACATTAAATAATATGTCTCTCAAAATACGAGAGTGCAAACTCAAACGGCGCAATAGTAAGATAAGTAGTAAGAGAGTAAAACTCCATATAAAGTTGCCAGTTTTTGTTTAAATTTTAGCGGTATTATGCTCAATTAGCGCTCAAAAAGAGGGCAGGTATCATTGAGAATAACAAAGATAAATAATGTATAAGACAATATAAGATATTCGCAATGACAGTATATTATCATTAATGTAGAAACAGTATAAAATGGTCGTATGAACTAGAATATATTTTAGCTTATGCTAACGTCAGTATATAACGACTAAAATCTGCTCACTATAAAGCCATTGAAATTAGCACCTTGCCCATGTTTAATAGGCGATACTGATTATTATCAAAATCTAAAGTGTTAAAAATTTAACTATCAAAAAAATAAGGATTGTTATGTCAGACCAATTTATTAAATCTAAAGCCGCCATTGCGTGGGGACCCAACCAACCTTTATCCATCGAAGAAGTGGATGTTATGTTGCCGCGCAAAGGCGAGGTATTGGTAAAAATCATCGCCAGTGGCGTGTGTCATACGGATGCTTATACCTTATCTGGTGAAGACCCAGAAGGCGTTTTTCCTGCGATTTTAGGTCATGAAGGCGGCGGTATCGTTGAGCAAATCGGCGAAGGCGTGACCAGCGTCCAAGTTGGTGACCATGTGATTCCGTTATACACCGCAGAATGTGGCGTATGTAAAATGTGTACCTCAGGCAAAACCAATCTATGCTCAGCTGTACGTGAAACCCAAGGTAAAGGCTTAATGCCTGATAGCACGACCCGTTTTTATAAAGACGGTCAGCCGATTTATCACTATATGGGTTGCTCAACCTTCTCTGAATATACCGTTTTACCAGAAATTTCTTTAGCCAAAGTTAATAAATCAGCGCCGTTAGAAGAAGTCTGTCTACTCGGTTGTGGCGTGACTACCGGCATGGGCGCGGTAATGAATACCGCAAAAGTTGAAGAGGGCGCAACCGTCGCTATCTTTGGTCTCGGCGGTATCGGACTATCTGCGGTCATTGGTGCGGCAATGGCAAAAGCCAGTCGTATCATCGCCATTGATATTAACGAAAGCAAGTTTGAGCTAGCAAGAAAGCTTGGCGCAACTGATTGCATCAATCCAAAAGATTATGACAAGCCAATTCAGGACGTTATTGTTGAATTAACAGATGGCGGTGTTGATTACTCGTTTGAATGTATTGGCAACGTCGACATCATGCGCTCAGCACTTGAATGTTGTCATAAAGGTTGGGGCGAGTCGGTCATTATTGGCGTTGCGGGCGCGGGTAAAGAAATCTCAACCCGTCCATTCCAGCTAGTGACTGGTCGCGTCTGGCGCGGTTCAGCATTTGGTGGCGTAAAAGGTCGTTCAGAATTACCTGGTTACGTTGAGCGTTACTTGGCAGGTGAGATTCCATTGCAAGATTTTATCACCCACACCATGCCGCTTGAGGGCATCAACGAAGCATTTGACTTAATGCATGAAGGCAAAAGTATTCGTACCGTTATTCATTTTGATAAATAGTAAGTAACGCTTACGGCTTTATAAAAAGTAATAAAAATGCTGTCCTTTATCGGGCAGCATTTTTCATTTTAATAGATTTATCTTTAAATATTTAAAGAACTAATCTTTTTTAACGCTGTGCATATCTTCTAAGATACCCGTAAATCTATCGTATAACCACGGCTCCATATCATCAACCACTTGGTTATATAAATGTGGACTCAGCGTTTCAATAATAAAATCTAATAAAAATTTAGCCGGTAAATTACCAATATCAAGCTCAAACTCTTCTGACATATAATCTCTGAGCTGATCCAAAACCATCACTTCTGCTTCATCTGATAGTTTTATTAACTTGTCTTTACTCATATTCATTCTCTAATGAAAATTTCATCTATATCTAAATGCGAAATATTTTAATGTTGATAGGAGAGTGTAACAGATAGCCTGCGTACAGACAGAAACGCGCCCATTAAACCCTTATTATTAAGCATTCCATTTAGTGATTAATAACTAAAATAAGCGATTGATATTAAAACTAATTATCGCCACAATTGTTTATTTTTATATTCATTAGAGAGTTTATTATGATTGTTATCTATGGCATAAAAGAACACCTTAATCCTATTAAAGCCCAACTATCCGACGTGATTCATAGCTGTATGCACTCGGTGTTAGGATTGCCCGAAGACAAACGCGCCCAACGCTTTATTCCTTTGGATGCTGACGATTTTTACTATCCTGAAGGTAGAACCGCCGCTTATACCGTTATCGAGATTAATATGATGCAAGGGCGTACGGTTGCCACCAAAAAAGCACTGATTAAAGCATTATTTCAACAGATTGAGTTACAGGTTGGCATCTTACCGATAGATATTGAAATCACTATAAAAGAGCAGCCAGCGCATTGTTGGGGCTTTCGCGGTATGACGGGTGATGAGGCACGAGATTTAAAATATAACGTTAATGTTTAATACAGATTAGGTGGGGATTGAGTTTTATGACTGTATCAACATTAGAAACAGAACGTCTTTATTTGCGTCAATGGCAGCCAAGTGATTTTGCGATATTTGCTGAGATGAATGCCGATCCAGAGGTTATGCAATATTTCCCTAAGCTATTATCTACGGTAGTGAGTGATATGATTGCGCATAAATGCCAGCAGCTTATTCAAGATAAGGGTTGGGGATTTTGGGCGGTCAGTCTAAAAGACGGTTTAGAAAAGAGCGATGCCTTTATCGGTTTTGTGGGCTTAAATCAGACGCATACAGATATGGTGTTTGCACCTTGCGTTGAGATGGCTTGGCGACTGCACAAGGACTATTGGGGGCAGGGCTATGCGACTGAAGCGGCAAAAGCGGCTTTAAAGTTTGCTTTTGAGGCGTTGGCACTTGATGAAGTTGTTGCCTTCACTGCGGTTATCAATAAGCGCTCACAACGGCTGATGGAGCGTATCGGTATGACTGATACGCAGGATAACTTTCATCATCCTGCGCTGCCACCAAACCATGTCCTTGCTGAGCAGGTTTTGTATAAGATTACTCAGCAAGCATGGCAAAGCGAATTAAACCATAAAAAACAGACTTTGCTTAAAAACTTTAATAATTAAACGGCTTAGCTTTTAAATCGACTAGCTTTCAAATTTCAGTCCTGAGGTTTTAATACCCCAAATCAGCTCAACGAAGGCGCGATTATTGGTTAACGGCTCGCCATCGATAATCAGCGCGTAGCCATCATTATCAATCCATAAGAACACAAAGCTAGTTTCAGGTATTAATAAATCCACTTGTTGAAAGAATGAAATCGCACGACTGCCTAATGACCAACCACGCTGCTTTTGACGCAGCATAAAACCTGAGAAATCCGCCGCTGCCACACTGAGCATATCCGCTTCTTCCTGACTATAGCCAATACGTGCCAAGCAAAAGCCCTCGTCTGAAGCAATAGCAGCACGGCGTTTACCGGATAAGCTGGCAACCACGTAAGGTAAAAACTGATCCAGTGGTAAGTTTGGGGCAGGTAAAAAAGTCGATAGCTTCTCAATAAAGCCTTGTTCCACAAAACCATCTAGCCATAGCTCAGGATATTCCTCCAGCCACGTTGCCACCAGCATGGTCTCGCGATATGATAGTAAAGCTTGCAATGCCAGCTGCATCGCCGTCGGCTCATTTTGCGAAAATGCTTCAAACACGCCAGCAGGAGTCAGGGTAATATAAGTTTTGTCAGCATTATCAAAAATCGACATAAAAGCTACCTTGTTAAAAGTCTTAAAGAGAGCGTTAACGCAAATGGTAAGTGATGTGCATGACTATTCATTTGCTAGGTTTGATTAACGACTTACTTTTAAAGACGTGATTGGATATGCGCCAGTACTGTTTTTATTTTATGGCTTTTATTATATTGCTATTTTAGTTTCAGCCGTGGCTGTAGATAAGGGTTCTGGGCTTGCACCTATTTGTTCTAGACGCTGTTGGCAGTCACTCCAGCGCTCGTTAAATTGCCAATCACTTTTGCCTAAACGGAACCAAACAATCGAGAAAGCGAGGCGATCGTTACAGGCTAAGCAATGTGCAAAAAACTCATGTTCAATTTGTTCAATCGTATGCCAATGCTCGTTATCACGTGCTTCCATTAGCTCATTGGTAATATTTTTGGCAACTTCTTTCGCATCGTCACTACTGATACGCAAACGGTGTGTATCGACATTGAGCGATGGTGTCACCAATACACTCCAGCGGGTAGCAAAAACGCTGCTGTATTTAATATAATCGAGTTTATTAATACAGTTATGGAAAGCTTGTTCTATCTGTGGATGCAAGCGTCCTTGGATGCGTGCAAATATTTCCTCAACGTCATAAGGGATATCATACCAACAAGCGTAGAAAAAGTCAGCCATTGCGCCTTGCAATGGTTCTTTTTCATTTAATAGTAAGGCGGCATTGATACGCTGCTCATGATAATAGCGGTTATTAGGAACAACGAATATCTTGCGAGAGAAATAGCGAAAGGCTTTGCGTGCTGCCAGTTCACTCTCATCGGTCGCAGGTAAGTCGGCCATGACGGTATCCTTTATATCTTAGGTCAGTGCTGTAGGTGATGAGAGCTGCCATAATGATGGCAAGCCGTTATGATCAATCGTTATCATAAAAATACGTGGGTGAGGCGTGTAACCTATGGTTTATCAAGACATTATCCATAAACGCTTATCAGTGATTGTTAGTTAATAATTAATCATTAGCAACAATGAATCATTACTAACACTCAATCATTACCAACAATCAATTAACGACCAGCATTTATGGATAACTTTTTATCTATTCAAATGATCTATTCAAATGATCTATTCAAATGATCTATTCAAATGATCTATTTAAATCATCTATTCAAAAAGTCATGCAATAACCGTTTAAATGGTTAATCCATCAACGTTTCCATCAAATCTAGCATAAACTCTGCATCTTCTTCACTCATCGGCTCAAAACCTTGAGGCATACCAAGTTCAGTCAAGGCTTCTTTACCATCGTCATCGTTATGCAAATTTAGAATGGCATTCATTAGAATTTCGGTATCAGGGAAATCCTCTTTAATAAGCAGTACATGACTGATATCTGCCAAATCACTCTCAATAAGCACATTAAGCTGAGTCTTAGTGAGGCGTGAAAAGCTATGAAAAACTTCAGCCAAAAAGAAGCCTGCTTGAGAGTCACCTTTGATAACTTGACGCGCTGCTGCTTGATAAGTTTCGGTCACTGTCCAGTTAAGGTCAGCTTCTTCCAAATCAACCGCTTCAAGCAAGCGTAAACCAATGAGCTTCACATCACGGTTATTTGCCATAGAGATGGTCGAGCCCGCAGTCAAATCTTCCAAGCAATTGATGTCGCTATTTGCCGAAGCCGCAATTACCATCTCATCAGATTTGCCGATAGGACGCGCAACCGCTCGGTAGCCTTGCTCACGGATAAGCGTGGCAGCATCAAAAGGATTGGCGTAGATGACTTGAATGTCGCCTGCGTCAATCAGTGCTTCTTGCTCAGCATGAGAGGCGGGCATATTCAAGTGCATGTTTAAATTGGCACGTTTTTGAATTAAGATATTAAACATATGCCAGCCTGCAAAACGCTCAGGCGAAAAATCAGGGGCGATTAACATATTATGCGTCGTCATGATTTATCCTTCCTCGTTTTGTTTCATATCAGCATATTGCGCGATAGCGGCTTCAATCTTGCTGCGTGATGGCTTACGGCGTACTGAGGTATAACCCACGGTTTTGCCGTGGCGTACATTGGGCACGACCGTTGCGTACACCCAATAATGACTACCATCTTTGCACAAGTTTTTGACATAGCCATGCCATTTTTGCCCAGACTCAGCAGTTGCCCATAAATCCTTGTATGCCGCTTTGGGCATATCCGGATGACGCAAAATAGATTGTGGCTGGCTGATAAGCTCGTCAACACCGTAACCACTAATTTCCACAAAAGCATCATTAACGTGTGTCAGAATACCGTCTAAATCGGTACGTGAAACAATGAGCTTGCCATCGGGATAAGGACGTTCAACACCAGAATCATAAACAATTCTTGAGGTTCCATCATGATAAGTTAAGGTGATTTGCTCAGATGGCATATCAGGCTTATTGGCATCAGGAAGTGGAGAACCCATAATAATCTCCTTTATTCATTGTTGTAATAATTATTATTAAGTGAGTATTACAGAAAGTGTTGTTTACTATCTAGCACTTTCTTACGCTACCGTAACACTATGTTGGGTAAATGCATACTTATAACCGACCAATAACCACATTATAAGTGTGTATTTCTAATAACATGGTATAAAGTCACAAACTTGAGCCACTATGCAGAAGCAATAAATGCCCTTCATCACTTCTGTCTTATAAAGCCAGTGTTTTATTTGTTAAAGTAATTTATTTATTAAAGCAACGTTATTAAAGCAACGTTATTAAAGCAGTTTTGACAAGGCTTCAGAGGCGCGTTTAATATCTAGGAAGATTAAGCCAAGCTTAGCGTTTGGTTTTGCCATAATGGTCAAAACAGCTTCGTCGCCTGATGATGTCATAATCACCGAACCCTTTTCGCCTTGAATCATAATGCGATCAATAGCACCACGTGCCAATTCACGACCCGCACGATCTCCTAGTGACAGCAATGCCGCTGACATCGCGCCCACTCTATCTTCATCCACACCTATCGGTAAAGCCGAAGCAATCATAAGACCGTCAGTCGAAATGAGGGCTGAAGCTTCAACGTCTGCCGATGAGTTGTTTAAGTCTTCTAAGATTTGTTGAAACGAGTCTGTGCGCATATCTTTCTCTCTATGACGAATTGTTGAATGGATACAAACTAACTATTGATAATACTCAAAAGTTACAATCTATCCAAGGTTGTGTAGTATAAGACCTTGCTAAGCGCATTGATATGCTATTTTTAACGAAACCGTAAAAATCAGATAAATATAGTGTTTAAAGGCTGAATATTACCTTTTATAATGACACTCAGATAAATCTAAAAACAAAAGTCGTTTATTGGGATTGTAGATTTGCCAATGACTATTTTTTAATAAGTAACAAATCATATTTTTTTAATAAAATTTATTGACATTTTTGGTCAGCGCTGTAAATTAAATAGGCAAAGTCAAGTGTCTACCCATAAAACTCCTTTCACGTGCTATTCATGTTATTGTAATGTTCTCATTTATCTACGAATTGTAGTCCAGAGAGCTGTCTATAGTGACCTATTCTTAGCTATAGACGATAGCGTTGTGCACCCGTCAATGGGTTAGCGAGTCAGCTTGTATTTAAGTCTGTCTCCACCGATTCTGCGTCAAGTCAAAAGTTGGCTCTTTAATACTGCACCGGTATTTGTCATATTGTAGTATATTGTCACGCAATATTACCCGGATGTTATTCAGTACACCACCTCGTTCCATAGCTAAGGAAGATATATGAGTATCAGTGAAGCCATCAAGAAAATTGAAGCCCAATACGCGCATCAACCTGAATTTATTCAAGCAGTAAAAGAAGTTGCCATTACCATCAAGCCTTTATATGAAGCGCATCCTGAATATGAAACCTTAAAAATATTTGAACGTTTAGTAGAGCCGGATCGTGTTGTGGCTTTCCGTATTAACTGGGAAAATGATAAAGGTGAAGTTCAAGTTAACCGCGGTTGGCGCGTCCAGTTCAACAACGCCTTAGGTCCTTATAAAGGCGGTCTCAGATTCCATCCTACGGTTACTCAATCGGTTCTAAAATTCCTAGGCTTTGAACAAATCTTCAAAAACGCATTAACTGGCTTGCCAATCGGCGGCGGTAAAGGCGGTTCTGACTTCGATCCTAAAGGCAAATCTGAGAACGAAATTCGCCGTTTTTGCTATGCCTTTATGCGTGAGCTATATCATTATGTGAATAAAGACATTGACGTACCCGCTGGTGATATCGGTGTCGGTGGTCGTGAAGTCAGCTATATGTATGCCATGTATAAAAACCTAACGCGCGAGTCTACTGGTGTAATTACCGGTAAAGGCGTGGGCTTTGGCGGTAGCTTAATGCGTACTGAAGCGACTGGTTACGGCGCGGTATATTTCTTAGAAAGTATGCTTGCAGCTCAAAAAGACAATATTAAAGGCAAAAAAGTATTGGTATCCGGTGCTGGTAACGTCTCACTACATGCCGCAGAAAAAGCGCATATGTTGGGGGCTATTGTACTGACCGTATCTGATTCACAAGGTACTTTGTATGATGAAAAAGGGATGGATCAACAGAAAATCGACTGGTTAAAATTGCAAAAGCAACAAAGCAAACCTTTAGCAGAGTATGTTGATGTGTTTGGTGGTGAATGGCTGGCTAAGCAAAAACCATGGCATATCAAAGGTGACATTGCGATTCCATCAGCCACACAAAACGAAGTTGATGAAGATGATGCCAAATTAATGGTTGAAAATGGCATCAAGTATATTGCTGAAGGTGCTAATATGCCATTAACCGCTGAAGCGATTGATTATGTTCGCTTACATCGTGTGCATTATGCACCAGGTAAAGCCGCTAATGCAGGCGGTGTTGCAGTATCAGCGCTTGAGATGTCACAGAACTCTGTACGTCAGTATCAAACGTTTGAAGAAGTGGATGAGCGTTTAAAATGTATCATGAAAGACATTCATGACAGCGCTGCGAAAGCATCAGAGCAATATGGTCAGACAGATAACGGCTATATTGACTATATGGCTGGCGCAAACATGGTTGGCTTCAAGCGTGTTGCAGATGCACTAGTGGCATACGGTATCTTAAACTAAGATATTGAGTTTGCTCTATTAAGAGCTGATAGTTGACTGATACCGCGTCTATCCATTGTTGATAGGCGCGGTATTTTTTTATCTAAAAAATAATAAGGTTATTAAAAAAGTAATTGCTGAAACAGAGCGGTAAAATTGATTGACTACACAGAAAATTAGGATAAATAGTATCTGTTAATAATAGTTAGCAGATGCTTTATCGTATTCTGCTAGAGAAAGACGATAATCTTAAGCATACTCACTGTTTTTGTACGTTTCTTATATTCCATTTGCGATAGTATAGAAACAATAAAGCAGCTTTGATACTTTTTGGGTCATTTAGTAATGTGCCGCTAGTCATATTCAAAGATTAATTATCATTTAGCATTGAATTAAGCTTCATTTTGAAAGTTAATTTAATGCTAAATTCATATTGTTCTTGAAAAACAAGTGCGGAATCCTCAAATTGAGCAACCTAACATCATTCTAACCAGACTACTAAAACTAGCCTAAGCTGTATTTAGTGATGACATTGATAGTCGCTAGCTGGTTATTTATTTTAAATGCCTTACTCATTCACTCGTATAAGGATATCTTATGAAACGTCGCGCTTTATTAACTCTCGCTGCTAGCACGATACTGCTTGCGGCATGTAGTCAGTCCAATACCAATGATGCTGATACGACTAATAATGCGGCAGATGGCGGCTCAGAGCTGCTGCAACGTGTTAACAGTGGCGGTACGATTAACGTGGGTACAGAGGGTACATATCCACCGTTCACTTATCATGATGAGAGCGGTAAGCTTACCGGCTATGATGTTGAGGTGACGCGTGCCGTTGCTGATAAAATGGGCGTTAAGGTCGATTTTAAGGAAACTCAGTGGGATGCGATGTTGGCAGGCTTGGATTCTAAACGCTTTGATATGGTCGCGAACCAAGTGAGTCTAACCACGCCTGAACGTATGGCGAAGTATGACAAAGCCACCGCATATAGCTGGTCAGGTGCGGTCGTGTTAGCGCCAAAAGAAGATAATCGTTATAGCTCGTGGGAGGCGTTAAAAGGTTTGCGCTCAGCACAATCGCTTAGCAGTAACTATGGCGAGCTAGCAGAACGCTACCAAGCAGAAATTGTACCTGTTGATGGTATGGCGCAAGCGGTTGAATTGGTCAAACAAGGTCGCGCTGACTTTACCATGAATGATAATCTGGCAGTATTGGATTATTTAAAGAAATTTCCAAACAGTGGACTTGAGATTAAACTGGTTGCCCCTGCAAGTGAGCTGCGTGGTTCAGGTTTGATATTGCGTAAGGGTGATGATGCCGTAGTCGCTAAAATCGATGAAGCGATGGCAGCCCTGAAAGCTGATGGCACGTTGACTAAAATTAGCCAAGAATTCTTTGGTGCTGACATAAGCAAACAAAACTAATGCTAGCCACTATAACGTCAGTGTTTGCTGATTTATTAGCCTTATTGCCATTTATGACGCCTGAGCGGGCGCATATTGTTATCACTTCATTTTGGCCCATGCTAAAAGGCGGTATTTATTATTCAATACCGCTGGCATTGATTTCCTTTGCGATAGGAATGAGTATTGCCCTGAGTGTGGCACTCATCCGTATTGTGCCGCGTGTGGGCTGGTTTCATGAGATTATTTATCGCCTAGCGCGTGTTTATGTGTCCGCTATTCGTGGTACACCAATGCTCGTACAGCTGTTTATTATTTTTTATGGCTTGCCGAGTATTGGTGTTAAGTTAGACCCTTTTCCCTCCGCAATTATTGCCTTTTCACTTAATATTGGTGCTTATGCGTCAGAGACGGTACGCGCCTCTATTTTGTCGATTCCAAAAGGACAGTGGGAAGCGGGTGCAACGGTAGGATTGACTTATCTGCAAACTTTTCGCCATGTGATATTGCCACAAGCGCTGCGGGTATCTGTACCGCCATTATCCAATACCTTTATCAGTTTGGTAAAAGATACCTCGCTAGCGTCTTTGGTCTTAGTTACTGAACTGTTTAAACAAGCACAGATTATCACCGCCCGTAATTATGAATTTATGCTGGTCTATACAGAAGCGGCGATTATTTATTGGGGCATCTGTTTATTCCTAACCTTTATCCAAGGTAAGCTTGAGACGCGATTAGATCGTTATATTGCCAAATAAATTCTTAGTGATTCGCTCTATATTACTCGCTATATATAGTCACCAATATCGGTACAATAGGAAAGTTTATGATTCAAATCACTAATATTCAAAAAGCTTTTGGCAGCAATCAAGTGCTAAAAGGTATTGATTTGACCATTCATAAAGGTAAGGTAATCGTTATATTAGGACCATCAGGTTCAGGGAAAACGACTTTTTTACGCTGTATTAATGCGTTAGAGATTCCTGATCAAGGCGTGATTGCCTTTGATGATGGCAGTCTAACGGTAGATTTTGCCAATAAGCCAAATAAAAAAACCTTACTTGCATTACAGCGTAAATCGGGCATGGTATTTCAGTCTTACAATTTATTCCCGCATAAAACTGCTCTGGAAAATTTAACCTTAGGACCCGTGATCGTTCAAGGAAAATCAAAAGCTGAAAGTCGGACACAAGCCTTGGCATTACTTGCTAAAGTGGGATTGTCAGACAAGGCAGATCTGTATCCGTTTCAATTATCGGGTGGTCAGCAGCAGCGTATTGGTATTGCCCGCGCGCTTGCTATCGAGCCGTCTTTGTTATTATTTGATGAGCCCACGTCCGCATTAGATCCGGAGTTGGTACAAGACGTATTAGAGACCATGAAGCAGTTAGCATCAGAAGGGTGGACGATGGTGGTCGTCACTCACGAGATTAAATTTGCTCGTGACGTTGCTGATCATGTGGTATTGATTGAAGATGGTAAAGTCGTTGAAGAGGGTAGCGCTGAGCAGATGTTTGAGTTATCAATGCACCCACGGACACAGGCATTTTTGCAGCGTATTGAAAGTTAGTTGGTAGTAGGCGCCACCCATGCGAAAATTTTACTTATCTTACAAACACAAAAAAGCCAGCTAATCTCGATTAGCTGGCTTTTGATATTTATAAGCATTAATAGCATTAAAACGGTAGTACTAAAACAATATAAAGCCTTAGCTTTATCTTGCTTATTTTACTGGACGAATGAACGGCATATGACGATTCACGTCTTTGTACAATAAGTATCTGAATGGACCAGGTCCGCCAGCGTAGCATGACTGTGGGCAGAACGCACGTAGCCACATAAAGTCACCTGCTTCAACTTCTACCCATTCACCGTTTAAGTGATAAACCGCTTTACCTTCTAATACATACAAACCATGTTCCATGACATGAGTTTCATCAAATGGAATCACGCCACCTGGTTGGAAAGTTACAATGTTTACATGCATGTCGTGACGCATATCCGACTGCTCTGTAAATCTAGTGGTTGTCCATACGCCACCAGTACCCGGCATCTCAATAGCTTCAACATCATGGTCGCTAGTTACAAACGCTTCAGGCACATCAACACCTTCACAATGTTGATAAGCTTTACGAATCCAATGAAATTTAACATGCTTGTCGCTATTGTTTTTCAATGACCATTTGCAACCAGGTGGTAAGAATGCATAACCACCTGATTCAAGATGATGCACTTCACCTTCAATAGTGATATCCATTTCGCCTTCAACGATGAATACAACACCTTCAGCGTTTGCATCTAGCTCAGGCTTTTCTGAGCCACCATTAGGCTCAACTTCGACGATATACTGTGAGAATGTTTCAGAGAAACCTGAAAGTGGACGTGCAAGCACCCACATGCGCATGCCTGTCCAGAAAGGTAAATAACTGATCACAATGTCAGTTAGTACACGTTTAGGGATAATCGCATAAGCTTCGGTGAAGATAGCGCGGTCAGATAGTAATTGTGTTTGTGGAGGCAATCCGCCAGTTGGTGCGTAATAAGTACTTTTTGTTGTCATTGCTAATGTTCCTTAGTTGGGGTTTTGTGCTGCGATAAATTTGTGTTTGAACCTTTGAATTTGAATCGTTGAGCAAAGGAGAGGTATATCCGTTTGGCTGGGACTTTCCTTTAAACACTAAATCACATGCAGCTTGAAAGACTAAGCTATTGTCAAAATTGTTAGACGTTAGACATAGCCGGGTAGTTTGGATCGTTTTCATTTTGTTTATCGATAACGGCTGCCATTCTTTTAATGACGCACGGAAATTTAATATATATCTAAAATTCCGTGCTGTAACCAGTTGCAGATATGCTGACTAGAAATACGTAAAATTGCTCTGTCTACCACGAGTCCAGTATCATTGATGTCAAGCAGGCATTTTTAACATTCAAAAACATCGACTTGATGATAAGGCATTGCGTGCAAGGGTGTGCACGGTCTTAATTCATTACAAATCAGGGAGCAGTTTAGACTATATACAAACCATTATTAGTAATAAAAAATGACTTTCACTAATTAAAAATATCGGTAAATGTTGCCTTAACATTTGATGTTTTTTTGACCAGTTTTTTATAGCAAATCATACTCATATTATAGCAAATCGTACGTATAATGAGCAATTTTCTCCTGAATTGTTGAGCTCTCTTGCTAAGATAAAACGATTAGATAAAGAAAGCTCTATTCTCGTCTCAAGCATCTCAAAGTAACGTATAGCACTGTTAGTAGGGATCACTGCAACCGTTTCTTAACCAGCTTTCAGCCTGCTTGATTTGGCGGTCTTTTATAACAATTGTTGCTATGTGTGTTGTCAGTGTGCTTTTTAGAGCATAACCAAAAGACTACTTATTTAATTTCTAAACAGTATTAGCCTTTGCTCTCTCTGATTTAGCTTGCTCAGCAGACACATCGACACAAACTTCCCAATCATCAATCTCGAATTCATAGCAGTTATTACCATCGCCATTGATACGATCGACAACTAAGAAATCACAATCCGCTTTTAGCGCTAGTAGCGGGTGATGCCAAACATTGGCATCATACTGTACGCCTTGATACGAATGAGCATAAAACACTTCCAAATCATCAGCAGATTTAGGTGGCTCACCAGCTTTGGCTACAACAACTATATAGTCTGTTGAATTTATAGAAAAGAAGGCTTGCGTACCAAACGGATGATATTCCATAACCGATAGGGTAATGGGGCAATCACGTCTTTTGGTACGGAAAATACTAAAACCAACTTCGCCGCCGTCATGACTAACTTTTGAGATAGCGTTATGGCGACAAGCGTAGCCGCGATTGATATCCCAACTGTTTTCAGGGCATTTTTCTTGATCATCATAAGGCTCAATCACTGAGCCATAAGGAGCAAATGCAGCTTTAGTTAAAGGTTTTGCAATTATTGTAGTTTTCATGGTTTCGCCTTAATGAGTGTCCGTATCAGCTACTTGACCACGCATGCGTACACGGCTTAAACCGCCATCAGGGAAGATGTTAACACGCACGTGAATGATAGGCTGGAATGGTTTCGTTATTAAGTTATAAGTTAGAGACCCTCAATGGTCAATAACAGAATTATGGTTTTTGTGACGATTTTTGCAGTCGTAATCAGACAGTTCATTTGCAGTTTACTGCTGGTTATGTCATATGATTAATCCGCATATACTCTATATTTGTTTAGATAAACAAATATAGAGTGCTAGATAAGATTTTGAAACAGATGAATAACGAGCTGTCTAGGATTACATCCAGTTTGCAGTATTATCGGCAGTGGCTGGATGATTTTCATACCAGTGCTTAGCGATTTCATCGCGGCGGCATACCCAAACGTCAGGCTTGCTGGTGATATACTTTAAAAATTGTTTTAATGCGGTGATACGACCGGCACGACCAATGATACGGCAGTGTAAACCGATCGTCAGCATTTTTGGCGTATGTGCGCCTTCTTCATATAGAGTATCGAAACTGTCTTTGAGATATTGGTAGAACGGTTCGGCGTTGGTAAATCCTGGGCTTGAAGAAAAACGCATGTCGTTGGTTTCAAGCGTATAAGGAATAACCAGATGCGGCTTACGAGTCAGACTGCAGCCGTCTTGTACTTTGACGTTAAGCCAGTATGGGAGCTCGTCGGCGTATGAATCGGAGTCATAGATATAACCCCCTTGTTCGGCAACTAATTCACGCGTGTTAGGACTATCGCGACCAGTGTACCAACCTAATGGCTGTCCGCCAAGCATTCTTTCAAATATTTTAGTGGCAGCACGTACATGCTCACGTTCAGTCTCACGATACATATCTTGATAAGTAATCCAGCGCAAACCGTGGCTTGCAACTTCATGCCCATCTTCCAAGATACGCTCAACAATATGCGGCGTTTTTTCAGCAGCAGTGGCGCAGGTAAAGGTAGTAATAGGTAAGCCGTATTCTTTAAATACGTCTAGTACACGCCAAACCCCAACGCGGCTACCGTATTCAAAGGCAGACTCAATAGATTGGTGACGATTGAGAAATTCAGGCGTACCTAGTACGTCAGATAAAAAGCGCTCAGAGTGACCATCGCCATGAAGGACACTATTTTCTGCGCCTTCTTCAATATTCAGTACGAACTGAACCGCTATTTTTGCCCCACCTGGCCAATTTGCTTTTGGTGGATTATTGCCGTAGCCTTTGAGGTCGCGAGGATAAGCGTCCTGATCAAAGTCACTGGTAATCTTCTGCGTCATTGTATTTTATCCTTTATGAAAAAAGAGCAATATAGTTACTCAAGACTTAGTAATCATATGAATATCATATGATGGTTTAGCAGCAATGTTATAACTTAAAAGGCTATAAATTAAAAGCGGTGGAGATAATAAAGTTGATATAAGCATAATAGTTAGTACTATAGCTTTAGTATTGACCTATTTTGTAGATATTATTTCTTTTATGATTCTACAACTACAGTCGGTGATACCGCGTAAGGGCGCATGAGTAACCAATAAACAATACCGCCAATTGCTGCACCCATTAAGAATCCGTAACCTTCAAGCTTGGTCAGTACGGGCACGAGTATGGTAGCAATAGAGAATAAAGCACCTATTGTAAAGGCAATCAATCCGCGGATATTCCATCCTTTATAATAGTAGTAGGCACCCGTGGGCTTATCAGAAAATAAGTCATTCATGTCGATATGTTGGCGTTTAATGAGATAATAATCGACCACTAGGATACCAAAGAAAGGCGCAATAACGGCACCGATGGCATTCACAAAACCAACAATGCCTATTTTACTGATAAAGGATAACCATAGACCGCCAACAAAAAATGCAATAATAGCAGTAATTAAACCTCCTTTTCGAAAGCTAATATGCTTAGGAAATAGGTTCGCCAAGTCATAAGCAGGCGGTATAAAGTTTGCAACCATGTTGATACCAACCGTTGCCGCAAAAAAAGTCAGGGCGGCTACAACCGTTAAAGGTACAGCATTAACACGCTCCACAATATCAGAAGGATTGGTCAACGCTTCACCAAACACGACCAACGTACCAGCGGTAATGACCAGCGCAATAAAGGAGAAGAAAAACATATTGATTGGTAGACCGATTAAGTTCCCCAACTTCATATCTCGCTCACTACGTAAAAAGCGTGAGAAGTCACCAAAGTTAATCACTACCGCTGCAAAATATGCCACCATCGTGCCGACAATCGCGGTAAATGCCTGTAACTGATTACCATCGTAATTACTATTACTGGTAAAAATAGAGCTGATGGCTGGCAGTAATTTGTCTCCTGACTGATACCATATCATGCCCATCAGAACCACCATCACGACATATACTAAAGGTCCCGCCCAGTTTAAAAAGTGCTTGATAGGCTCAATACCTGCCCAAAACAGCATGATTTGAAACAGCCAAACGATGACAAAGGCAATCCAAGCGGTACTATTAAGACCTAATAAAGTGGCATCAGAACCACCAATAATTAGGGTTAATAAAATGGCAACGGCAGTTGAGGCAAAATAAGTCTGCACTCCGTACCAAAAAATGCCAATAATGGCACGTAGAACCGCAGGTAAGTTTGCACCATTGATGCCAAGGCTTGCTCGTATGAGTACTGGAAAAGGAATACCATATTTAACACTTGGATTGCCTGTCAGATTGACCATCAGCATGACGATAAAGCCAGCACATATAATCGCTGCCATTACCCACCAACCGCTCAAGCCATAACTTAAAAATAATGAAGCGGCAAGGGTATAGCCGAATAAGCTTTGAATGTCATTTGACCACACATTAAAGATAGAAAACCAGCCCCAAGTGCGCTCATGAGGCGGTAATGGTGCTAAGTCTTCGTTATATAGTCTTGAGTGTTTGATATTAGGATCAAGTTGACTGTGATCATATATAGTTGGATTCTGTTGCCGTTTATCAGACATCTGTTATTCCTTTTAGCAGATGACAGCCACAATTAAGCCTTCTTTTACTGTATGTCTATATGAAGATTTGGTCAAGGTTATTTTGCTTAAAATAAATAAAAATTGAGGTTATAGAGTAGTGTTAGCTAAAACGTAAGAGAGATTATGATGAATAAGCGATGTAACATAAATTTATCTTAGAACATACGGTAATAATATGAATTATTATCGTGTGTTCTAGGATAAATCTAGTATTACTAGCTAGTAGTGAACCAACTAGTAATACTATATAACAATTTTACGATAACAGTTTTAAAATTATAAACCTGAGGTATAAGCGACTAGCTGCTGACGTTCTTCATCAGTAATCTTAGTGATGTTACCTAATGGCATATAACCACTTTGTACGGCTACCACAATTTTATCTTTATGAATTTTCAAATCTGCAGGCGTTTGAAGAATAATGCCTGCTGGTGGCGCAGCAAAGCCAGCTTGGGTTGGTTGTGCGGCATGACAAGTAGTACAGCGTTCATGCACAACTGCCATAATAGCTTCATCGCCTGACGCAGCGCCAGCCATAGCACTATCAGTAGATGTCGTTGCGCTAGTAACTGGTGCAGCAGGTGCCGCTACAATCGGTGCAGGGCGCATCCAGAAGACTAATGCAAGAGTAGCAATCGCAGGACCGATTAAATATCCTGGTTTATTGCGACCCAAGTGTTTTTCGTTGAAGAAATGACGGGCAGTTGCCGTAATAACACCTACGAATACCAATACCAACCAACCTTGTGCATGTGAATACATCATTGGATAGTGATTACTAATCATGATAAAAATTAACGGTAGGGTAAAGTAGTTGTTCATCACCGACCGGTTTCTGGCCATTAATGCTAAAGCGGCTACATCTGGACCTGGTTTTTCACCTTTACGAACGCAATCTACCAACGCACGCTGCGCAGGCATAATACCGAAGAATACGTTACCTGCCATGATTGTACCTAAGATGGCACCAACGTGGATGAATGAGGCGCGGTCACTAAACAGCTGATAAGAAGCCCAAGTGGCAATAACCATTAATATAAAGATAGTGACACTAAAAACCAGTTTATTTTTACCTATACGGCTACGAACAATAAGTTCATAAATAAGGTAGCTGCCAAACAAGAAGGCTAAACTGACAGCGATTGCTTGAATATTGGTAAACGCAATCTTAGTTGGATCTACCAAATAAGCAGTCGCATTGGCGTAATAGACGATAGATAGCATCGCCATACCAGTTAGCCACGTGGTATAAGCTTCCCATTTGAACCAATGAAGTGTTTTTGGCATCTCTTCAGGTTCAAGTTTATATTTGGCAATTTCATAGAAACCACCACCGTGAACAGCCCAAAGATCACCTGAAATGCCTTTTTTGGCTTTCCATTCTGGCGGCTTCTGAAGGCTCATGTCTAGCCATACGAAGTAAAAAGATGCGCCAATCCATGCCACACCAGCGATGACGTGAAACCAGCGGAAGAATAAGTTTAGCCAATCGAGATAATAAGCGCCCATGTAGCAAGTGTCCTTTTGTATTGCTATATCTTAGTAAGTGGTAACGGCGGCGGCACATCCTGTTGGTATAACAATCTAGTTATACCAACAGGATGAGACAAATAATGGCGGTGCCGGCTTAGATATCTGATGTCTGATTCTTTCAATACCATCCATAGGAGTAGCGAGAATCAAACGACTTTATATCAGTAAGCAATCTATTGTTTTAATTTAAATCGAGCGATTAAAACAATGAATCAAACTACAAGAATTAGCGATTTGTGATGTATTTACAGATTTAAAAATAATACTTTTACTAAATAATATTTTTACTAAATAATATTTTTACTAAATGCCCGTATTTGATACGCCTATCAGATCACAAAAACTTGATAGACATCATAAATTACGAACCGCGATACGTGCCATAGCCATGAGCACTTAATAATAGTGGCACATGATAATGAGTAGCATCGCTGACTACGAAATCGATGATAACTTGCGGATAAAACGCAGTCAGTTTTTGTGCGTCAAAGTAAGACTGAGTATCGAACGTTAAGGTATAACGACCATTGGCTAAGTTACACTCAGCGCTATCAACAGCAGCATCAAACTGCCAGCTATCAGGCGTTACGCGACCATCGTTGTTGGTCGTACCATTAGCCAGTAATGTAGCTTCACCGCTGTCTTTAATGCGATGTAGGGTAACTGCGATATCCGCAGCAGGCTTACCAAGATGAGTATCTAAAATATGTGATGAAAGGGTAGCGGACATAGTATTTCCTTATTATAGGTAAGTAATGATAGGGTTGTATGAGTATTACGGTGATGTCATTTGGCAGACATCACCTAGTAATGTGTTAATATATAATTTATGCGGCGCCTAATAGCTTTTGGATACGTAGACGCGTGATTTTATTTTGCTCAGCAGCGGCATTGGCAAGTTCAGTTGCGCGATCATTTGGTAGACGTGCCAATAATAAATCAAGCATTTGCTGCGCGCTTTTGCCAGTAGCGAATACAATGAAGATAAAGCCAAACTTATCTAAATAATCTTGGTTACCTTGAGCAAGGTCTTCGAGTACTTGGTCTTCAGCTTCAGCCGCACCTGATTGCTCATGTGCTGCGCTGTCTTGCGTGTTACGATATTTTTCTTTTAATGAATCAACGTTACCAATTTGTGGATGACCATCAAAGGCTTCCATTAAATTAGCTTCGCTGGTTTGCTCTGTATTCCAAGCATCGTCACTTGCAGCAAGCATGGCATCAATATCAGCAAAAGGACGTGCGCCAGCAAGCGTTTGTGCCCAGCTGCTGCTGGTACAGCAAGTTAAGAGTTGCGCGGTAGCATCTTCTTGAGAAAGGGCATTAAATTGTGACAGGGTTAAGCTCATGATGACATCCTTTTCTTTTAATAGGGAAGCCCGACAGTCTGTCAGGCAACAATGATATAGCAATCCCTTTGCATAACGTTTAAGTTATATAACTCGATAAGGCGTAAACCAATATTGTGAGGTAGCAACGTTCGTGATTAACAGTGAACGCGCTCAATAAAATAATCTGAGAGTTTAACTAGGTGAATCGTCTGCTAAAGTGATACTAATTAAAACGTAATTGGTTTATATTGTCTATTGTGCAAAAACCTGACCGTTTGGTCAACTATTTTATACAAAAACTTTCAATTTGTCGTGCTATGTTCTATAAAAAGTAGTATTTATTGTAACTACTGGAAGGAATATAGCGTCTTTTCTAACAAAAATGCCGTATGGGCTAAGTTATGACTATGATGACTCAAAATAATCAGAAAAATAATTCGTGTGCAACGGAAGCACCTCCCCCTCGCAGCCAGCAAGATATTCGTGCGCGCAATCAAGCACTGATTTTAACGGCAGCTGAGGAAGAATTTGTCCTCAAAAGCTATCGTGGCGCGACGATGCAAGGTATCGCTGACCGTGCCGGATTGCCAAAAGCCAATATTCATTACTATTTTAAAAATAAGAAAAATCTATATCGGGTAGTGTTACGCTCTATTATTCAAGAGTGGAACGAGGGCTTGGTGACCATGACGGTGGATAGTGATCCCAAAACGGTCATTGAAAAATTCGTTCGTACTAAGTTGCATCAAGCCTTTGCGCATCCCAATCGCCATAAGTTGTTTGCGGTGGAAGTCATCGGTGGCGCACCGCATCTGCATGATTTTATGTCGACAACGATGCAAGAGTGGGCACTTGATAAGGTGCAAGTGATGAAAGTATGGCATGAGCAAGGAAAAATCAGTATTGCTGATCCATTGCAATTATTAATTTTAGTATGGGCAACCACGCAGCGTTATGCTGAATTTGAAACTGAAATCGTCGGCTTAATGGGAAAAACGGCTTACGATAAAGAAGATGAAACTCGTGCCGCTGAGTTCTTAGTACCCTTTATTTTGCACGGCTGTGGACTTAAACCTGAATATGGTTAAAAAATATTACTTTTTTAGTTGGCAAGGTTTAATATCGGTTTTATATTTATGCTAATGAACAATATATATATTCCATTCATTATTCACCATTCTATCAGTTATTGCAGATAAAAAGCTGACTATTTAGTCAGCTTTTTTGACCTTTGAGTTTCTACTTTCTACAATCAATACGGTTGTTTCTACCACTTTTTTGTCAGTCCCGACTGGTTCAGTCACTATCATCCTATTTGAATCTGCATAATCAGACATGCACAGTCAGCTACTACCACCCAATTTTTTATTTCTACGTGATATTTTTTATTTCTAGTATTGCTAAATTATTAACAGTTCGTTATTATGCATTTCTTCTTAATGTTAATTATTATCATTTGTATTCGCAATACTGTTTTTATTTGCGAGTTGCGGACGCTTAAGACTACGGGTTGACAATAAATGCGGTACGCAAAATATATAAGCGCCCATCGCTCCAGACCAATATAGCGCTAGCTTCAACATACAAAAAATAATAGCACACAGAATTCTTGGGTTTTTACAGTCAAATAAAGTGAGTCAGTTATGCGTGAAGCGAGATTTTCTAGTCAATTAACAGTTTTATCAGTTGGTATAGCGGCAGTATTATGCTCACAGATGGCAAGTGCAGATACGACACCGAGTACTTCCTTACAAACGATTACGGTAACGGCGAACAGTTCGGTACGAGACAAGGTACAAGAAGGTTCTGTGTATACAGAAGATTATACGCCAGCTGCGCAAGCCGACCATTTAAGTGATTTTTTGAATGTTATACCAGGGGTTACTGTAGGCGGTACATCAACGGTCAATCAGCGTATCCGCGTACGTGGGCTCGATGATACCAATTTGAAAGTAACGATTGATGGCGCTCGACAAGAAGGTACTTTGTTTTATCATATGGGTGATGTGACCATTGACCCTGATTTATTAAAGCAGTCTGAAGTGGCGGTGGGTAATAATTCGGTGACGCTTGGTAATGACGCGTTAGGCGGCGCAGTGGCATTTAAAACCGTTGATGCCGCAGATTTGCTAAAACCGGGTCAAAAAATCGGTGCCAAACTACACGCAGGTTATGCCAGTAATAATGATGAGTTATTAACGTCAGCGACCGTCTTTGCTGCACCAACCGATAATATTGATTTATTGGCTTATTATGGCAAGCGCGATGCCAATTCGGGCGAGGATGGTAACGGTCGTGAGCTATTTGAAGACAGCAAAGGCGAAAATATCTTATTAAAAGCGGGTGCTTATATTGCCGAGGATCATCATATTGGCGCCAGCTTTAGCAGTACTGAAAAGAAAGGTATTTTCCCATTCCGCCCAGATTTTCCTAGTCGTAATGACGCGCCAATACCGCAAAATATTAAACGCGATACTTATGGGCTAGATTACACTTATAATCCGGCAAGCAAGTTGATAGATGTTGATGCCAATGTTTATCAAACCAAAACCCGCATTTTACGTGATTCTGACTATGTTACAAAACCCGGATTTGAGTTTGATGCACAGGTTAAAACCATCGGCGGGAAAATTCAAAATACCAGTACGATTGACACTAATATCGGCACGCACAAACTGATAGCGGGTGTTGAGCACTATAAAAAAGAATCAGAGATGTCGCGCGATTTTATTAAAAGTGGCAGTGATTCGGCAAAAAACACCTCTGTATATTTAGAAGACCAATGGCAAAACGGTAAGTTAACTTTAACGCCCGGTGTGCGTTATGACCGCTATGAATCTCCTGAGTTCGTTGCTGGTGGCAAAACGTACGATAATGTCGTCGGCGCACTTGCTGCCAGTTATGAAATTGCCCCAATGACGCAAGTGTTTGCCAGTTATACGCAGTTATTTAATGGTCCTGATCTCAGCCAAGCGATTTTTAATTCGGACGGTGACAATACTTACGTCAATAGCAATTTAAAAGCCGAAGAAGGGTCAAATGCTGAAATTGGTATTGTCAAGACATTGCGCGACTTAACGGTAGCAGGCGATGCGCTACAATTGAGTGCTAAATACTTTGAAACCGATATCGAAAACTTTATTCAATTTGTACGTTCTGGCGGTACTCGTGTTGGCTTAGACTGCGCAACTGGACAATCTGGCGGTACTTGCCAAGGTGTGGTAAATAGCGACGAAGATTATAAAATCAAAGGTGTTGAGCTTGCCGCTGATTATAAAGTGGATAACTTTAGTATGGGTTTGAGCTATGCTCGCGCGCGTAGTAAAGGTGACAAAACAGGCGATAGCATTCCGTCAGTGACTGGCAGTGGTTCGAACTCAGGCGATCGTTACATGGTGAACTTGAACTATGAGCCAAATGATGTCATTGGTCTAGGCTGGCGCAGTACTTATGTGGCATCGATCACAGACAACAAACAAAATACCAAGCCAAATTATGATGTGCATGATGTGTATATGAACTATACACCACGTCAAATGGACAATCTAAAGGCGACGGTTGGGGTATATAATATCTTTGATGAAGCTTACGCTAGCCACTCATCTCGCTTAAATACCGCTGATGATGCCGCTACAGACTTTGAGCCAGGTCGCAACATTAAAGCGTCATTGACCTATCAGTTCTAAATCACTACTGATTGATGAATAATGGATTGACTAATAAAAGATTGAGAAGTAAAAAAGCCAGCTGTCTGTAGATGAGAGCTGGCTTTTTATTGCACATTCTTCACAAGTTATTATCAATCAAGCCTTGGTTGTATCACGACCATTTATCTACATTAATAAAGAATAATAACCAATGATTTTATTTAATCCACGCCCAACCTGCCTTTGGATTCATCGTTATACTGGACTTGCGATAGCAGCTTTTTTAATTATTGCGGCTATTACAGGCTCGTTGCTAGCATTTCATGATGAGTTAGACGATATCTTTAATCAGCGTTTGGCTTATGTTGAGGATAGTCAAATGTCGACGCTAGCTATTGCTGTGCTTCATGACAAGGTAGTCAGTGCCTATCCAGAATATGGTTTTTCAACCATGCCAACTGCCATTGAACCAAAAAAATCAGCCGTCTTTATAGTTGATAAATTCCGAGGAAATAATAAAGTTAATCCTGAGCCATTATTCCAAGAAGTTTATATTCATCCCTTTACAGGTGACATTCTTGGCACACGTGATAAAGAGCAGTGGGCGTGGCAAAATACTATGTGGAAAGTATTTTGGTTGCACCGCGAATTGTTGCTTGGTGACATTGGCAAACTGATATTAGGCGTGGTGTCATTGGTTTGGACGATTAATTGCTTTATTGGTTTTTATTTAACCTTTCCAAGAGCGGTTAAAAATAGCAGTATTAATGATAAGTCTGCTATTAAAAAAATCCCTACTAAAAAACGCACTTCTCTATTAAAACGTTGGCTACCGGCATGGAAAATCCGTACCAAAACCAATACCTTTAAGCTCAATTATGACCTGCATCATGCGTTTGGCTTGTGGCTGTGGGTGATGCTGTTTGTGATTGCATGGTCGAGTGTGGGTTTTAATTTACAGCAAGTATACCAACCAGTGATGCAAGTTGTGGTCGGGCTTGAGGGCAGAGAAGGTAAAGGAAATAAAGCTGACAAATCTAGCGAGTTAGTGAGAAGTGAAACGGGCACCGCTAATCTGGTTAACAAAGCCAATAGTATTGAGTATTTAACGAAGCAAGCAAATATTGCTGCGCAAAAAAATGGGTTAAGCGTCACGCAATTATTGGGTATGCGTTGGGTAGAAGAAGACAATCAATGGCAACTGCGCTTTAAAACCAATAAAGATATTGGTAAAAAAGGCGGTGCGTCGTCGATTACGGTCAATGCAGGAGATGGTAGCGTTGAGCGCGTGAATTTTGCTTATCAAAATGCGTCATTTGGTAGTAAAACTGACCAATGGTTGTCAACCTTGCATATGGGACATATTAGTCAAGGCGTAGGTCATCTGCTATATCAGATATTTTTAGCCTTGATTGGATTAGCGGTCGCGGTGTTGTCTGGTACAGGCGTATATTTATGGTACAAAGGACGACAACAGCGCTTAAAAGCTGCGCAAAAGTATAAGCGTCAATCTTTAGAGCTGATAAGTATTACACCGTATCGACAATCACCGGACGACCTTGATGGTTAAGTACGGTCACATCAACGTTATAGAGGTCTTTCATGGTTTCTTTGGTAATTACATCGACTGGGCGACCGATTGCCATTACCTGTCCGTCTTTCATCGTCACAACGGTATCAGCGAATTGCGCGGCTTGATTGATATCATGTAAGACGATGACCACCGTTTTTTGCTGAGTATGACTTAATTCACGTAGCTCACGCATCAAGCGTCCAGAATGATACATGTCCAAATTATTCAACGGCTCATCGAGTAATAAATACGGCGTATCTTGGCAAACAATCATCGCAATCAGCACACGTTGCCGCTGTCCACCAGAGAGCGCAGATAAAAAACGATCGGCTAATGGTTCAAGCTCAAAGCGCTCGATAATCTCATCTACTTTTTGCTGATCTTTCGCAGTGGGTCGTCCTTGATGATACGGATAGCGCCCGAACATCAGTAGCTCATGCACCCGCAGTCGCCCTTGGACTTGATTATCTTGACTGAGCATCGCTACCGTCGTGGCAAGCGTGCGTGCATCGCATTGGACAATATCGTGCTCAGAAAAACTGACTTGTCCACTTTGCAGCGGTTGCAGGCGTGCCATTACCGAAAACAACGTTGATTTACCCGCGCCATTGGGACCAATTAAGGCAATGACTTGTGAGGATGGCAAAGATAAGCTAATGTCATGTAAGATTTTTTGCTTGCCAATATGATGCGATACGCCAGTTATTTTAATCATAATCGTTCTTATTTTTAGCTGAATGTGTAATAAACTCTAAACCTTAACGGCGCTGTGACATAAATATCAATGCTAAAAATACCAAGCCACCTGCCAATTCAATGACTACTGACAATAAGCCAGCCATACCTAAGACTTGCTCGAACACAGTTTGACCCAGCACTAAACAAATCATCGCTACTAAACTGACTAATATCAAGCGTTCGCTATGATACATATTACGCGCCATGCGATTAGTCAATGCACAGACCAATAAACCAAAAAAAGTCACTGGTCCAACCAATGCCGTGGCGGTTGCGACCAAGACGGCGATAACGGTTAATAACCCAAAGGCTAAACGTTGATAATTTATACCGAGATTAATAGCCTGCGCTTTACCAAGCATCAATACATCACATTTAAAACGCCAACGCCAAATAAATAGTGCACTCACCACACAAATAAAGAGACTGATACCAAGGAGCTGCGGATTGACAGTATTAAATTGTGCATAACTTGCCGATTGCACCACCACAAAATCATCTGGATTAATCAGCCGCGCAATCAGTGCTGATAAGCTGCGAAACAACACGCCAAAGATGACGCCGACTAATATCAGCCGTGTTAAATCCTGACTGCTTTTGGAGAATAGTAGTTTAAATAGCAATAGCGACGCGCCAAACATCAACACAATCTCAAGTGAAAATTTAGCAATCAGATTAAGACTGGTAAAGCTAATCGCGCCCAAGAAAAACACTAGTAAGCTTTGGAGCAATACATACAGCGAATCAAAGCCCAACAATGAGGGCGTCAAAATAGGATTGTGGGTTAAGGTTTGAAATAGCAGAGTAGAGACGCCAATCGCATAACCGACTACCATCAGCGCCAAGAGTTTTTTACCGCGCAGTGGCAAGGCAAAGTCCCAATGCCCATGAACATTAACCGTCAAAAATAAAATGGCTGAAATGAGTAAAATGATCGTAGCAATGAATTTGGGATGCTGAGCAATCACTGACCATAACCTTGATGGTTTGGTAGATGAGGACAACTGAGGTATATCTATATCTGCTGTAGTTGAGGCGGAATGTGAATGCATATGCTAATCTTCTCAAAGAGAATGGCAGGTAAAATAATCAAGTTAGGAATGATAAGTCGGTTATAAAAGTCAGGATTCGGCAGGCGCACGTAATAGCAGCCATAAAAATATCACTGTACCGACCACGCCAAACACGGTTGCTACTGGAATCTCGAACGGATAACGAATAGAGCGCCCGATAATATCGCAGAGTAATACCGCTGAAGCACCAAGCAATGCAACCGCTGGCAAGCTGCGCCTGAGCTTATCGCCCATAATACGACTGACGATATTCGGCACGATTAGACCAATAAATGGAATCATCCCAACCGTAACTACAACCACGGCACTCATCATGGCGACCATGCCGACGCCAATCCACGTTACATGACGCTTACTGATGCCTAAATTTAAAGCAATATTGTCTCCCAAACCAATGATAGTCAGTTTGTCGGCGATAATATAAGCGATAATGCAAAGTACGCCAGTGAACCAAAGCAGCTCATAGCGTCCTGCTAACACGCTTGAGAAGTCGCCAAATTGCCAAACGCTGAGCATCTGTAACGTCTCAGTTTGATAAGCGATAAATGTAGTAATAGCATCAATAATGCCGCCAAACACAATGCCTATCAGCGGAATCATCAAAAAGTCAGTTGGCGGGATACGGTGAATAAGTAGCATAAAGAGCATCATGCCAAATACCGCAGCGATGGTTGCCACACCCATTTTAATAATCAAAGCGCTGGCAGGAAAAAATAAACTCACTACTAATAAACCCAATGCAGCACTTTGGGTTGCACCCACCATTGACGGTTCAACGAAGCGATTTTTAAGCACCACTTGGATAATCATGCCCGCAACCGCCATGGCAATACCGGTCAAAATAATAGCAATAGTCCGCGGCAAACGGCTGACCAACATCAATGAGCTGTCAGAATTGGCGCTGTGATTGATAAGGCTATGAAAAATCCCTGACCATGAAAAATCCGCCACACCAATCGATAAACTTAGCAATACCAACAGCGCCATCACAATGAGGCTTGCTGTATTGATTAACCAAGGTGGGATTTTTGTATGGCGCGGCTTATGGTTAGGATAACTGCTAATATTCCGCTGCCACCGCGATTGGGCAGTGGGCAAAGAGCTGCTAGGGTTGTCAATATCGACAGTAGTATGATTAGAAAATAGTGACATAACGGCGGATAGCTTATTACTGGTTTACAAATGGTGATTTAAATTTTCTTACCTGATATTGATAACTCAAAAAATTTAGAGTTTATAAAACAGTACCTGTTACTTGGCGTTCGCAAATGCGGTTTTAATCGCCGTTAAATCTTGCATCCACTGCTGATAACCACCAAAAGCTAAATAAGAATCTGGACTCAGATAAACCACTTGGTTTTTCTTCCATGCCGTGGTTTGCGCAACCAATGGATTATCCAATACGGCTTTGGCACCCACACTGTCTTCACCAATAGCGGCACTGCGATCAATTACGAATAACCAATCAGGATTGGTTTTTTGCAAATATTCAAAGGATACTGGCTGACCATGTTTGGCATCTTCAATCTTGCCATCTACCATCGGCACACCTAACACCGTATGCACAAAGCCAAAGCGTGATTTATAACCATAGGCTGACAGCTTATTACCATTGACCATCACCACCAAGCCATTGCCTTTATTCTTGGTTAAAGGTTTGGTTTCTTCAATCAGACCGTCAATGTTACTTTGGAGCTTAGCCGCTTGATCGCTTTTACCGAACAGTGCGCCTAAGTCATGTAAACGCTGCTTGCTTGATTCATAAATATTAGCGGTATCAATACTCATATCGAGCGTTGGGGCAATATTTGACAGCTCATTGTATTTTTCTGCCATCCGTGAACCGACTAAAATAGCTTGCGGTTGCATGGCATTTAATGCTTCAAGGTCAGGCTCAAAAACAGTACCCATTTCTTTCGGGTCAGGCTGTTTTTTTGATTGTAAATTATCCAAATGCAGACCACTTGGCTTACCATCAATAGCCACATCTAGCGCTGCTAAATCTTGCATTAACGTCATGTCATACACCACAATCGGTGATGGATTAATCGGTAAACTCACTTTGCCTTTAACTGTATCAACATCGATAGTGCTGGCAGAGACAGCGTCATTATCAGACGCCGTAGAGGTCGCATTTTCCGTTGACGCAGTATCGCTAGATTCAGGCGATGAACAGCCTGTTAGGCTGATGCTGGCAAGCAAGGCGGCGGTCATAGCGGTTAACAGAGGACGTTTGAATAAAGAAGACGTGACAGAATTAGTCGTAGCAGGGATATTGGTAAACATAAAACACTCGGTATATTGCAGGTTATAATCAGTACGTTTAGGAAAGATTAGCAAAGTAGAGAGCAGCGCCCATTTCACAGTTTATATTTTTACAGCTTATATATTGGCGCTCACTCAATGCTTATCGGTTATTACGCTTCGTTTTATTATTAATGTATAAAATACTATTAATAACATAGAGCCAATAAAGAGCGTTCATGATAAAGGAATTAATGCTTTTTATCAATGATAATGATAACGATTTCTATTAATAGTACGGTTTACCTTTATTAGGAAATCAGTAATTACTATAGTAGACGGGGCTTGTAGCTACATTTAAAAAAGAGTTTTGAAGAAGGTAAGAGAGTATTTAGTAGATATAAGAGAGAATAATTATCAATAAATTTATTATTTTATTGATAATAGTTATCGTTTGTATTAATATCAAGCCACTTCGATTTTAGCCAAATGTTAGGGTGTTATGGAACCAACGAATTTCAACGCGCCACCACGTAAATTGACCTTGATTGCTATCAGTGGCGTTGTGGGGTTGCATGTGCTCACGGCAATGGCGTTGGTTGCCATAAAACCCGCGCCGCCTATTGATAAAGTGATGGAAACGCCACCTATCGAAATACAAATGATAACGCTGCCTGTTGAAGTGCAAGAACTTGAAACTGTCAAAGAGAAGGTAAAGCTTGAAAATACGCCAGCGCCTACTCCTGTTTCTCAAGTTATCCCTGAAGCAAAAGTTGCTGCTAAGCCTGAACCAGTTAAGCAAAAATCGACGTCTACACCAATTACTGAGCCGAAAATTAAGCCTGAATCTGATATAAAGCCAAAACCTGAAACCAAGCCTAAGCCTGTTGAGAAAGCAAAACCGCCAGTAGCACATAAAAGGGTGGAAGAAAAAAAACCAGAGCCAATTGTTCATCAAGATGATCTTGTAAAAGAGACGCGCGATATCAAAAATAATGCCGAAGCTGAGCAAGCGCTAGCAGAAAAACAGCGTCAAATTGATGCGGTGCAGAATGCCCAACGTGCTGCTGAAGCCGCTGCTATATTTGATGCTCAAAAAGCGCAAGAAGCAACGCAGGCAGCAGCACAGGCAAAAGCTCAGCAAGATTCTGCTATGCGTGAACAGCAAGCAGCAGATGCCAAATCAGCAAAAGCGGCTAAAGAGACGGCAGAGAAAGCCGCACAAGAAAAAGCGGCGCAAGATAAAGTCAAAGCCGACCAACAAGCAAAAGCTGCCAAAGATGCTGAAGCGGCGGCAAAAGCGCAGGCAGATGCCAAAGCAAAAGCGGATATGACAAAAGCCGAGGCTGCCAGTAACACCCCAGTGAATTTTAGTGCCAGTAACGCCAATTGGAAATCAAAACCAAACTTTAGCTTTCCTGACCGTGCCTCAAGGGGTGCTAACTCGGGCGATACCTTTAATGTGGTGTTGGTACTACGAGTCAACAAGCAAGGCGGCATTGATAGCGTCCGTTTGGCACAATCCTCTGGCAATGCCATTCTAGATAAAGAAGCGCAGCGTCAAGTTCGCTCCGGTAAATTCAAACCATTTATGAACAATGGCGCGCCCGTGGTGGGCAATGTGACTTTACCTATCAGCTATGCCGTACCTTAAAATCATCCACTTATAAGCTTATTCAATTATAATTTTTCATGATAGAACCTCATGCGATAGTCGCAGCAGGTTTATGTGATTGCACACTTTATTAAGGAGTCTGACATGGACTTTGCAAGCTACTGGCAATATAGCGACATGGTGACCAAAAGCCTGTTTTTCGTACTCTTGCTCTTATCGATGTTTTCTTGGGTAACCGGTATCCTCCGCGTGTTGCAAAGTCGCAAGCTGGCGATGGACGTTGCTGATGATTTAAGTCAGCAAATGCAAGAAAAGCGTCCCGCATTGTCAGGATTGGATGCCGCAGGACGTCGTTTGGTCACTGAGCAAGCCTTGCTCCAACATATCGGACGCTATCGCTATACCAGTGAGCGTGGTTTGCCTATCTTAGGTACGACTGCCGCCATTGCGCCATTTATTGGGCTATTTGGTACGGTATGGGGTATTTTTCATGCGCTACATAATATTGGTGTCAGTGGTCAAGCGGGGCTTGGACAAGTTGCCGCTCCCGTTGGTGAAGCGTTAATTATGACTGGTTTAGGTATTGCCGTTGCTATTCCAGCCGTGGTGTTTTATAACCTTGCCGTGCGTATCAACCGTCGTGTCATGTACCATGCCAATGATCGCGCGCATGATTTGCTAGCGCAATCTGTTGTCCTAACAACCGCTCAACCGGCAGCGGATCAAAGTCATCCTAATCATGCTCAGGTAGCAACCAATGTAGCAAAGACTGGTGTGAGTCATACTAAACCAGTTTTTAATGAGCAAAACTCTGACCAGCATAAATCGTTACCTTCACAATTATAAAATGAAAGTCGCGCTGTATATAAACAGAACTGGTTAGAACAATGACACACAATTGCGAAAATGATTGAGAACTCTATGGCATTTCAGTTAGGTGATGATGACGTACAAGGCATGAATGAGATGAACCTCATTCCGCTGATTGATGTCATGTTGGTATTGATGATTATATTTTTATTGACCGCTACAGTCTTGAATCCTACCGTGCCGCTCGATTTACCCAAGACTAGCGCAGTTATCAATGAGCAGCCGCCCGAAGTGATTCAAATCAGCATTGATAAAGATGCAGGTATTTTTTGGGACAGTGAGCCTGTCAGTATAGAAGAGTTAAATGTGCGGCTACAACAACAAAGTGCGACGGGCAAAGATCCTGCTATTCAGCTGCGCGCGGACAAAGACAGCAAATATGATACCGTGGCGCAAGTACTAGCGTCGGCAAGCCAAGCAGGACTGAGTAAAATTGCCTTTGTGAATGAATAGCTTTTATAAATGAATAACAGGCACTAAAAACAAGCGCTCACAATACAAGCAAATGCGGTTAGTAATAGAAAAATCAGCAGAATAAAAAGAAAAATAAATAAAATAATAAAACTTATCTCCAACCTCGCAAGGATTACCCTGCGGGGTTTTCTTTATTTGACTACTATATTGTTGATGGTTAAATTTATTATTAAATCGGATAATTTATAACAAGTATTAAGCACTATTGAACCGCTACTTAATTATTACCAACCATAACCAAAGGGGCGATAAGGATAGTCAAAGCGTCCGTAGCCATAACCAAACGGCGATGGCGAGTAATAAGGCGAACGTAAGTTATCAAGGTCACGTTGGCGGATATAATAGTAGCGCCCTTGTGCATACGCCTCTTCTAGCTTTTCAATGCCGTCAAGGGGACAGACAGGCTGCCAGTCATAGCCTTCACGACCAAGCTTATAGGCATTTAGTTCGGTACAATATTTTTTCAGTCCTTGCTGGCGACCTTGCTCCCAAACGATACGATTGGGCGTTGCCCCGACGACGCTGGCGCAGCTATTAATATAGTGACCAAAGTAATCCCCTGAGCGACCGCGCAGCCCATCTGTATAGCCAACTTCTTGCCAATTACTGGCTTGGCACTGCTGCGGTGTTAGGCTTTGAGTCGTCGCACAACCGGATACAGCCAGTAGCGCAGCCCCCATTAGTGTGAGTACAGACAGAGTTTTATGGGTAGACAGCAAAGACAGGGACGGTGTTTTTATAATATTAGTCATAATAAACCTGCGCACGTTTAAAATTATGGTTTATCATAGCATTTTTTATTATCAGTAACATTTGATGTCTTGTTATCAGATTTATTTTAATGATTCTTAAGAGATTGATATAAAAGGTTAAATAGTAAGATGCTGGCGAGTAATACGGGTCGCAAACAAGGGTGTAAACTTGATTTTTAAATAGGTGTGCCTATTTAAGTACTTGCTTAAGTACCTATTTAATTACCTGCATATCACGATCGGCTGTACTTTATTGGCAGTTAACATTTAATTCAGCTAAAAGGCTAGAGTGTCATGGGAATATGGATTGCCGTTGCTATTGTACTATTCGTATTCGGGAGTATGATGGCACTCAAACCGAGCGGTATTGACCAACGTTTGGATAGACTACGCATGACTGCGCGTCGGCTAGAGCTCAATCCAAAGCTGGTTGCTTGTCCGGATTGGATCAAAGGTAAAGACAATGAATATGGTCGCGGTATGCTTGGACAATATGGCTTAGTGCTGGACAATGTACAAATGCCGCACACACGCTATAAAGCGATTGATGGACAATGGCGTCCTGATAGCGGTGTTGCTGATAGCACCTCGGGCAGTGGTGGACATGTGTCTACGAGCTTTAATTTAGATAAAGTGGCGCTGGCACTACCACCAACGATTGAACCCTTTGTCAAAGCGTTATTGATTAAAGCCAATAGCATTGTCATTTATTGGGAAGATATCGCTTATGTGCGTCCGGCAACCAATCCTGCCTATAAGTCTTTTGAGATTGAAGCAGACTTATTGATACTAAAAGCGCAGCTTGAACAGTGGGCATTACAAATGCAGGCAAGTCCGCGCAGTCGTGCTAACAATATTAATGCTAATGATAGTAGTGTTAATAGTCCTCATAAAAATAGCACTCATAAAAATAGTGGCATTAATAGCAAAATGCTCAACAAAAGCTTTTAATTAAAAATTGCTTATCAAATTGTAGTAGTGCAGATAAAAACTTAATAGCAAGTTTTCTAAAAACAATAAGCTTGTATTTATCAGTCATATAAAAGGTTGTTTCGTGACCTGCGTATTTATTTACAGTTGACATCTTAACTCTTAGCAGTGTAACGTCTTGATAGCTTTAGCTCTATTTGATAGTTTTCGTCTGTTTTATGACCATTTTTATTAGCAGTAGCCGTTATAATAAATAAATGAGCGATAACAACGGGCAACGCTGCTAAATTCTATTTACTTTTAATTCATTTATTCTGGTGTCGTCACAAATGGCAAAAACCACAAGTACAAAAAGCGCAACGTCTATCGATGAACCTTCTGCCAATAGCGCTAAGGGTAAATCGTTGGTGATCGTTGAATCACCCGCCAAAGCAAAAACGATTAATAAATACTTGGGTAATGACTTTATCGTACGCTCTAGTATTGGGCATGTGCGAGATTTACCAGTGGGCGCGAGTAAAGGCGCTAAAAAGGCGACAACGACTAAAAAAGACGAGGGCTTAAGCAAAGAAGAAAAAACTCAGCAAGCCTTGGTGCGTCGTATGGGCGTTGACCCTGAGCATGGCTGGGCGGCAGTTTATGAAGTGCTGCCGAATAAAACCAAAGTTATCAAAGAACTAAAGGCGTTAGCCAAAGACGCCGATAAAATCTATCTGGCAACGGATATGGATAGAGAAGGGGAAGCCATCGCGTGGCATCTCAAAGAAGTGATTGGTGGTGCTGATAGCAAATATGAGCGCGTGGTCTTTAACGAGATTACCAAAACTGCCATTCAAAATGCCTTTAAGCAGCCGTCAAAACTTGATATCGACCGCGTGAATGCGCAGCAAGCGCGACGCTTTTTGGATCGCGTGGTTGGTTTTATGGTATCGCCACTGCTATGGCAAAAAGTTGCCCGTGGTCTGTCGGCAGGTCGCGTACAGTCGGTTGCCATGCGTCTGGTCGTTGAACGTGAGCATGAAATTCGTGCCTTTATTCCTGAAGAGTACTGGCAGATTTTTGCAGATACCCATATTGCAGATAGTAAAGCCAAAAACGCTACAGACGCTGAGCAAACGCCTATTCGTCTAGAAGTGACCAAACAAGATGGCAAACCATTGAAGTTGGTCAATAAAGAGCAGACCGATAAGGTTTTAGACGTTCTTAATTCTGCAAGTTATATCGTCAAAGAACGCGAAGAGAAACCAACGCAGTCGAAACCTAGCGCGCCGTTTATTACCTCGACATTGCAACAAGCAGCAAGCACGCGTTTAGGTTTCTCTGTTAAAAAGACCATGATTTTGGCGCAGCGTCTGTATGAAGCCGGTCATATTACTTATATGCGTACCGATTCGACGTTTTTATCTGGCGATGCCTTAAATACTGTTCGTGGTTATCTTGAAGATAATTTTGGCAGCAAATATGTGCCAGAAAAGCCCAATTTTTATGGTAATAAACAAAACGCCCAAGAAGCGCATGAAGCGATTCGCCCCTCTGCTGTGCATGTAAAATCTACCCAACTTAAAGATGTCGAGCGTGATGCGATTCGTCTGTATGAATTAATTTGGCGTCAGTTCGTGGCTTGTCAGATGACACCTGCGAAATATCTGTCGGTCAATCTATTTGTAGCGGCTGCTGACGTTGAGTTAAAAGCGCGCGGTCGTACCATGGTCTTTGATGGCTATACCAGAGTATTATCTCCCGCCAAAACCGATGACACCTTATTGCCAGATGTTAAAAAAGGCGATGAGCTGATTTTAGATAAGCTCGATCCCAGTCAGCATTTCACCAAACCTGCTCCGCGCTTTACCGAAGCGAGCTTGGTGAAAGAGCTTGAGAAAAAAGGCATTGGTCGTCCCTCCACTTATGCCTCAATTATCTCAACCATTCAAGACCGTGGTTATGTAAAACTTGAAAACAAACGCTTATTTGCTGAAAAAATGGGTGATATTGTCACTGATAGATTAACGGCAAGTTTTCCAGATTTAATGGATTATACCTTTACTGCCGCGTTAGAGGACAAGCTCGATCACGTTGCTGAAGGTGAGCAAGATTGGAAAGATGTGCTAGATGATTTCTACAGCGACTTTAAAGTGAAGCTTGAGCACGCTAAAGATAAAGACGGGATGCGCCCTAATGATCCGACCGATGTACCAGATATCCATTGCGACTTGTGTGATCGTCCGATGCAGTTGCGTACCGGCTCTACAGGCGTATTTTTAGGTTGTACTGGTTATAACTTACCGCCTAAAGAGCGCTGTAAAGGCACCAAGAATTTAATGCCAGTAGAGGCTTTTGCCAATCTCGATGACCCAGAAGGCGATGATGAAGCCGCTGAAGTCAGAGATTTAATGGAGAAAAAGCGCTGCCCGAAATGTGGTACGGCAATGAATGGTTATATTGTTGACGGCGGCTTGAAACTGCACGTCTGTGGTAATAATCCTGATTGTGATGGTTATGTGTTAGAAGAAGGCAAGTTTGAAATACCGGGTTCGGATTCTCCTACCATTGATTGTAATAAATGCGATGGGCAAATGGAGCTTAAGACCGGACGCTTTGGTCCTTACTTTGCGTGTCAAAAGTGTGACAATACGCGCAAAGTGTTGAAAACGGGTGAGGCTGCACCGCCACGCATGGATCTCATTCATTTGCCAGAGCTAAAATCGGCGAAGCATGAAGACTACTTCATCTTACGTGAAGGGGCGGCAGGTATGTTCTTAGCAGCTTCTAAATTTCCAAAAATTCGTGAGACGCGTCCACCAAAATTAGCTGAATTAAGAGAAGTTAAAGATAAGATGGAAGAAAAGTTCCAGTATCTATTTGCCGGACCAGACGAAGATCCTGACGGTAACCCAACCATTTTACGTTGGTCACGTAAGAAAAAAGAGCAATATATCGGCTCTGAGAAAAACGGCAAAGCCACGCGTTGGGGTGTGTACTGGCGTAATGGCGAATGGGTAGAAGAGTAATTGAGCTATTTCTCGCTTAATCTATAATAAGTGCTCAATAAAAAACCTCTTATTCATTAAGAGGTTTTTTTATATCATAAATAATTTTTACAAATAAAATTTATTAGTTCTTTTCAATAATACCGCAAGCAATACGGTCACCTGATGCACCCGCTGGTTGGCTAGTGTAATCATCAGCACCACCATGCACGATAAATGCCAAACGGTTGACGCTATATTTGCCTGCTTCTGCTGCAGAGATTTTCTTATTCACATAGTTAATCGTCGCGACGCCATCAGAATTAGCAGTCAAATTCGGCAAGTCACCAGCATGACCATTCATATCATCAGGATTAGAATGCGGCTTATTGTCTGGATTAAAATGTCCGCCTGCTGCTTTACCCATCATATCGCAGCTTCCGGTTTCATGAATATGCAGCGCAACTGTCTGACCCGCTTTTAAATGCGTCAACTTACCATAGACTTGCACGCCACCGTCAACAGGACGTAAATACATTTGACCGACTTCGGTATGACTGGCATCAGTGGTTTTAATGATTGATTTTAGTACGGGCTGACTGAGTGGATTTCCAGTTTTGAGCTGTCCTTCTGTACTTTGGCAACCGGTTATTGCTAAAGCAGAACCACATAACAAGGCACTCGCCATTATAATTTTTTTCATTATTATCTCCACTTATATTTAATTTTATTAAAATCCATTTTAGATAAAATGGTCATTATTCTTTAACTCGTAACCAGTATAGCGAAGCATCAAAAATAGATATTCATTAGAAGCGCAACAAAGCGTTACTATATGTAAGCTGCGGCTAACAGAGAGTCTTATATTAATAACAGAACGTTAAGATAAGCTGACGAAATGACATGGTAAATAAAGCAGCAGTCCTGCAAAATAGCTGTTTGATAGTAGGTTTAAATAATAACTAAGTTCGTAATAACTAAATTCGTAATAATTAGGAGTGAGCATGAAAGCTTTGTTTAAATTGGTCGGCTCAACTGGATTGGTCGTGGTAATGTTAGGGGCGGGAACTGTCACCGCGCAAGCAGCAACGCAAACAGGCGACACGCAATATAGTGACGATTGCGGTGCTAAAGAGTTGCGTATGAATAAAGGTCGCTATGATGTGAGCCGAGCTGGTGCAGTAAAGGGTAACAACTACTGTGAATACTACTTTTATGCTAAAAAAGGGCAGCGGGTAAGTGCGACGATCGTTGGTAGCGCTGATTTATATCCTATATTGTACGGCACTAACTCAACAGATTTAAGCACGCAAACGGTCACACTTAATAAAACCGGCAAGCATATTATCCGTGTATTACAGCCACGCAATCAAGCACGCGCCAGTAATATGTCTAAGCCGTATTATTTGACGCTGAAGATTAAGTAAGCTGTTTTTTCATAAGATTTATGGATAGTTAAAGCACAGTCAATATGAACAAAAAAGCCAAGCATTTATTGCTAGGCTTTTTTGCGTTCCAAACTTAAATTAACGCTGAGGCCTTTCTTTATTTTGCCAAACTAAGGTTTCGCCTGATGCCATTGTTTGTAGTAGGTTATAGGGTGGAAACTGAGTTTGGTTTTTTGATTCCAGTTTTTTGGATTGTAAGCTTAACGTGAGATTACTGCTGCTATTGCGCATTAAATCAAATAGAGCGGTCTCAATGCGATTGCCTGTTTCACCGCAATTTATCGCGGAACTAAGGATGTTACTTACCTTGAAAGTATTATCTGTTAACAGAAAATAGGGCGCACTAGAACCATTGCAGTCTGCATTAAAAGCAACATATGGACCGTCTGGACTATTTCTAAATTCGAGTGAAATAGGATGGTTAGGATAATAAAAATCACTGATAGGCTGTCGAGATATAATCTTTCTATTATCATCAAAAGTATTATGAACAGCGCTAACCAAACGCCAGTTGTAGCGCTCTAACAGCTCGTTAGTAATAGATAAGTCAGTATGAGTAGGTAAGGCGTTTTTTACTGTCGTCTCGTCTGTAATTTCAGAGTTATTTTGAATAGGGGTTGTATTGATGATGGCAGCGGTCAGCTGAGCCTTTGCAACAGAAGTGGATTGACAGCCTATTAGACCTATTGAAAACGACACAACTGAACATACGTATAGAGCTGAACGGTTTAACATTATTATTATTACCAAATAAACATTTGTCCAAAATATAGCATGATATTTTAATAAGATTGTTGTTTGTTATTGCTAAAAAAAGCCGCCTACATTGCGTAAGCGGCTTTTTGATTGCTAAGGCTAAATTATGGAAGGTTCGATTAATTATGCAGCGCTTGACCTTTGGTTTTATCGACCGTCACTTTGGCAGGTTTAAGCGGTTTTGGCATACTGACCAATGCCACTTTTAAGATTTCATCAATCGTTGCGACAGGCTGAATGGTTAGACCTGCTTTAACGTTATCAGGAATATCAGCTAAGTCACGCTCATTGGTCGCTGGAATCAAGACGTGCTTGATACCGCCGCGATGTGCCGCAAGTAGTTTTTCTTTGAGACCACCAATGCGTAGGATTTTACCACGTAAGGTAATTTCACCAGTCATGGCAATATCAGGACGAATAGCAATACCTGTCAATGCCGATACCAGTGCGGTGGTTAGCGCACCACCTGCTGATGGACCATCTTTTGGTGTCGCACCTTCTGGTAAATGGACGTGGACATCGGTGTTTTTAAAGGTTTCGTAGTCGATACCTAAGCTGTCGCCACGCGCCCGAACCACACTCATTGCAGCACGAATAGATTCTTTCATCACGTCGCCAAGTGAGCCGGTAACGATAAGCTCACCTTTGCCTTTCATTGCAACCGCTTCAATAGTGAGCAGCTCACCGCCAACTTGCGTCCATGCCAGTCCAGTGATACGCCCAATTTCAGGCGTTTCTTCCGCTAGACCATAGTCATATTGATGCACACCAAGGTAGTTATCAATATTGCTATCATCAACCACAATCAGCTGCCGTTCATCTTTTTTCGGTGCGCGCGAGCCATTGGTTTCAACTGCACCGCGAACGACTTTTCGGCAGATTTTATTGACTTCACGTTCGAGATTACGCACGCCAGCTTCACGGGTGTAACTGCGCACAATGCTGTGCAGTGCCGCTTCAACAATCTCAATCTCGCCCTCTTTTAGACCATTATTCTTAATGGCTTTTGGCACGAGATATTTTTTGGCAATACTGACCTTTTCATCTTCGGTATAGCCTGGCAAGCGAATAACTTCCATACGGTCAAGTAGGGCGGCTGGAATGTCCATACTGTTGGCGGTACAGATAAACATGACTTGTGATAAGTCCAAATCCATATCTAAATAATGGTCGTTAAAGTTATGGTTTTGAGACGGGTCAAGCACTTCTAACAATGCAGATGCCGGATCGCCACGGAAGTCTTGCGCCATTTTATCGATTTCATCTAATAAGAATAGCGGATTTTTGACTTCGATTTTTGCTAATGACTGCACGATTTTGCCGGGCATCGCACCGATATACGTACGACGATGTCCACGAATTTCAGCTTCATCTCGGACGCCACCAAGTGCCATACGCACGAATTTACGACCTGTTGCGCGTGCGATTGATTCACCAAGAGAAGTTTTACCGACACCGGGAGGACCGACTAAGCAGAGAATCGGACCACGAAGTTTTTTGACGCGTGATTGTACGGCTAAGTATTCTAAGATGCGGTCTTTCACATCCTGCAAGCCATAATGATCTTCATCCAAGATGGTTTTGGCTTTATCTAAATTGATAGAAACTTTGGTCGTCGCGTTCCATGGTGTGTCTAAAATCCACTCAATATAGGTGCGCACGACTGAAGATTCAGAAGACGCGGGCGGCATCATTTTGAGTTTTTTCATCTCTTGTTCAGCTTTTTTGCGCACATCTTCTGGCAAGTCCGCTTCATCTAAGCGTTGTTCAAGCTCACTAATATCGTCATCACTATCAAATGCGCCGTCATTCATATCTGACAGCTCATTTTTAATGGCTTTCATCTTCTCATTTAAGAAATATTCGCGCTGATTGTCTTCCATTTGCTGACGAACCGCGTCTTGAATGTCTTGCTCGATATTTTGCTCAGCGCTTTGTTTGACCAAATATTCGGTCAAGGTATTGATGTGCGCTTTGAGATCATCTTTTTCTAAAAACGATTGTTTAATATCCAAATCCATCGATACGCGGGTTGAGATAAAATACACCAGCTCAAGCAAATCATCGATACGCTTAGCCACACGCGTTAGCTCGCGAGCATTACGTAAACGCGCATCGGCATAGCCTTCAAATAAACCGGTTAGGGCTTTGATGGTGTTTTTTTGTTGGCTGTCATCCAGTTGCACATCAAGGTCAGCACGCTCAAACTTCGCCATCAACACATCATCATGGTCTTCTAGCGCATCGACGCGCGCGCGGTATTGACCTTCGATAAGCACTTTAATGCAGTTCTCATCGCTATCATGCGGCATGGTACTCACGATGCGACAAACCGTACCGTATTGATAGAGATTATCTTGGTCAATATCTTCGGTAAGTGAGTCTTTTTGCGCCACAACCAAAACTTTATCGCCATACTCGGCTTGGGCTAACTCAACGGCTTTGACCGATGGTGCACGACCTACGAATAGTGCAATTTGCATGTGCGGATAAACGACCACATCACGTAGCGCCAGTAACGGTAAATAGTTTTCAGGCTTATCACTTTCTGTGGTCACAGCAGCATTCTCTTCGACTGTTGACTCATTTTCTGTCTCAACGTCAGTGTTGATGTCAATGTTGTCTTTATCAATATTATAGTCAGTCATATGTTTTATTTCCTTGTTAACCAGACTTGTAAAGTCAAGTTGGCGGTTCATGTTTAAATAATGGTGTCCCCAGAAAAAATTGCAAGGCTCGCCGTTCAAGCGGATAAAAAATAGTGGCAATCATCTTCTTGTTAGTTGGGTTCTGCGCGTAGGTTTTAAAGCCAAAATCAGGTAAAATGGCGCGCGTCTTTATTATGGGCAACACTATTCTAAAAAATTAGCATGCGTGTTTAAGACAGCAAAGTTAGAAAACGGGTTAAAACTAAGTAATAAATCACAGAGTAAAAAGGGATAAATATGACCATCAATGCGGTGCTACTGGCAGTCGTTATCATGCTAGGGCTATCACTGGCGCGGGTACACGTGGTACTCAGCTTACTGATTGGGGCAATTGCTGGCGGCTTAATAGCGGGAATGGGCTTGACCGATACGTTGACTGCGTTTCAAGATGGTATCAAGAATGGCGCACAGATTGCGCTGTCTTATGCGTTACTTGGGGCATTTGCGGTAGCGATTGCGCATTCGGGCTTGCCTCAGTCATTGGCAGGGGCAGTGATCAAGCGTATTGATGCGGGAGGTACAGGCGGCATGATTAAGTATCTGCTGTTTGCTGGCTTGGTGATGATGAGCTGCTTTAGCCAAAACTTAATTCCGATTCATATTGCCTTTATTCCGCTACTCGTACCGCCATTGTTATTGGCATTTAACCGGATGCATATTGATAGACGGCTGATTGCGTGTTTGATTACCTTTGGGTTGGTGACCACCTATATGTTTATCCCTTATGGCTTTGGCGATATTTACCTCAATCAAATCATGCTGAAAAATGTCGGTGAAGCAGGGGTTGATGTCAGTAATATATCAGTCACTAAAGCGATGGCAATTCCAGCACTGGGTATGGTAGTTGGACTATTGACCGCGATATTTATCAGTTATCGCAAGCCACGTCAATATAAGCAATTGGCGATGGATAAAGCAGCACATGATGAGGCGTTGGAAAATGATGCGTTAAGTAAAACCGCTGCTCACGCGCAAGCACAAACTAAGATGAAAACGTTGGTTGCGATAGTGGCAATTGTCACCGCCTTTGTCGTGCAGATGTATACCGACTCATTACTGCTCGGCTCGATGTTTGGTTTTGGCGTGTTTATGGCGACAGGCGTAGTCAAATGGCGTGATGCAGATACGGTCTTTAATGACGGTATCAAGCTAATGGCGATGATTGGCTTTATTATGATTACCGCGCAAGGCTTTGCTGAAGTTATGAAAGCGACCGACCAAATTCAGCCGTTAGTGGATGGGGCGACGGCTATTTTTGGTGGTAATAAAGCGATGGCAGCCTTTGTTATGCTATTACTTGGGTTAATCGTGACGATGGGCATCGGCTCGTCATTCTCGACCATTCCAATTTTGGCAGCGATTTATGTGCCGCTGTGTATCTCACTCGGCTTTTCCCCTTTAGCGACGGTGGCTATTGTCGGTACGGCTGGCGCGCTTGGTGATGCTGGTTCGCCTGCCTCTGATTCTACTTTGGGTCCTACGTCTGGTCTGAACGTTGATGGTCAGCACGACCATATCAAGGACAGTGTGATACCGACCTTTATCCATTACAACATTCCGTTACTGATATTTGGTTGGATTGCAGCGATGGTGCTTTAATACAAATAAAATGTTAAAAAGGCGAGTATAACCATAAAGTATGCTCGCTTTTTTATTCTATAAATTATTTATCAAAGTCCTTAATTTCACCATTCAAACTACTTAAAAACGCATCACTTCGCGCCAATAATTCGTTTAAGCGTTGTTCATTGATTACCTTTGCCAATTCCTCCGTATTAAAAGCCTGTTCTTGACTGTAATACAGCATCTCTGTGACATCGGTTTTCTCTAGCGTTTGCAAATGTTGTTCGACATGCTCGGCGCTAGAGTTAGCGTCTATAGGTTTTTTATTATCCTTCATTAAAACCACCTCAAACCACTTGGTGTAATCAGACCATCTAATGGTACATCCCAAGGCTGCTTTGCCAATTGTTCGACCACTTGAAAATCGTAACACCAGCCAATTTTTAATGGTTTTTTATAGCCCGATTGATAACTCTTGGCAAGTGTGGTGTCATAGTAACCACCGCCCATCCCCACACGATTACCGTGATTATCGACGGCAACTAAGGGACAAATAATAACATCTAATTCCCGCGCCCAAAGCAGCTTACGATGGTGATTTTGCTCCATACCAAGTCGGTGTATGCGTGTGTGTAAATTAACCAAGTGTTGATGATAAATCGGAGAAAAACGCAGCTGTTTATCATGATGACCCAATGAGCCCACCACAGGTAAATAAAGCTGATAACCCAAGCGATGACCCCAGTCTAATAATGGCTGCGTCGGTAGCTCACCAAAGCCGTCGTAATATAAGCCAATTCGTGCACGCGCAGGCAAGCGCTGTTGTAGCTTAGTTAAATGCAAACTTGCGCTATGAGCAAGTTGTTGGCGTTCGCTTGCCGATAACTGGCGACGCTGACGGGTAAACTGGCGTCTGGGCGGATTGCTGATTACGGGTGATTGGGGCTGTGACTGCTCGTCATCACAAGTGGCTATAGTAGCTATCATGTTTTAGTTACCTTTTTTTTAATTTAAGCCATGATTCTAAGGTGTCGAATGCTTTTTCGCTATAAAATGCTTTTTTTTATAAATAATTGGCTTTAGCGATACGGTTCATATTATTATTATTACAAATATGAACTTAAGACCTTGAGCCGACGATAAGATATTTGTGATAAGTCGTGCTATTATATTGTAAATCGCAGTCACGGTCAGTCAGATGAGCCAAGGTTTAGGCTCTTTTTTTTCTCAAAATCAATCATAAAAGAGGACAGTTATGTCGACACAGAATCAGGCAACTCGTACCGAAAAAGATACCATGGGCAACGTGGAAGTTCCGGCAGAAGCCTATTGGGGCGCGCAAACTCAGCGTAGCCGTGAAAACTTTAAGATTGGTGGCGAGACTCTGCCGCGTCCAATGATTGAAGCCATGGCATTAGTCAAAAAAGCCGCGGCAATTACCAATGCCAGTCTTGACCGTATCGATGCAGACAAGCGCGATTTAATCGTCCAAGCAGCAGATGAAGTGATTAATGGCGGCTTAACCGACCAGTTTCCACTTGTTGTTTGGCAAACCGGTTCTGGTACGCAGTCGAACATGAACATGAACGAAGTGCTTGCCAACCGTGCCAACGAAATCGCAGGTAATGCACGCGGTAGCTATCAGCCGATTCACCCAAATGACCATGTAAACCATGCGCAATCGACCAATGACAGCTTCCCAACCGCGATTCGTGTGGCTGCTGCCCGTCAAATTAACAGCTTACTGATCCCCGCTATCAAGGCATTGCGCGCTACTTTAGACAGCAAAGCCAAAGAATTCGATAGTATCGTCAAAATTGGTCGTACCCATTTACAAGATGCCACGCCTTTGACATTAGGTCAAGAATTTAGCGGTTATGTGAGCCAGCTTGATCATTCTTTGGTGCGTATTGATAATGCGTTACAAGGCTTATATGAGTTGCCACTTGGCGGTACAGCGGTTGGTACAGGTCTCAATGCGCATCCTGATTATGCGGTAAAAGCGGCTGAGCAATTGGCGACCTTAACGGATCTACCGTTTGTAACGTCACCAAATAAATTTGAAGCATTGGCCGCTCGTGATGCCGAAGTGTTTGCCTCTGGTGCGCTAAAAACAGTCGCTGCAAGTTTAAATAAAATCGCTAATGATGTGCGTTGGTTGGCATCAGGTCCTCGTTGCGGCTTGGGCGAGTTGACGATTCCTGAAAATGAGCCAGGTTCTTCTATCATGCCAGGTAAAGTGAACCCAACCCAGTCAGAAGCGATGACGATGGTGGTTGCACAAGTGATGGGCAATGATACCGTTATTAACATGGCGGGCGCGTCAGGTAACTTTGAGCTAAACGTCTTTAAACCAGTTATCGCTTATAACTTATTACAATCAATCCAATTATTGGGCGATGCGTGTAATAGCTTCAATGATAATTGTGCGGTTGGTATCGAGCCTGTAAAAGATAAAATCGATGACTTCTTGCATAACTCGTTAATGCTAGTGACTGCTTTGAACCGTCATGTTGGTTATGAAAATGCGGCGAAAATTGCTAAGACGGCTTATAAAGAAAACAAAACTTTGAAGCAAGTTGCGGTTGAACTAGAGCTGTTAACTGAAGCTCAGTTTGATGAATGGGTAACGCCTGCGGATATGGTGCATCCTTCTTAATTTAGACTTTTGTTTTAAGTAATAAAAAGACTTTGTCATGTAATGTGGCAAGGTTTTTTTTGTTTGTTAATTTGAAATTAATATAAGTCTATATATATTCTTGATTTATTTTATGAATCCAATATAAATCATTGTTGATTTATTTTAGATTTTGAATTAAAGTACATAGGTAATCAACTAAGGAGCGTTCCATCATGTCAGATATTAAAAGTAAAATTCTAGAAACCCAAAAAGCAAAGAAAATGAAAAGTGAATTTGTGGCCACTACGGTACGAATTCCAAAAGAACTTCAGTTAGTCATTGAGGATCTTGCAGAATATTTATCAATATCAAAGCAAGATGTTATGCTTGATCTTATTAAAGAAGGGATGAAAGTTGCAGAGGACGCTCTTGCAGAGGATGATATTAACGACAAAATTTCTACAAATTTCCACGTTTTAAATACCAATAAAAGATATGATTCAGGTGCTCAAAAAGAGATGTTAGATAAAGGTATAGTGGCTGCATTTTATGGTAAGTGTAAACGTCAGATTAATAAGATTCAAAAAAATGATACTGTTTTCTTATATGAGAATGGAGTGGGTATTGTGGCTTATGGTAAGGGTTCAGGAGAAACGCTTAAAAAGGACTATGAGGGCGAAACAGACGAATGCCATTACCAAAAATTGATAGATTTTGTTGTATTAGAAACACCATTACCAGCTGCTAAAATTAAGAAAATTCTTGATCGTAATGTTGTTTTTCTACCTGTAAGATCTAGTATGCCTGACGGTCAAAAAGTTTTAGATGCAATAGCTGGTTAAATTGAGTTAAGCACTTATAAAATACAGTTTTCATGATTTTATTTTATGATGTTTACTGTACATCAAAATAAAAAAGACCTTATCACATCACGCGATAAGGTCTTTTTTTTACGCTTTAAAAATCTAAAAAATATTAGAACTTATAAAGCAAACCAAGCGTAGTCGTTGACTCAGTACGCGAGTCCACCATTGGGCTGTCGTATTGCTCATCTGAGAGATAATCTAAAGTTTGACTGGCAAATCCTGCCCATTTATCATTAATATCGTAGTTGGCACTGACGCTAACATAAGGGTTAAAGCTTTGGCTAGGTGAGTAAGCAGCAACGCCTGTGCGCGCAGATTCTTTATTACTGACGCCATAATAATAGTCATTATAGCTTTCGTCATGCCATTCAACGCCCACGCTTGGATAGACGGTTAATTTATCCTTAGTAAATTTGGCAAGGTACGTTAAGCGGGCTAAATTACCATCGTTACGACCTAAAATATCAGTGGCAAACTGTCCACGGAAGCCACCAATTGGCGTACGACGTAGATAGGTTACACCTGCCGCAGCGGAAGCTTTACGTTTATCAAGACCTGATAGCGCACCATTGGCATCATCAGGATCAAATTTACTACCTGCAAGTTGAGCGTAGGCAGACAGCTGATTGGTGCCATCATTAATCAGATAAGCACCTGCTTGTGCGCCGCGAGCGTAGAATTTATTATTATCATAAAACACGCCCGGTAACACGAGCACTTCTGCGCCATCGACGTCATAAGCTGAGTTGTTAATGATTACGTTTGCACCAACACTTAATTCCGCATCTTGGTCAGCAGGCAAGTTTTTAAAAGGCGCAGCATTTGCCATGCCCGCCACACTGAATAAAGCAGTTGCCGTTAAAGCGCATAACAAAGTACGAGTGCTAAGAATAGAGGTAATAGCGTTAGTTAAAGTCGATGCTTTAGACATAGTTGAGTCTCATAAAGGAGTAGGGTGGAATGCCAAAAAATTATTGTCCGGCTGCTAATACTTGTAATATTTGATTATGAATGTCTTGCCACCACCAGATGAAGCTAATAGCAATAAGTAGCATGACCACCCACGGCAACCACTGCCAAAGAACAGTAGGTTTAGTAGTGTCGGCATTATTATAATTGTTATTCTGGCTACTATTAGGATTTATAGTGGGGTAGATATTATTAATCGTACTATCGTTTGAATAGTTAACGTAATCTGTCTGATAAATGGGCGTTACTGCCTGCATCGCAGCGATACGTTGGCGTTGTGAGATGCCGATAGCCAACGCGATAATCATACCCGTGATAGCACCGCCAATATGTCCGGCATTATCAATCCCCGGAACCGCAAAGCCATATACCAAGTTAATGCCCATAATAATGATAAGGCTTTTGAGGTTCAGTACCATGCCATTAACAGATATTTTAAATAATGCTGCTATCAATAAGGCGGCGCCGATACCCATAATACCACCAGACGCGCCAGCGGATAACCCCGGTTGTGACGTTCCCGCTAAAATTCCTTGCCAAGTGAGATGATTGTTGAGGAGGTTACCACCAATGGCGGCAAGTAAAAACAATGCTAAAAATTTGCTAGAGCCAAACATCGGCTCTGCGATTTGACCAAAGAAGTACATCGCAAAGCCATTGAACAATAAATGCATCAAGCCAATATGCAAAAATGCGCTACTGACCAACCGCCACGGGTCATCGCCCATTGTAAACGGCAGCGCATTAGCGCCCCATGTTAGTAGCGCCTCTGTTGACGGATTATTAGCATGCACGCCAGATAGGACTTGGAGGACATACAATCCAATAAAGCAGACCAATAGCACCGTGGTGACAGGTGCCGTTTTTAAGAGTTGTTGGATAGTCATAACGCGCTATATCTATTAAAGGGTACGTGTACAGTATAAAAGATAAGCAGAATATAAACAAAGCTGTCCTCTGTCGGTATTCATTATTTTACTACCAACGCATCGGTGCTATATAAGGCAATGCCGATTTGAGCTGTTCGTAAGTGCCGTTGACTAAGATATCATCACGCACTTGGTTAATATCGGTATGTCCACAAAACGCCATGGTAATGTCACACTCGTTATAAATCAACTCAAGGGCACGGCGGACACCATCTTCGCCATATGCACCAAGACCGTACAAAAAGGCGCGTCCAATCATCGTACCATTCGCGCCTAAAGCCATCGCTTTGAGTACATCTTGACCGGAGCGAATACCACTATCAAGCCATATCTCAATCTGACTGTTTTCAGCGCGTACCGCTTGCACGATATCGCTAAGTGCCGAAATAGAAGAGGGCGCACCATCAAGCTGACGACCACCATGGTTGGATACCACTAAAGCATCGGCACCACTACGCGCCGCTAGTACGGCATCTTCTGGTTCCATAATACCTTTGATAATTAATTTGCCGCCCCACATATCTTTAATGCGCGCCACATCATCCCAGCTGAGAGCAGGGTCAAATTGTTCCGCTGTCCAAGCTGATAGTGATGATAAATCTTCTACATTCTTAGCATGACCAACGATATTACCAAAGGTGCGGCGCTTGGTGCCGAGCATATTCATGCACCATTCAGGCTTAGTCATTAAGTTTAAAATATTGGCAAGTGTTGGTTTTGGTGGCGCGGATAGACCATTTTTAATATCTTTGTGCCGTTGCCCCAATACTTGTAAGTCAGCAGTCAAGATTAGTGCGGAACAATTTGCGGCTTTAGCTCGGCTAATAAGATTTGCCATGAAATCTTGGTCGCGCATCACATATAGCTGAAACCAAAAAGGGGCGCTGGTATGTTCTGCCACATCTTCAATAGAGCAAATACTCATCGTCGATAGTGAAAACGGCACGCCAAATTTTTCTGCTGCTCGTGCCGCATGAATCTCGCCATCTGCCCACATCATTCCGGTAAAGCCAGTAGGTGCAATGGCAACTGGCATTTTTACAGGCGACCCTAACATTTCGGTAGCAAGTGAGCGCCCTTTCATATTGACCAGTACCCGCTGACGGAGCTTAATGCGGTCAAAGTCCGTTTCGTTATTGCGATAAGTGGTCTGTGTCCACGACCCTGAATCGACATAATCATAAAACATACGCGGTATTTTGCGCTGAGCGACTTGGCGTAGGTCTTCAATTTCAGTAATTTTACTCAAATCTTTCATGGGGTTGCCCTTGATAATTAAGTAGAAAGCGGACGCTAGTATAAAGGATACGCTAGCGCCCGCTCAAATACTGTTGACTAATTTTTATAATAAACGCTGCAAGTCCATTACCGAAAATGGATAGTTTAAACGCTGAGTTTTGGTAAGTAGTACCGGAATAGTGGTGGCAAATGTCATCATTAATGGTTCATCGAAATCTGCGATATCAATATGTTGATAAGTAATGGGATAGACCGCCTGAAACTGCGCCAATAATTGCTCTGCTTGCGTACATAAATGACAGCCCGCTGTTCCCAATAACCACCACTCATCTTTATACTCTTTATATTTAGAGCTATTAAGGTTTTCAGAGTTATTAAAGTTTTCTGAATCGTTAAAACTCGGCGCTGCGTTGATAATTTGTGCTCGTAGTTCTTCCACAGAGTTATTATTCATAGCTGTGCTTATGTTTATACTTATGTTTGTACTTAGATTTTTGTCTGGATTCATATCTGACCTCATCTTGACTTCTCACTGTCATCATTATTATTAATAATATTTTTTTAAAGGTTACCGTTTTAAATACTATTCAGAGCGTTCAAAACGTTGGGTTGTAGTGAGGATTTACGTTATTGATATGATAAAGAAAGCAGGCAAATAATGACAGCGATAGTGAGATTAGGTAAGATAGCCTGCTATTTATCACAGTAGCCACACACCGCTATCTAAAGATTGCTAGATGCTACGGTGTTGCGCTCAGATTATTTATTCCTTAAAACACTCGGATAATGCACGCATGACAAGTATGGGTAAGTTCATCAAACGGTTATTATTGGCACTTATACTGCTGATAGTGGCTTTTCATGTGTTGGTCGCGGGATTGCTTTTGATGTGGAAGACACAACCAATTAATAACAGCATGTTTATGCTGACGCACCGATTATCGGGTGGTAGCGTTACCCAGAAATGGGCGAATTATGACGCGATAGCCAAGTCGGCAAAGCAAGCGGCGATTGTCAGTGAAGATTCCAAATTTAGCCAACATAATGGCTTTGACTTAGACGGTATTGAAGCGGCACGTAAAAAGAATGAGGCATCCGGAAGTATGTCGGCAGGCGGTTCGACCATTACCCAACAGCTGGCAAAAAATCTGTTTTTAACCTCGCATCGCTCGTATACCCGTAAAGTTGAAGAAGCCATTATCACTGTCATTATTGAAACCTTATGGGACAAACAGCGCATCTTAACCGCGTATTTAAATGTAGCAGAATTTGGCGAAGGTATTTATGGTATTGATGCTGCTGCACACCATTATTTTAATAAATCAGCTGCCACGCTAAACCGTGATGAATCCGCGTTACTGATTGCGATGCTCCCTAATCCCAAATATTACGGTAAAAACAAGGGTGATAAACGTTTGCGCAATAAGCAGCGCATTATCCAAAGACGCATGAATAATGCCATCTTGCCATAAGTGTTCCACTGTTTATTAAAGTTATTTTCATTTAATGAACGACAAATAAGGCAGTTAGGTCTAATATAGATGGAAATTTCAATAATCTACTGCTAAAAAGTAATGTTTTGCAAAAATTGCTAGTGTAAAGATTAGTAGTACCGTAACAATAATAGGGGAGAAGTTGCATGACCAACGCAAATAATGAGCATAGTGAAAGTATTAACAATAACCATTCTGAAAAAGACAGTATTGAAAAAAAAGGTAACATTACCGAGAGCAGTAATATTCAAGAACAGCCGCCGCAAGTTGTCGCAACGCAAAATACCGATACGCAAACTGATAACAGTAGCATTGTTAATCCTACTCAAGAAACTAAAAATAGCAATAATCCAGCTCAGCTCACTGCAAAGCCACTCACTGCAAAGCCACTCACTGTACTGACAACCCCTGAAAAACCCAAAACTGTCAGAAAACCAAGAGCGTCCACTGCCAAGCCTACAACGACAGCTAGAAAGCCAAGAGCATCAACATCAAAAGTATCAACAGCAAAAGTATCAGCAAAAACGCCCACAACCGCATTAGTCAAAGTAGCAACAAAAGCCATGCCAAAAACATCAGCGCTTATACCGTCAAAGCCAATGGCAATCAAAACAAACCATATCTCAGCCGCAGCGACCGCTCTTACCCAGATTGGCTGGCAGCGTTCAGAAGATGGCACATACTCTCCGAACAGCTATATTAATCGCGACTTATCCTTATTACAGTTTCATCTGCGTGTCTTAGCGCAAGCAGCCAGTTCGCGTCATCCATTACTTGAACGTTTATTCTTTTTAATCATTTTTTCATCGAATATGGATGAGTTTTTTGAAATCCGCGTTGCTGGCATCATGCAAAAGCTGAATCTTGGTAATGTTGCTGATAGTCCGCATGGTATGAGCCCAAGTGAGGTTCTCGACGAGATATCAAACATCACGCACAAAGCGATTGCGGAACAATATCGTATTCTGAACGAAGATATTTTGCCAGCATTAGCAGAACAAGACATTCGTTATCTGAAACGTGATGAGCTGAATGCCGCACAGTCAGCGTGGATGAAGCGTTACTTTATTGAGCAAGTGTCACCAGTACTAACGCCGATCAGTATCGACCCTGCGCATCCGTTCCCACGATTGGTGAATAAGAGCCTGAACTTTATCGCCACCCTAGAAGGCAAAGATGCCTTTGGTCGCGATATTAATTTGGCAATCGTTCCTGCACCGCGCAGCTTACCGCGTGTGATTCGCCTACCTGACGAGCTCACTGGTGGCAAAGAACACCATGTTATGCTTTCAGCCGTCATTCATGAGCATATCGGTGAGTTATTCCCGGGCATGAACGTAACGGGCTGTCATCAATTTAGATTGACCCGTAATGCAGATTTAGATTTAGCTGATGATGTTGATGATATTGCTAAGGCGCTTGAGGGTGAGCTTGAAAATCGTCGCTTTGGTGATAAAGTACGCCTTGAAGTGACGACTGATTGCCCAACGCCAATCAGCGATTATTTACTCAATGAGTTTGAGCTTAATAGTAGACAATTATACCGCGTCAATGGACCAGTCAATTTAACACGGTTATTATTTGACTTTAATCTGCCAGAGTTGCGTTATCAGCCTTTTACCCGCATTGTACCCAAACCATTTCGTCGTGATATCGATAAGCTAGATAAAACCACCAGCATGTTCGCTGCTATGCGTAAAGCTGATGTGCTCGTGCATCATCCTTTTGACTCGTTTACGCCTGTGGTTAACTTATTATGGCAAGCGGCAAATGACCCCAAAGTCTTAGCCATTAAGCAAACCTTATACCGCTCTGGTACCAACTCTGAAATCGTTAAAGCACTGGCTGTAGCGGCACGTAATGGTAAAGAAGTCACCGCTGTTATTGAACTGCGTGCGCGCTTTGATGAAGCGTCTAATATTGCCGTTGCCAACTATTTACAAGAAGCCGGCGCAGTCGTCGTATATGGTATTGTTGGCTACAAAACCCACGCCAAACTCATGCTCATCGTCCGCCGAGAAGATGACCGCATCCGCCGTTATGTGCATTTGGGTACAGGTAACTATCACGCCGCAAATGCGAAAGTCTATACCGATTACGGCTTATTCACGGCTGACCCAGATATCTCAGAAGATGTGCATAAAATCTTCCAAGAGCTGACCGGCATGGGTAAGCCGGCTAACCTCAAAAAGCTGCTGCACGCGCCATTTACCCTACACGATAAGCTTATCAGCTTTATTGACGATGAAATTGCCCATGCGAAAGCAGGCAAGCGCGCTCATATTATTATTAAGGTCAATGCGCTGACTGAGCGTCGCCTAATTGATAAGCTGTATGACGCCTCGCAAGCAGGGGTCAAAATTGAACTCATTTTACGTTCTATGTGTTGTTTGCGCCCACAAGTGCAAGGCTTGTCTGAAAATATCACGGTACGCTCAGTCATTGGGCGCTTTTTAGAGCATACGCGCGTTTATTACTTCTACAATAAGGGTAATGAGCGCATGTATTGTTCTAGCGCCGACTGGATGGATCGTAACCTGTTCCATCGCGTAGAAGTGGCATTCCCGATTGAAGATAAAGGCTTGTTTAAACAAATCTATCATGATGGCATGCTGAACTATCTAAAAGACAATACCCAATCGTGGGCGTTGGATGGCAAAGGTGATTGGCAGCAAAATCAACCGGCAGAAAACGAGCCCGTCCATATTGCTCAAGACTACCTATTAAAAGTCATCAACCGAGTTGGCGAATAAAAATAGCGTGATATATCTAAGCCAGTAGACAAAGCCAATAAACGCTCATCTCGATATTTTTACTAAAGTTTTTAATAAAATTTCTAATAACTGTTTTAAAAATAAAAGCCACGCTCAGATTCCAATCTGAGCGTGGCTTTTTTTATATGGGACATACGCTACAGTTACAAACTATGTTCGAACCTCACACATACTCACATATTGATACCGCAGTACACTGGTTCACCCCTCAACGATATACCTATAATCGAAGTTAAATAAGCTAAAGTCATATTAATTAAGCTATTAAAAGTACTAATAATAAAAGTGACTAATAATAAAGGAAAGCATAATGAGTACCACCAATAACGATACGTCAGACATTAAAAAAGCTGCTGATAATGCAGATGTTCAGCAAATTGAACAAAACTTGCAGTATAACAAACAAGCTGATGCACCCGAACCATTAACTGACGCGCAAAAGACACCATTTATTGATGAAGACGTTCGTACTGATAAATAATAGTTATATAACCGTCATATAAGCTTTCACCTTATCTATTCAGTTTTTATTCTATATATACATATACGAGGAATTAATGATGACCATGCAGCCAGAAATTAATAAAAAAACTGTTAATAATGAAGAAGCCGTAATCGTTAATGACCCTGCCGCTCTCGCACCAGATAACCCCAAAGACAGTTATGAGGGTCGCAAATACGATCCAGATATCAAAGGTCCACAGCAAAAATCTCAGGAAACCGATGAGATATACGCTGATCCTCGTAAAGAAGAAAATCTGCCCGATGGCGGCAAAAATGTTGGTGAATTAAATGCTTTCGACTTGAGCCGAAAAGGCAATGAATAATTAAAAGTGAATTATTAAAACAGTAGGAAGATAGGGATAGTAGCCAGACAGCAAGGTGCAATTAAACCCTTAAAATTTTTATAGTTCTGAGTCGTAAAGACAAATTCTGTCTGATACGGACAACAGCAGTTTTAGTGATAATTTAGATTCTAATGGTAGTAAGTTAATACTTTTAATGACACTATTTTTAAGGACACTATTATGCAAACTAAAGATCCGGCATTGACTAAAACCCGTATTGTTGACAGCAATACTCATCCTTTAGAGCACAACCATGATTCAGAGCATCATATTGTAGAGCATGACGATCACATAGATCATGATAATCACAAGGGTACAGAAACTTTTCAAGAAACGGTGATAGGCGCTAGATATGTTAGTGATGATCCTGATCATGAAGAGCATAGCCATGCAGGCATTCATCATAATCATTATAATGTGATGTCTACCGATAGTGATATTGAAGGCCATGCTCCTATCCATAAAGGTACGGAGACTCTCCGAGAAACGGTAGTCGGTTCAAAATATCTTGATGATGGTCACAATCTTGCTCATCAGACCGATCACCGTGACCAAAAAGGTAATCCATTTGATGACAATATTAATGAGCATACCGTCAGTAGTAATGCGCCAAAAAGTGAAGAGATAAACGATATGAATCGTTATGCCACTATTGATAATGCCCAACGGCGGGTTTTAAACCCTGATGAGAAAGATTAAAAGTAAATAACAGCTATAAAGAGCTATAAAGGTAATTAGTAGATATAAATAATCAGCAATACCATCTGCTATATAACTTATATTAGCGATGGTATTGCTTTTTTACGGCTGTTATATGGTTCATAGATAGAGTTAAGCGGGCACACCACTATGAAAACGAAGCTCACTATCAGGACTGGTTATCAGTTCAGATTCTACTTCTTTAAAGAAGGCAACGCGTTCATCAATATTATCCTCAGACAAGGATTGTGCTAGCATCAAATAATCCTCGAAATGACGACTTTCAGATTTTAATAAATAGCGATAGTATTTTGCCAAGCGTGGCTCATCAATCTCCGCTGCCAACGCCGCAAAGCGTTCACAAGAGCGCGCTTCAATAAACGCACCAATAATCAACACATCGACCATGGCAGCAGGCTCATGGGTGCGCTTATGTTTTAGCATACCTTTGGCGTAGCGCCCCGCACTTAGATACTTCCACTCTTGTCCGCGCTCGTTCATGATACCCAGTACTTGCTCATAGTGCAGCATCTCCTCACGAATTAACTGCGCAAGCTTACGCTGCAAATCATAAGAAAATTCATAGCGAAATATCAGATTCATTGCCGTACCTGCGGCTTTTTTTTCGCAGTTGGCATGGTCTTGGATAATTAATGGCAAATTATTAAGTGCGGCATTGACCCATGCTTGTGAGGTTCTGCTTCCTAAGAATGCATAGATAGGCGTGAGATCAACTTTTATGGGTGTCCGTAGCTGAGTAATGTCGACACTGTCTTCTGGTTGCGCATTTATTTCCAGCATACTGGTTTGATGGGTACTCATAATCTCAAAAGCCTATATTAAAAATCATTATGTAAATAATTGATCCTATCACTATTGATTGAAACGGCTACGTTGCTTATCTGAGTAAACAATAGGGTCGATTGAACAATAGGTTCAATTAAACAAGAGCGTCAATAAGGATAGGGTGGAATACTTGAGTGAAAATTACCCTATTTATAATGTTTAATTATAAATAGGGATTGTAACGATTACTTACAGTTTATCTTTACTCGTTAGTCATCTTGTAAAGTAAGCAATATTATACTGCCAAAGGCAGATAGCCTCTAGGGTATCATTATTATAAAACTTCATTATTTATTTTGTGAATGGTCTTTCCTTGTTTATTTTCTTATATGATAGTACGATACATTTTGTTTTTGAGACATTTTGTCTTACTATTGATTGGTATTAGCCCTTATTGATTAAATAAGTGTTAAATTTCAAGTGACAGTTAATGCCCTGCATCGCCATGTATTACTCATTATGTTTTGACAACAGGATAAGAGTGGCGTGAAGATAGCGATTTGTATTCTGTTATATGACTAAAGTGATAGCAGAGTGATATGTGTATTTGCTATAGGGCGTCATATAGGCATTTGTTTAAGAATTTTTTCAAATATCGCCAGTATGCCAATGACTATCAATTTCTGACTAGCCTTTGTTATATAAAATGTGCATACAGAATGTAAGTGTAATTTCTCATTAATTTTAGCTTGATATAAGCGTTCATTAGTTTAGATAGCCGACATAATAAACTAACATCAATACCCCTCCCGAACCGATAAGGACACCACTATGAGCCAGGCTTCTCACGCTAATCGTATCCAAAAAGGCATTCTTGCTATCGATCCATTGATGTATGACTTTATTGAAAATGAAGTCCTGCCAACGGTCGGCGTCGATTCGGAGAGTTATTGGGCGGGTTTTGAGAAGGTCGTCAAGGAATTAACACCACGCAATAAGGCGCTACTGGCAACTCGTGCTGAACTACAAGCCAAGATTGATCAGTGGCATCTAGACCATCCTGCCAAAAACGGTGAAATTGATTATCCTGTTTATAAGCAGTTCTTAAAAGATATCGGTTATTTGCTAGCAGAAGGTGATGAATTTTCGGTGACTACTGAAAATGTCGATAAAGAAATTACGGATATTGCAGGACCGCAGCTTGTCGTACCGGTAAAGAATGCTCGCTATGCGCTAAATGCCACGAACGCACGTTGGGGCAGTCTGTATGATGCGCTGTATGGTACGGATGTTATTAGTGAAGACAATGGTCAAGAGACCACACGCGCTTATAATCCAAAACGCGGTGCAGCAGTTGTCGCCTATGCTAAAAATTTCTTAGATGAACATTTTACGCTAGCCACAGGTTCTTATAATGATGTGACTGGTTTTGCCGTGATTGACGGTAAACTTGTTCTGACTCAAGGCAGTAGCACTACCACGCTACAAGATCCTAGCAAGCTTGTTGGTTATGTTGGCGAAGCAAATAGCCTAACCGGTATCTTGTTAAAGAATAATAATTTGCACGTTGAGATTCAGATTGATGCCAACAATCCTATTGGTAAAGACGATCCTGCATTTATTAAAGACGTGTTGCTTGAGTCTGCTATCAGTGTGATTCAGGATTGTGAAGATTCCGTTGCGGCGGTCGATGCTGATGGTAAAGTTGCCGTGTATCGCAACTGGCTTGGTCTTATGAATGGCAATTTGGCAGAAAGCTTCGAAAAAGATGGCAAAGTACAAACTCGTAAACAAAATCCAGATCGAGAATATACGACACCAGAGGGCGGTCAACTAATCTTGCCAGGTCGTGCATTATTGCTGATTCGTAACGTGGGTCATTTGATGCAAAATCCGTCTATCCTCGTTGACTTAGGGGATGGTCAAGAAGAGGTTTTTGAAGGCATTATGGATGCCTTAATCACGCCACTCATGTCCTTAAACGACATCAAAGGTAAGACTAAGTTATCAAACTCGCGTACCGGATCTATGTATATCGTTAAGCCAAAAATGCATAGTCCTGATGAAGTTAAATTTGCTAATGATTTATTTGCCGCATCCGAAGATATTTTAGATATACCGCGTTATACCCTTAAGATGGGCATTATGGATGAAGAACGCCGGATGACGGTGAATCTAAAAGAAGCCATTCGCCAAGCCAAAGAGCGCGTTATCTTTATTAACACCGGATTTTTAGATCGTACCGGTGATGAGATGCACACCAGTATGAATGCAGGACCATTCGTACGTAAAATTAAAATGAAAGAGCAAGTATGGCTACCGGCTTATGAACAGTGGAACGTAGACATTGGATTAGAGACGGGTTTGCAAGGTCATGCGCAAATTGGTAAAGGCATGTGGGCGCGTCCTGATGACATGAAAGAGATGATGGAGCAAAAAATTGCCCATCCACAAGCAGGTGCTAATACAGCATGGGTACCGTCACCAACGGGTGCGACCCTGCATAGTATTCATTATCATATGGTCAATGTCGCTGAAGTCCAAAGTAGCTTAAAATCACGTAAACGCGCCAACATAGATGATATCTTGACCATTCCATTGGCTAAAGACACTGCGTGGACTATCGAAGAGGCACAAACAGAGCTTGAAAATAATGCGCAAGGTATCTTAGGTTATGTCGTACGCTGGGTAGACCAAGGCATTGGTTGCTCAAAAGTACCTGACGTTCATGATGTGGGTCTGATGGAAGATAGGGCGACTTTGCGTATCTCAAGTCAGCATATAGCCAACTGGCTGCTACATGGTATCGTCACTGAAGAACAGGTCATGGAAGTCATGAAACGCATGGCAAAAGTCGTCGATGAGCAAAATGCCAATGATCCTTGCTATAAGCCAATGGCGCCCAATTTTGAACACTCTATCGCTTTTAAAGCGTCTTGTGATTTGATCTTCAAAGGTCGTGAGCAGCCAAGTGGCTATACTGAGCCTCTACTACACCACGCCCGTCGCGCGTTAAAAGGCAGCTTATAAGTTGGGCTAGCACCTGATTTTGGTATCTTAATTTCTAGCGCGTTTCATCATTTTGGAAGGCGCTTAGCACCACTATTTGCTCGCGTGAGTAGGGGTGTTTTTTTGTGGATTTTTTATGGTAAAGAGCATATCGGTAGATGATTATTATTCGTATTTTTACAAAAATATCTGAAGTATAACGCTAAAAAAAATGTTGCAAATTATGTCAAAGTTGTTATGCTTGTAACCGAAGTATGAGTTTGGTAACGTATGTTACACAGTAAAGCGCTAAGAGCTTAAGTTTACATAATAGTTACATTAGTAGTATGAGTTATGTAAGTTAAAGTTTTTTCATCTTACGGTAATAGAACTTCGCCACACTTGTTTCTGACTCATTGCGGTAGCCAGTTACACATTATATCTTTGAGGATTTGTGACGATACCATTTGGGGTTCTGGCTTAAATGACAGCGCCCCATTACTAAAATTGTAAAGTGGAGATATCCCCATGAAAAAATTACTTCTAGCTTCAGCAATAGCTGCTCTATCTGTATCTGCAGCCAACGCAGCACCAACTGTTTACGGTAAAGCATTTTTAGCTGCTGACTACGTCAATGCTGACTTTGACTCATCTACTTTGGCTGCCAGTAATGTCAGTGAAGATACGCTAGAAATCAACTCTCATTCTTCACGTATTGGCTTCAAAGGCTCTGAAGCGATGACGGCTAATACCGATGTTATTTATCGTTTAGAGTATGGCACAAGTATTGACGGTGATAAGGCTACTTTCTCTAACCGTGATACGTATCTTGGTTTGGCTAACAAGCAGTTCGGTGAGTTCCGTGTTGGTAAAAACCAATCTAGCCTAGACAGAATTAACAACGTTGTTGTGAACGAAGGCTATTGGGATAACATGGGTAATAACTCCATGGAAAGCCAAACTGTTAATGCATTGAATATGGCTGACAGTAAGCGTATCAACAGCTCAGTGATCTGGACTGCACCAAAATACCAAAACTTGCCATTAGAGCTTTCTGCAATGTACAGCTCTGACGATCAAAACAGTAATGATAATGCAGGCTTTGGTGTTGCATTGATGTTTGATCAAGGTACAGGCTACACTGCTGGTTTGGCTTATGATAAAGACCAAAATATTAACGGTGATATCATTCGCGGTACCGCTACTGTTGATTTAGGCAGATATGTAGCAGCTCCTGTAACCTTAGGTGCGCTATATCAAGTAGCTGATTATGATGATCGTAATAATTCTGCTAAAGAGAAAGGTCTAGTAGTTAGCGCTAATATGGGTCTATCAAACTTTGCTCATCCAGCGTCTATCTATGCTCAGTACAACAACACTAAAAACCTAAATGGTTTCGACGATGCTAAATCTAATCAAATCGTTGTTGGTGGCAAATATAAGTTTAAAGACAACATTATTGCTCATGCCTATGCTGGTGTAAATAAAGCGGATAATATCGGTCTTACTTATGTAGATGTAGATGATAAAAAGACTCTTGTTAACGGCGATGCTAAAGTTGTGGTCGTTGGTACTGGTCTAGAATACAAATTCTAAACGGCTTGTAAGTTACTTGCTTGACATACAGTAAGCATATAAAAAAAGACCTATCAAAATTGATAGGTCTTTTTTTGTGTCTCTTTACATTTTCTTAACGACTTTGGTGTCATTATATTAGAGCTAAGATAAGGTGGTTTTTTAGTATAAAAACTGCTTATAAGGGAAATAAATTTATTACTTAGAATTATGACGTCAAAATAATAAATGAGAGAGGTCTAAAAATGGACAAACACATTTCAGATGATTACATGGATAATGTCAAGCAAGCATTAGTAAAAGTACCCGAGGTCACCTTATTATTTTGGATCATTAAAGTGGCTGCGACTACTTTAGGCGAAACGGCTGGTGATTCTCTATCCATGTCGCTTAACTTGGGATATATCGTCAGTACCGCAATATTCGCGGTCATATTTGCCGTCGCAGTGGCGACACAAATCAAAGAAAAAGGGTTTAATAAGTGGCTTTATTGGCTGACGATTATTGCTACGACTACGCTAGGGACAACGATTGCAGATTTTGTTGATCGATCATTAGGTATTGGCTATGCAGGTGGGTCAGCATTATTATTCGCCATGTTGATACTATGTTTATTCGTTTGGCGCAAAACGATGGGCAGTATCAGCGTTGATAGTATTGTCTCACCCAAGGCGGAAATATTTTACTGGACAACGATTATGTTTTCGCAAACGTTGGGTACAGCACTTGGAGATTGGGTAGCCGATACGAAAGGCATGGGGTATACCATGAGCGCCATTATATTTGGTAGCTTATTAGCGATCATCGCAGCGGCACATTTTTGGACTAATATTTCGAAAACTATATTATTTTGGGCAGCGTTCATTCTCACTAGACCATTAGGCGCAGTGTTAGGGGATTTTTTAGATAAACCTGTTGATCATGGCGGGCTTGCATTGAGCCGATTTGGTGCATCAGCGGCATTGCTCGTGTTTATAGTTGTCTGTTTATTGGTGTTTAAGCAAAGAGCCAGTGCTAAGTCTCATTAGAGGTAAAGCGGTTTAGAATATAATTTAGCTATATAAAGCAATAGCCCACAGACAGTGAGCTATTGCTTTATTAGTTTGCAGCCACGTATCTTTATTTTTCGTTCTTAATATCATATCTCATTCAATAACGGCGGCAAGCGTGCTCTTTTACTGGTGTACAAGCGCGTGGTTATTATTTAATGAATATGTTGCAAATTATGTCAAAGTTGTTATTCTTGTCGCCGAAGTACAGTTTTGGCAATGATTGTTACGCTTGAACGCTTTAAAGTCGTAAATTTATATGATCGTTATATTTATAGTTTTACTTATGTAAGTAATATAGTTCCCTTTCATCGTAATACTCTCCTGTCACACTTACTTCTGACTAATCTCAGTGATCGTTTATACCTGACACTTGCGGATATTAGTGGCGATAGCATTGTGGGTTTTTGCTTCTAAAAGCAGCCCATGATTAAATTTTTAAAATTGAGATATTCCCATGAAAAAACTATTATTAACGTCAGCAGTTGCTGTTTTATCTATATCTACTGCGCAAGCTAAGCCAGAAATCTATGGCAAGATATTTATGTCTGCTGATTATGTTAATTCTGATGCAGATGTTAAGACGCTGCTCAATGCCAATGAGCGCGCAGAAGCTTTAACAGATTATAATGAGAAGGGAGTAGAGATTAACTCACATTCTTCACGTTTGGGCATTAAAGGCTCTGAGGCAATAACGGCCAATACGGACGTTGTTTATAAGTTGGAATATGGTACTAGTGTCGATGGTGATGACCAATCCTTTAAAAGCCGTGATACGTATTTAGGTGTGGCGAACAAAAAGCTCGGCGAATTCCGCGTTGGTCGTAACTCATCAGTGCTTGGTTATGTGAATAACGTCAGCTTAACCGAAGGTTACTGGGATAACCTAGGCGATAGTAAGCTGAAAAGCGAAAATGAAGTTCGCGCGCTAAATATGCTGGATGATTCACGTCAAAATAATTCAATTGTTTGGATTGCGCCTAAGTATAAAGATTTACCACTAGAGCTAGCGCTACAGTATGCGGCTGACGAAAAGTTCGAAGACAGTAGTAATGGCTTTGGTGCGTCACTAATGTTTGATCAAGGCACTGGCTTTACTGCCGGTATTGCCTATAGTAAAGACATGGATATGGATGATGATATCAATCTGCTAAATCCAACAGATCCAAAGAAAAAAAATAAAGTAAATTATGGTGGTGATGTTATCCGTGCTACGGCAAGCGCTGATTTGAGTAAGTATATCGCGGCACCGCTCACAATGGGTGTCATGTATCAGCAAGCGGATTATGACTTTGTTGGTTCTAAAAAAGAAAAAGGTCTAGTAGTTAGTGGCGAAATGGGTCTGACAAATTTTACCAAGCCTGCTTCAGTTTATATGCAATATAATAAGACGGATAATCTAAACGGTTTTAGTGATTCTAACTCTGACCAAATCGTTCTGGGTGGTAAATACAAGTTTAAGAAAAACGTCATTGCTCATGCTTATGTCGGTAAAAACTCAGCAGATTATGTAGCGGTTGGAAAAGTAAACAAAATTAACGGCGCAGGTAAAGAGAAGTTCGAGCGTTACGATGTTATCAGCTCCGATATTAATGTCTTTGCAGTGGGCGGTGGTTTAGAATATAAGTTCTAAATTCACTCTACACTTGTTAAGGTTATTAGTAATGTCGTGATAAAAAACTCATCCTTTGTGGTGAGTTTTTTATTATCACCTTTTAAAGGGTGGCAACGATAGGTTAGATAGACATTAAAATTTAAGAGTTTGAAAGAGTTTGTGCTTTTGCCCTATATTTTGTGGCGTATTTTTAGTAAAATCCTTCTTTACCAATTACCGATAGAGTGCTATGACCAAGTTTATATTTGTGACCGGTGGGGTAGTGTCCTCACTAGGAAAAGGTATTACTGCCGCTTCTCTTGCTGCGATCCTTGAAGCCCGTGGTGTGAGCGTGACGATGACCAAGATGGATCCGTATATTAACGTCGATCCGGGTACGATGAGTCCGTTTCAGCATGGTGAGGTATTCGTCACTGAAGATGGCGCAGAGACGGATTTAGATTTGGGCTATTACGAGCGTTTCTTGCGCCACTCAAAAATGAGCAAGAGTAATAACTTTACCAGTGGTCGCATCTATCAAAACGTGCTGAATAAAGAGCGTCGTGGTGAATATTTAGGCGGTACGGTACAGGTTATTCCGCACATTACCGATGAGATTAAGAGTAAGATTATCGCTAGTGGCGTAGGATACGATGTTGCTATCATTGAGATTGGCGGTACGGTCGGTGATATCGAGTCGCTACCGTTTATGGAAGCAGTCCGCCAAATGCAAGTAGAGCTAGGTCGCAACAAAGCGATGCTGATGCATTTAACGCTAGTACCTTATATTGCCAGTGCTGGTGAGACAAAAACCAAGCCGACGCAGCATTCGGTAAAAGAGCTGCGTTCTATTGGTCTACAACCTGATATTTTGATTTGTCGCTCAGAGCATGAAATCTCACCAGACAATCGCCGCAAAATCTCGCTATTTACCAACGTTGAAGAACGGGCGGTCATCATGTGTGAAGATGCCAAGAGTATTTATCAGATTCCACGCACGTTATACGAGCAAGATTTGGATGATTTGATTTGTGAGCGCTTTGGACTTGATGTGCCAGAAGCCGATTTGAGTGATTGGGATAAAGTGGTGGAAGCACAGCTGAATCCAGAATCTACCGTAACGGTTGCCATGGTCGGTAAATACGTCGAGCTGCCGGATGCGTATAAATCAATTAATGAAGCCTTGCTGCATGCGGGTATTGTCCACAAAGCGGCGGTTAAGATTGACTATATCGATGCCGAACGTTTGGAAGATGATGATAGCTTACTTGCGCAATTAGACAATGCTGATGCTATTTTAGTGCCCGGTGGTTTCGGTGAGCGTGGCACGATGGGTAAAATGAAAGCCATCACTTATGCTCGTGAAAACAAGGTGCCTTATTTAGGTATTTGCTTGGGCATGCAGTTAGCCGTGATCGAATATGCGCGCAACGTGCTTAATATTGATGCCAATTCATCTGAGTTTGACCGTAAAACGGCTGAGCCTATTATTGGTTTGATTACCGAATGGTTAGATGAGCGCGGTGAGTTACAAATCCGTAGTGATGATTCTGACTTAGGTGGCACCATGCGTCTGGGTGCACAGCAAGCCGAATTGGTTGCTGGTAGCAAACTTGCGCAAATCTATGGCGCGACCAATATTACTGAGCGTCATCGCCATCGCTATGAGATGAATAATCGTTATATTGAGCCATTAGAACAAGCAGGTATGAGTATCTCTGGTTATTCAGCCAAGCAGCATTTGGTGGAAGCGGTTGAGCTTGCCGATCATCCTTGGTTTGTTGCCGTGCAGTTCCATCCGGAGTTCACCAGCTCGCCACGTGGCGGTCATCCATTATTTAATAGTTTTGTTAAAGCGGCAAAAAATTATAGCGCCAGCAGATAATGTTGAGTTATTAACGGCTTAAAGCTAAACGTTACGTTACGATAAAAAGACCAGTCTGCGGATTGGTCTTTTTTTATCTTTCATTTCTTAAATTATTTAAACAATGATAACGTGATTATTGCTTAGTTACGTGGAGGCACTTTTTTTAAGTCTGCTATCAGTTACAATAGACGGAAGACAATTGATAATAAGAAAGAGGGCAGTATTTTATGGAACATTTAATCACCGCGCAGTCGCATATTGAGCTGTATACGCCTAATAAAGAACGCGCAATCACTATTGGTAATGACCAACCTTTTGTATTATTCGGCGGTATGAATGTTTTAGAATCAAGAGAATTGGCATTTGAGATTGCTGAGCAATATATTGATATCTGTCAACGTTTAGGTATCGGCTATGTATTTAAAGCCAGCTTTGATAAAGCCAATCGTTCAAGCTTGACTTCGTTTCGGGGTCCCGGTTTAGAGCAAGGCATTGATTGGCTTGGGCAAATTAAAGAAAAATACCAAGTACCGATTATCACCGATGTGCACGAACCGTATCAAGCACAGCCTGTGGCTGAAGTGGCGGATATTATCCAACTGCCTGCATTCCTATCGAGACAGACAGATTTGGTGGAAGCAATGGCGAAGACGGGCGCGATTATTAATATTAAAAAAGCCCAATTTTTAGCGCCGCATGAGATGCGCCATATCATGAATAAATGCCTTGAAGCGGGTAATGATAAGCTGATTTTATGCGAGCGTGGCAGTGCCTTTGGTTATAATAATTTGGTCGTTGATATGTTAGGCTTTGATACCATGAAGCAGATGAATGTGCCTGTATTTTTTGATGTGACGCACAGTTTGCAACAACCGGGCGCACGTAGTGACAGCGCTGGCGGTCGCCGCGAGCAGATTACTACGCTTGCACGTGCGGGCATAGCAACAGGCTTAGCTGGATTGTTTCTGGAGGCGCATCCAAGTCCTGAAACCGCAAAGTGCGATGGACCTTGTGCGCTCCGCATGAGCCAGTTAGAACCCTTTTTGCAACAGATAAAGCAGATTGATGACTTGGTAAAAGGTTTTGATGTTCTAGATACTCATTAATTATCTAAATAAAAGGAGAAGCTCATGGCGATTCAAATTGCACAAGTAAGTATCGACTATATTGATGATGCAGAGGGTCTCGACAGCTTAATGGTGGCTTTAAAGAATATTCATGGCGTGACAGCCATTGATCTTGATGCTGCTAGGAACATTGCTACCGTACGCTATGAGGATACCGAAACCAGTATTCATGCATTTACCGCTGCAATTAGTATGGTGGATTATGTGACTCAGCCGTTTCCTATTGACTCTCCACAGAACCCACATCATCACTAGACGTTTATAAATAAGAAATCAAATCTGATAGTAATAAGGAGTTTAAGATGGCAGAACAAACGCGTATCATTAAAATTGATGGCATGACTTGTGGCGGCTGCGTGGCAAGTGTACATACTGCCACTGCTGGTATTGACGGTCTAACGACGATTAGTATCGAGCTTGCTGATAATCAAGCCACCGTCACTTTTGATGATAGCTTAACCAGTGCTGAAGACATTGCTGCGGCAATTGAGGATGCAGGTTTCGATGCAATAGTAGTTAATTCGTAAACTGCGAATATTTATCATAAAACCAGCTTCTGAAGCTGGTTTTTTAATTAGTTATTTTTGCAATGATGAGCATAGCGGCATATCAGCTGATAGCAGCTCATAACCAATTACGATTGGATATGTTTTTTAGTATAATATGAGCGGTTTAAAAAATCCCACTTGAAAATTTAGCCAGCAGTCTAATATCTAATGTCCACTGAATACTTTAATGCAGTAGCGCTTTAATATATCGCTTCTCTATTTGTTTTTAATTTTTGTAATTGCCATAACGAGTTTTCTCTATGAATGATTCCATCCGCACTGACCCTGACCAGTCCTACCAATTAGAGACTGATATCCAAGCTGATAGTCAATTGCCGCCGCAACGGGCGCATTTGCAGTTGGCGATTGAGGGCATGACTTGTCAAGCGTGTGCGTCGCGAATCGAAAAGGTACTGAATAAAAAGCCTGCTATTTATGAGGTCAGTGTGAACTTTGCTGGTGAGACAGCAAACGTAGACTACGACCCAACGCAGACAACTGCTATAGAAATTACAGAATGGGTGAATAAAACAGGCTTTGTCGCGAATGTCCAGGGCACTGAAGCGTTGTTTGTTCAAAAGGATGAAGATACGGTGCATCGTCTGTCGTGGCGACTGATTGCGCTTTGGGTATGTTTAGTACCTTTTCTAGTTGGTATGGTAGGCATGGTGGCGGGTTTTGGTATGGCGTTGATGCCGCCGGTGTGGATACAGTTTGTTTTAGCAACGATTGTTCAATTTGGCTTGGCATTACCATTTTATAAAAGCGCGTGGGCATCTATCAAAGGTGGCTTGGCAAATATGGATGTGCTGGTTGTCCTTGGTACGGTCACCATTTGGGCATATTCAACCTATATTTGGCTGACGCATGGCGACAGTAGCATGGGCAATATGTTGCAGGACGCCGCGCAGCATGGCGCTGAGGTGTATTTTGAAGCAGGGGTAATGGTCATTACCTTTGTGCGTACAGGCAAGTATTTAGAGGAGCGTACCAAAAAGCATAGCTTAAACAGTATCGACTTATTATTGTCTTTAACACCAGATACGGTCGAGCAACAGCAGCCGAATGGTGATTTTCACAATGTAGCACTGACTGATGTGCAAGTGGGTGATATCTTACGTGCCAAACATGGCAGTCGCGTTGCCACAGACGGTATCGTCATTGATGGTTCAGGCTATTGTATAGAAAGCCATTTGACTGGCGAATCAGTGCCACTCAAAAAACAAGAGGGCAGTCAGCTGCTGGCAGGAGCATTGGTCGAAAATGGCAGTTTACTGTACCGTGTACGTGCCAAAGGTCGGGATACTCAGCTTGGTGATATGGTACAAGCGCTCAACGATGCTCAAGGATCTAAAGCGAAGCTGGCGCGTCTTGCTGATAAAGTCACCGCGATTTTTGTGCCAGTCGTGGTTACGATTGCATTGGTTACTTTTGGCTTAACGTGGTGGTTAACCGGTATGGTTGACACTGCGTTGATGCATGCGGTGTCCGTGTTGGTTATTGCTTGCCCATGTGCCCTTGGTTTAGCAACGCCAGCCGCTATTATGGCGGGTATGGGCGTGGCTGCACGACATGGTATTTGGTTTAAAGACGCGCAAAGTTTAGAGGCGGCAGGCGATATCGATACCGTCGTGTTAGATAAAACGGGCACGCTCACGATTGGTAAACCAACCATCGTAGGTCAGGTGATGGTGGACAGTTCAATCGCAGTCAATGAGGTGCTGCAACTGGCTGCTAGTGTTGAAGTACATGCCAGTCACCCTTTAGCAACTGCATTGGTCAATGCAGCAAAACAACGTCATTTATCATTATTACCGGTCACTCATATCAGTGTAATTAAAGGCGCTGGTATTCAAGCAACTATTGATGGTCTTGGTATTATAAAAGTAGGTAGTGCAGAATTTGCTAATTTGAACTTACCAAAATTAATGCCTAAAGTGTGGCAAATTGCCAGTACGGTGGCGGTAAGTATTAATGATGAGCCGTTGGGCGCTTTTGCCTTAGCGGATGATTTAAAAGCCGATACCCCGCAAGCGATTAAGACACTACAAGATGCTGGTATTAATGTTATTTTGATGAGTGGTGATAAGCAGTCAGTCGTTGATCATGTTGCTGCACAATTGGGCATTCAAGCCGCCTATGGCAACATGAGCCCGCGTGATAAAGCCACACGCATTGCCAAATTACAAACTGCAGGTCATAAAGTAGCCATGGCAGGCGATGGCGTGAATGATGCGCCAGCGATGGCAACAGCAGATGCCAGCTTTGCGATGTTCGAAGGCACAGATGTCGCGCAGCATAGCGCCTCAGCAAGATTAATGGGCGAGTCACTCATGCATATAGATGCCGCCCAAAAAATCGCCCAAGCGACCGTACGCAATATCAAACAAAACCTATTTTTTGCCTTTATTTATAACTGTCTGGGTATTCCGCTGGCAGCGTTTGGCTTTTTAAACCCAATGATTGCCGCAGCAGCAATGGCGCTAAGTTCCATCTCTGTATTAATGAATGCGTTGCGCTTAACCCAATTTACCACTAAAGTTGAAGGTCATGATGCTCAAGCGATAACTGAAGCGATGACTGAAACTATGGCTGCATCTGATACTCATAAACAAGCATAAATTGATAGCTGATTAAATCATAGCGGATTAAAGCCAGCATAGCGTGCCTCAAGATGGGCGATGTTTTATTGAATTTATGCTATGATGCCAAACACTATTAGTAAGTATAATCAGACACCAAAACTGATCTATTATTGACCTTATCATTTAATTAAATAAGCAGTTTTGGCAATGAGTTGCTGATTACGTTTTTATGCTATTGCCTCTTTTTTATCCCATAAACCTGGCATGACCAAAGGAATTAACAGACATCATGTACGCTGAAGAAACCACAAACGTCTCTCAAATTAAAGACATTCGCGCTCGTGAGATTTTAGACTCGCGCGGTAACCCAACGATTGAAGCCGATGTTATCTTGGCTGATGGCACCATTGGTCGTGCAGTCGCTCCTAGTGGCGCGTCAACTGGCTCACGCGAAGCGCTTGAGTTACGTGACGGTGATCAAGCTCGTTACATGGGTAAAGGCGTCAAAAAAGCAGTTGCCAATGTGAATAGCGAAATTCGCACCGCACTTATGAACACCGATGTTACCGAACAGCAGCGTCTTGATGATGCGATGATTGCCCTTGATGGTACCGAAAATAAAGACAATCTTGGTGCCAATGCCATATTAGCCGTGTCACTTGCTGCCGCTAAAGCTGCTTCAAAATCACAAGGTTTGCCACTGTATCAGTATATCGCAAACTTGCGTAATCAGACCTCACTCACCATGCCTGTACCGATGATGAACATTATCAATGGCGGCGAGCATGCGGATAATACCGTTGATATCCAAGAGTTTATGATTGAGCCAGTTGGTTTTAGCAGCTTTTCAGAAGCCCTGCGAGCCGGAACTGAGATTTTTCATAGCTTAAAATCAGTATTAAAATCACAAGGTCTAAATACGGCAGTCGGTGATGAAGGTGGCTTTGCCCCTAATTTACGTAGCAATGAAGAAGCCATTACCGTTATCATGCAAGCCATTGAACAAGTAGGTTACAAGGCTGGCGAAGACATTCATCTAGCGCTAGATTGTGCTGCCAGTGAATTCTATAAAGATGGTAAATATGTGTTGGCAGGTGAAGGCAACAAATCTTTCGATAGCCAAGGGTTCTCAGACTATTTAGTCGGTCTTGCCCGTCAATATCCGATTATCTCTATCGAAGATGGTCTTGATGAGTCAGATTGGGAAGGTTGGGCATATTTGACTCAGCAGCTTGGTGATAAAGTCCAGTTGGTTGGTGATGATTTGTTTGTGACCAATCCGACTATTTTACAGCAAGGTATTGATCAGCATATTGCCAATGCTATTTTGATTAAATTCAACCAAATTGGCACACTTTCAGAAACGCTAGATGCCATTTATTTAGCGAAAAAGAATGGTTATGCAACGGTCATCTCGCATCGTTCAGGCGAAACCGAAGATACGTTCATTGCTGATTTAGCAGTGGGTACGGCTGCTGGTCAAATTAAAACCGGTTCATTGTGCCGCTCAGATCGCGTCGCAAAATATAACCAACTGCTGCGTATCGAACAGCAAGTTCGCGCCAGCTACCGTGGTCGTGAAGAGTTTATTGGTTTACGTGGTTAAACAATAAATGGTTTAAAATACTGCTTGGCAATATATCGTGATTATCCTCGTATGCTGCCAAGTAGGTTTACGGCTTTAGTAGTATGGTATTTTTCCTTTAAACTTCTTATTCTCATTTTCTCAGTGTTTGGCGTTATTTTTCTATGAAATATTTTAGCCAGTTTATGTTATTTGCCTTAGCAATTATCGTGCTGTTAGGCATGCAATATCAGTATTGGATGGGTGAGAATGGGCATTTTGAGCATAATAAGTTGCTGGCACAAATTGAAGAACAGCAACGCTTAAATGGTAATCAGATTTCTGAAAATAACTTATTGCGTACTGATGTCCATGATTTAAAGAATGGTCTGGAGGCAGTAGAAGAGCACGCGCGTTTAGACTTAGGTCTAATCAAACCGCATGAGACTTTTGTCCAAGTATCCACTGCATCTACGACATATAGTCGCTAATGATCTTCTGTTGCTAGCTTTATTAGTTTACCTTTCCTGTTTTTTTTCTGCTATGTCTATACGTTCTTCTCATAAGCTTAGCCTTATCCTGTGACGATGTCATCATGAATACGAACCCTCAAGTGCACGCTATGATTGTCGCAGCTGGTCGCGGTAGTCGCTTCGGTGCCTCTATAGCCAAGCAGTATTTACCGATTGCTGGTCAAACCTTATTGCAACATAGTGTCGCTAGATTGGCGAGCAGTGCGTATATTGAGCAGTGTTTATTAGTGATTGCCGCTAATGATAGCACCGCGCAAACGCTTGATTTTGCAATGCCTATTCAATACACCACGGGTGGGGCAGAGCGTTGGCAGTCGGTGTTCGCAGGTTTAGAAGCTATCGTCGCTGCAGGTGCCGAAGACTCGGACTTAATTCTTATTCATGATGCCGCACGTCCTGCTGTACCTCGTAGCGATATTGATCATGTCATTGAGGCAGCCATGCTTGAACCTTATGGCGCTATTTTAGCCACGCCGGTTGTCGATACACTAAAGCAGTCTCAGTCCAGTCCAGTTCCTGACGCTAATAATGATGAGCAGCATTATGCTGCGCGCACGATTGATCGCACGGATATGTGGCAAGCGCAAACGCCGCAAGTCTTCCGCGTGAGTCAGTTGCGTCAGGTATTGGCTTATGTTGCCATGCATCAGCTATCTATTACTGATGAAGCCAGTGCTTTTGAGTATCTCGCTTTACCTATTCGGCTGGTTAGTGGAAGTCGTCAGAATATTAAGCTTACTTATGCCGATGATGCGACTTTGATAGCCGCCATTCTTGATAGTCAGCGTTAATAAGTAGATTTATATTTTCATATTTTAATCTTGCCTATTTTAAAATATCCCGTTAGCGAAAAACTGTTGCTACCATTATATTGAGGTTTTCTCACTCTCTAGATAATATATTCGTTTTTTCGAATATAGACTACTTATTTATTATTTTTAAGTTACAATAATGTATTGTTGTATTATCGTAATAAATTGCTTTGTTGACTGAACTAACCTATGATGTAACCAAGTTAATACAATAATTATAATTCCCCTATAAAAACAATGGTATATGAAGCCGATTTGTATTGAAATCTGCTTCTATACTATCGTCTGATAGCTATCAGCCAACTTGTTCGCTCAAATTGGCTTAATAATAAGGAGAAGCTGATTGTCGACTTTCACAGACATGACAAGCTCGAAAGTGATAGACCTGTACCAGTTCGTATATATAAGCCGTATTACTTCAATAGGTCTTACAGGCGCGAGCACGCTTAATGATATCGCCAAAACCTCTATCAAAAATAATAAAGACCATAATATTACTGGTATTCTTTGTTATGGTAATGGATATTTCTTTCAGTATATTGAAGGAACAGAGCAGGCGTTGACCAATCTAAAAAATCAATTATTAATTGATAATCGGCATAAAGATTTGCAGATATTAGACTTTTCAGAAATTGATGTACGCCGTTTTCAAGGCTGGTCACTGCGCTCTATAGTTCTCGAAAGGTGGTTATTTAAAGATCCTAAAATGAAAGAACTAATGCCCTTTAAACCCTATTCTTGGAGTATGGAAGAAGTCGAGCAATTTATAGGCTTACTACAGCGCTATTATAAAAACCAAGCGCAATTAGGCGAGGTGGATATTCAACCTGTTAAATATAATGCTCTAGGGATTACTCTTACTAAAGTCGTGGGACAACATCAAGCCTTTTTCTTAATTCAGACCGTGTTAGGGGCGTTAATTGTGATCGCACTATTGTGGTTTATGTTGTCAGGAAAGTTTTAATATTGCCTTGAATACTATTTTTTGTGAATACTACTTTGATAGACGATAAGTTTTTATGATATAAGTCAGCATATTGCTGGCTTTTTTGCTGTTTACTTTTGTGGAAAATTTATATAGCTGTTAAAAAATATATATTATAAAAGAGATGGTTTATAAAAAATAACAGACATAAAAAAACCCTCAAAACTTATAAGATTTTGAGGGTTTTAAAAAGATTATTATCAAGTAAATCTAATAATAATCTTTTAATATATGGCGTCCCCACGGGGGTTCGAACCCCGGTTACCGCCGTGAAAGGGCAGTGTCCTAGGCCACTAGACGATGGGGACTAGTGATGCTTCAGCTACTTTCACTGTTTACGCTGAAGTGGTGCATATAATAATAGGAAAGCTAAATACTGTCAAGCTATTTTCGAATGTTTTTTGCATTTAAATATTTTTTCCGCCTTTTTGCCATTAAATATCTTTTTTTGATAGCGCGACGTGGATGTAAGTCATTACTCTTTAAATGATGGCGAATCCATAAAGAAGTACAAGTGCTAATAGTTAAAGCAAACATCATGTAACCAATAATTGTGCCCCATAAAATGTGTTGCGGTTCCATAGTAACGTCCTCCCTGACAATTTATTGCCGTAACAGAACTAACAAATAGGATATAAATAATATTGAACGACGCAAATTCTTTAAAATCTTCAAGCGACTTAATAATAAGTATAATTTAAAATAATAGGGCTATTGTTTAGTTATTGTTGTGAGCTGTCTGTATCGGTGATATCACTGCTATCCGTATCAGACGCGGCAACTAGTAAAGCGTTGGGCAACATTGGATAGAGGTTAAGAATGTGACAGAACAGTTCGGCTGTTTTTTGGGTGTCATATAGTGCAGAGTGTGCATGGTTGCCATCAAAATCAAGCCCAGCAGCCTTACACGCGCGCGCTAGTACAGTTTGTCCAAATGCCAGTGCTGATAGGGTAACGGTATCAAATACGGAAAACTGGTGAAACGGATTGTGGTTTTTACTATTGGTACGTAGGACGGCTGCATTTAAGAAATTTAAGTCAAAGTGGGCGTTGTGCCCGATTAATACGCATTGACGGCAATCTTCTTCTTTGCGTACTTCTTTTAGACCTTTAAAAATCCGGCGTAGTGCGGTTTTTTCATCTTCAGCAATCGCTTTGCGCATCGGATTATTAGGGTCAATACCGGTAAAAGCTAGGGCACTTGGTTCTAAATTTGCCCCTGCAAAAGGCTCAATATGAGCACTTAAAGCGGCACCTGGATAAAATATACCGTGCTCGTTTAGCAATATCGGTATGCAAGCAATTTCTAATAGCGCGTCGGTCTGGGCGTTAAAACCGGCCGTTTCAACATCGACAACCACGGGTAAAAATTTGCGAAAGCGTTCTTTTAAAGTCATTGGTGTCAATATTTCTGCTGCTGTTTCTGCCGCTGATTTTTCTTCATGAATATAAGCATTATTTGGCAAATCATCAGTAGCTGGGGCAGTATTATTTGAGTTGGTCATAACAAGTTAAATCGCTTATATCGGTTGGGCTATATATTGAATAAATAATAGGCAGGTCGTACGTCATAAATAAGCGCGATAATTAAGCTCAATAATACAGGCAATATGCTTATATTATCGCGCAGCGTAAAATAGCTATTAGCCTTTAATCGACCAAGGTAATGTTTCACCCGCCATTAGTGGCGTGAGTGTTGAGCCATCAAAGTACGGGTAATGTGTCGGGACTTGCATCGGGGTATTGATTAATGTGACAGTATTGGTGTTGACTGGTAGTCCATAAAACTCTGCGCCAAAGCGACTGGTAAAGCCTTCTAGCTTATCAATTTTACCGATGCTATCAAAAGCAGTGGCATATAGCGGTAGGGCGGTTGGGGAACTATAGCAGCCCGCACAACCGCAAGCGGCTTCTTTTTTATCTGTGGCATGTGGGGCTGAATCTGTACCTAAAAAGAACTTCGAACTGCCACTGGTTGCTACATTTAATAAGGCTTTTTGATGCGTTTCGCGCTTTAAAATAGGTAAGCAATACAAATGTGGCTTGATGCCGCCTAGTAATAAATGGTTGCGATTGAGCATCATATGCTGCGGGGTAATCGTTGCAGCGACTTGATTGCCTTGCGCAAGGACGAAATCTGCGGCATCGCTGGTAGTGATATGTTCTAGTACAATTTTAAGGATGGGGAAATTAGCAATAATTTGTACTAAGACTTCATCTAGAAAGCGCTTTTCACGGTCAAAAATATCAACGTGAGCGTGAGTTACTTCACCATGAAGCAATAGCGGTAAATTATACTTTTCCATCGCTGCAAAAACATCAGCACAAGCAAGAATGTCGGTGACGCCATCGGCTGAATTGGTGGTGGCACCAGCAGGATAGAGCTTAACGGCTTGTACAATACCTGATTTCGCTGCGATTTCGATATCTTGAACTGAGGTATGGTCAGTCATATATAAGGTCATGCGTGGATCAAAGGTCGCTTTACGATCGGCACTGATATTACTGTCAGCAAGCTGATGCAAAATGCGCTCACGATAGGCGCGGGCATCATCGGCATTTTTAACGGGTGGTACAAGATTGGGCATACAGATAACGCGGTTAAAACTGGTTGCCGCGTGCGGTACAGTAGTCGCCAAGGCATCACCATTACGTAAATGAATGTGCCAATCGTCTGGCTGCAGAAGGGTTAACTCTCTAATTGAATTATTCATAGGGGTCATAGTGCTCTATATCATAAAATACGGGGAGAAACAGGCGAATTGCAGGTCATATAATGATAGCATTTAGTCTGCTGTTATAATAACAGATTTGCCTGTTCGACTGAATAAGCGCTTAAGCTTGGCTGCAAATATAAGATAAACTTGCAATAAATAGCAACGTCATACCGTGGTTGCACTTTTGCCTATCCTAAATATGATGTACACTGAGTAGACATCCTATCTTTTGTCTGATTCTTACGAATTATTGTTTATTCGTGTCATTTTTCTGCATGATTTTTACAATTACCAGCCCATATCAGGAGTTTTTCATGGCTAAGCTAGATCCAAAAAATATTAATAAAATCGTCTTGGCATATTCTGGCGGTTTGGATACGTCTATTATCGCCAAATGGCTGCAAGATACCTATGACGCTGAGGTAATTACCTTCACCGCTGACATTGGTCAGGGCGAAGAAGTTGAGCCGGCACGTGCCAAAGCGCAAGCCATGGGTATCAAAGATATCTATATTGAAGATTTACGTGAAGAATTTGCGCGTGATTATGTGTTCCCAATGTTCCGTGCCAATGCCATTTATGAAGGCGAATACCTATTAGGCACATCTATTGCGCGTCCGCTTATTGCCAAGCGTTTGGTTGAGATTGCTAAAGAACATGGCGCTGATGCTATCAGCCATGGCGCAACTGGTAAGGGTAATGACCAAGTACGTTTTGAGCTTGGCGCTGTTGCCTTATCGCCTGATGTGGTAACGATTGCCCCTTGGCGTGAGTGGGACTTGTCAAGCCGTGAAAGCTTGATGGAATATGCTAAAGAACATAATATTGCTATCGACTATGCCGGTAATAAGAAAAAATCACCGTATTCAATGGATGCCAATCTTTTACACATCTCTTATGAAGGTGGCATTCTAGAAGATCCTTATGCCGAAGCAGAAGACGATATGTGGCGTTGGTCAGTTAGCCCAGAAGAAGCACCTGACGCACCGCAATATCTAGAATTAGAATACGAAAAAGGCGATATCGTTGCGATTGATGGCGAAAAACTCAAGCCATTTGAAGTGATGATTAAGTTAAACGACATTGGTGGTAAGCATGGCGTTGGTCGCTTAGATATCGTGGAAAACCGTTACGTGGGTATGAAGTCACGCGGTTGCTACGAGACGCCAGCAGGTACGATTATGCTTAAAGCGCATCGCGGTATTGAATCGTTAACACTTGACCGTGAAGCCGCACATTTAAAAGATGAACTAATGCCACGCTATGCAAAAATTATCTATAACGGATACTGGTTCAGTCCTGAGCGTATGATGCTACAGGCATTGATTGATAAATCACAAGAATACGTCAACGGTACGGTTCGCGTGAAATTGTACAAAGGCGCTGTGAGCGTCGTTGGACGTAAGTCAGACGATTCACTATTCGATGAAAAAATCGCTACTTTTGAAGATGATGCTGGTGCGTATGATCAAAAAGATGCCGAAGGTTTCATTCGTCTAAATGGTCTACGTTTGGCTATTGAAGCCAGCCGTGGTCGTGATTTGTCTAAATAGGTATTTGTCAATTCTACAATGACTTATTTAACTTAAAATAAAAAACAGAGATGTGATGTCTCTGTTTTTTTTGGGTCAGCATTACGATAAAGGTCAGATACTTTCTTTTACGAATGCTTTCACAAGTGAAGTTTCTCATTAATAAAATTAATAATAATCAAAAACGGATACTGCTTAATGATAAATAGTGCCAGTAAAAACAATATAAAAGATGCCGCTTTACGTCTAATTGTTAACATTGAAAAGCAGACGTTGAGCGTTTATCAGCATGATAAAGAGATAGGTCATTATGATATCTCAACCGCCAAAAATGGTATCGGTAGTCAGCAAGATAGTGGTTGTACCCCGCTTGGCAAACATGTTATCGCTGAAAAGATAGGTGGCGAACAGCCTATCAATGCCGTATTTGTCGGACGTGTACCGACAGGAGAAATCTACAGCGCTGCTTTTGGTGCGCAATATCCTGAGCGCGATTGGATACTCAGTCGTATCTTATGGCTGGCAGGTTTAGAAGAAGGCGTCAATAAAGGCAGTAACAGTCAAGGCGGCTGTGATACCTATCAGCGCTACATTTATATTCACGGTACACCTGATAATGAGCCTATGGATATGCCACTCTCGCACGGTTGTGTCCGCATGCGCAATCTAGATATCATCGAGCTGTTCGAACAGGTGATAGAAGGTACACCAGTAACTATCGTTGCCGGCTAAAAGTAATGACTAAAATCTAAAGTAATAAAAGAATATTTAGAGTGAAAAGGACAGTGTGGTTACAAGACTATTAATAAAATTAAATTAACAGTAACGACGAATCGTTAAGAATATTGGTATAATAGTGACCGTATTTAATACTATATACCGAATAACACCATTAAATAAAATACTAAATATCAATAAAATGCTAAATAATAATGAGGAAAATATAGATGACTACAGAGACTCTAGTGAGCTTACAACAAGCATTCGATGAACGCCGTACTATCTATGCCTTAGGCAATGCGCTGCCAGTAGAGCCACAGGCGATTGTCAATATTGCTGAGCGTGTACTCTTACATACGCCATCTTCTTTTAATTCTCAATCCTCGCGGCTGATTGTATTATTTGGTAAGAAACATCGACAGTTGTGGGATATTGCCGAAGCCAAACTGCGTCAAGAGGTTGGTGACGCTGACTTTACAAGTAGTAAGCAAAAAATGGATGGCTTTCGAGCAGGCGCGGGTACTGTGCTGTTTTTTGAAGATAAAGAAGTTGTAAAATCGCTACAAGATAAGTTTGCACTATATGCAGATAAGTTCCCGCTATGGGCGCATCAAACCTCAGCGATGCATCAGTATGCGCTGTGGACAGAGTTACATACCTTGGACGTGGGTGCTAGCTTGCAGCATTATAATCCATTGATTGATGATGATGTCGCCGCCGCATTTGATGTTCCTGATAACTGGGAGCTCATTGCGCAAATGCCGTTTGGTAATATTTTGGAACCTGCTGGCGAAAAAATTTATCAGCCACTTAACCAACGTATGCGAGTTCTTGGACTAGATAACTAGAATTAAAACGTTAACAGCTATAAAAAAGACAGCTTCCAATAATGGCGCTGTCTTTTTTATAGTCAACTTTTTATTAAAAATTTATCACCAAAATATCGCGCTGTCTTTGAGACGGTTTAGGCATTTTTGGCAGTGTTTACGTTCACTCTGTAATTTAGCAGCAAACCATCCAGCGCCATATAATGCGTTAGCGTCTGTGGCTATTTGTTGTTGATAGCGCTGTTGGCACTGTAGATAATAATAGTATGGTTCTAATGATTTTTGTGCTTTTATCAATTGTTTTAACCAGCGTTTGCTCTTCTTTGGCGAATATAGTGGCGCTGCAAACTCACTTATATATTTTAAAGCGTCTAGTTGACGGTATATCTTATTTAAAATGCTAACCGTTAAATCGTTAGGATATAAACGGTTAGATTCTAAAGCCTTGTACTCAGGAACATTAGCGTCCTTATTGTCAAGACTTTGAACAGTTTCCAGTAATTCCATATACTTTTTAGATAAAATGGTTGGTAGTTCATCTACTGCGAGGGTATATGACTCAGCTTCAATACAAGGGTCACTCATAGTAAATTCAATAAGCGCTAATAATGTCAGCTGAAAGGTATTGGCACACACCGCATCAACAGGTTTGTTCGTCATTTTCTCAGGTTCTGCTGTCCAATCTACGCTGGGTGCACCATGCTCTTGTAATGTCGGTTCGATATGCGCCATCAGATAATCAAGCTCGAGGTAGGCATCTACTAAGGTCTCAGTTTGCCTGAGAATGGAGTGCCATTCAGCATTTATCTGCTCGGAGAAGGTACTAAAAGTGTTGAGAGCGACAGATAGGCGGTTAAGTCCCATAGAGAGTTGTAGAACATGATTATGATCGTCACTACCAGCCGCAATGGCGCTACTGTTTGGTAATATTTGTAGCAAGCAGTTATGTACGACAGCGCGTATAAATGTGGGCACACTGCTATTTTTGCTGATATTCAGCTGCGCCAAATCAGCACTGACCGCGGCGCTATAGTCTTGCCCGTTAATTAGCAAACCGCCTCGTTCAGCTTTGGTTACCGTAGATAAGCACAATTTATATCGCTTACACCAGATTTTAGCGGTTTCAAATAAAAATTCTATCTCACCTGAAATCAGCTCAAACTCAATTTCTTGAATGACTTGACGTTGGTTCTCATCGTTACCGTCGATAATCTCCCCATAATCATAAGCAACTTCAAGACTGCTGCTATGCTCATCTTTGCCATTTGCTAGCAAGCGAGTGGTACGCTGCACATCGGTCACATACTGACGAGTTAAATTTTTAGCCAGTTTTTTTAACTTGAAGTCAGCTAAAGCAGGCGCAATTGCCGTTTCTTTATAAATGGTCAAATCAGGCATCAAGTTATTGTTATCAAGCATCGTTTGGACATGCTCGTTATCCAAGACGGCATTATGTTCTAAGCGCGCAGCGATACCATCGCCACCGGCTTTAATCGTTTGTACCCACGTATCACCCTCTTGGCGAATACGCAGACCGATGCCTGCCTTTGCTAGCTGTTGCTTGCGGGTATCGAAATAGTGGGCAGCCATGTGTATATCTTGTGAGGATTTAACCTTTGCTTGGCGCATTAAACCTTTCAATTGGGCTTGGGGCACTAAAAATTTCAACTCTATTTCTTGCATGAGCTTTTCCCTTAATTTCAAGTAACGACAGTTGTAAAAATGTTAGTTCCAACCAATGCTTGTTTCAACCAATGCTTGTTTTAACCAATAATGGTGACTTTATCATCCTATCGATAGCGTTAGAGAATGACAAATTATTCAGTTAGTAGCGCTTATGTTTTATTGTAGTCGTATGCTGTTATGTTTTAGTGAAATAAAGTTGCCAAAATACAAAATAAAACAATAGTGGTTGATAGGAATCATAAGTCTATAACGACTGAAATTAGTGTTGGTAAGCATAAAAAATATCGCATAATGTCCAAACGCCAAAAGTTACTTGAGAAAGAGAGCAGTGATAACATAGAAGATAGTCATGCTTAATTTTAAGGAGCTTTATATCTTAAACCTTAAGATGAGTTAAAGGTGGCTATTAACCAAAGAGGGTATGCACTAGAGGTATTAAGAATAACGATTATTTAGCTATAAAGTTGTCTAAACGTAGACTGTTTTAAAGGCAATAAAATTTAAAGATAATCAAGTTTAAAGACAATAAAAAACCGCCCTACATTATGTAAGGCGGTTTTTCTTTTTCTATAAAATGTACTTTATAGAGTATGGCTTATTTGAACTGATCCATAGTGTTTTTACCACCACCAGCTTTCAGTGCGTTCTCACCAGAGAAGATCTCTTTATGATCATCACCGATGTCAGAACCAGCCATTGCTTGGTGCTTAACTGCTTCAACACCTGCACGGATTTCTTTACGTTGTACGCCAGCAACATAAGCAAGCATACCGTCTTCACCGAAGTAGCCTTTAGACAATTCGTTCATCTCTAAAGCTGCAGTATGGTAAGTAGGTAGTGTGATTAAGTGATGGAATACACCTGCTTCACGAGCAGCATCACGTTGGAAGTTTTTCGCAAGCTCATCAGCAGCAGTGTTCAATTCTGTATCGTCGTAATCGCCGCTCATCAAGTTATCTTTGTTATAAGCAGAGATATCTTTACCTTCAGCTTCCCATGCAGCAATTACTTGCTTACGGAAGTTTAGCGTCCAGTTGAACGATGGGCTATTGTTATAGACCAATTTCGCTTGTGGTTGTTGCTCTTTAATACGATCAACCATCATTTTGATGTGTTCAACGTTAGGAGTAGGTGTTTCGATCCATAGTAGATCAGCACCGTTTTCAAGAGCAGTTACGCAGTCAAGAACAACGCGGTCAATGTTCGTTTCTTCACGGAATTGATACAGACCGTTTGGTAAACGCTTAGGACGAACCAATTTGCCGTCATGCTTAAGCAAGCTATCGTTTTCGTTAGCAGTTTCTAGCGTAACTTCTTCCATTTCGATGAAATCGATATATTTAGAAGCTAAGTCGCCTGGCTCATTTGATACTGGGATTTTTTGCGTTAGTGATGCGCCTTCAGAGTCAGTACGAGCAACGATAACGCCGTCTTCAACACCAAGTTCTAAGAATGCATAACGGATAGCGTTAAGCTTTGAGATATAGTCTTCATGCGGTACAGTAACTTTACCCGCTTGGTGACCACATTGCTTAGCATCAGATACTTGGTTTTCGATTTGTAGTGCACAAGCACCTGCTTCGATAAGTTTCTTAGCAAACAAGTAAGTCGCTTCTTCGTTACCGAAACCAGCATCGATATCAGCAATGATTGGCACAACATGCGACTCAAAGTTTTCAATTTTATCTTGAATAGCTTTAGTGTCTTGACCCGCTTCTTCAGCAGCGTTTAGCTCACGGAAGTAGTCATTTAGTACTTTAGCATCAGCTTGACGTAAGAAGGTGTAGATTTCTTCGATAAGATCAGATACTGCGGTTTTTTCATGCATAGATTGGTCAGGTAATGGACCAAATTCTGAACGAAGGGCAGCTACCATCCAACCTGATAAGTAGATGTATTTTTTAGAAGTAGTACCGAAATGCTTTTTGTTTGCATACATGGTTTGTTGAGCGATAAAACCATGCCATGCACCTAAAGACTGAGTGTACTTAGAAGTATCTTGATCGTATTCTGCCATGTCTTGGCGCATGATTTTTGCAGTATATTTTGCAATGTCTAAACCAGTTTTAAAGCGGTTTTGTACCATCATACGGGCAGCATCAGTTTCGCTGATGTGTTCCCAGTTGCCGTATTTTGCTTTCAATTCACGTACACGTTCGATTGCAGATGTATAAGTTGACATCTAGACTTCTCCTTGGTGGGGTATTAAAGATTAACGCACAAAAAATCAAGTATGAAAGTGATTATAACTATGTTGTTGCACTGAAATTGCGGGGATTGCGATTACATTGGTTATATCGAAACTTAATTGTTGCAAGCATGACTAAGAATGTATTGAAGTTCAATCCATAAACCACAAGTAGCAATTGATCATAAATCTTAGCCGTACTTACCCTAAACAAACCTAAGAAAAAAAACAAGGGTTTTAAATGAGTAGAGTGCTAAAAATAGAAACATTTTGTGTTCTGTAAACTAACATCGAGTTTCGAGCTATTTGTTCACAGCAATAGATAAGCTGATGCAGCACTGAATAATAATTCAGGAGTATATAAATTTCTCTACGATACTAATTCAGCAGTACGCCTACTTATCGCTAAGAAATGATACAATAACTCATGACGCATTTAAAGATAAAAATTTTAACTTGTCAAATAAACGCTCATGAGGCGTTGTTGATAGTAAGTCATTGTATTCGATATTAGTTATTATGTCGTTACAATTTAAGTGATTACATTCTAATATAAATGCAAAGCATAACTTGGCGAAATTTATAACCTACCTTTTAGGTGGTTTATGATGCTCACTATAGCGACCTTGCTATAATTTATCTAATTTATGGTTGTTATCCTTGGTATTTATTTTATTTATAGTACAATATAAACAAGGGTTTGAGACTTAAAAACTAAATTAAAGCAATTATTAAAAAATACAATATCGTTAAGAAAAAACATTTAAAGCGCTACTTTAAATTGAATTTAGGTAAGCGTAGCAGATAGATTGTCGAAATTTAAGTGGTACTTATTCTAGGGCGAAGAGAAATACATATGAATTTACAGCGGGTTGATTTAAATTTATTGGTACATTTAGATGTATTACTTCGGGAGAAAAATGTCACACGCGCCGCTGAGCAGTTGGGAATCACCCAGCCAGCCATGAGTAATATCTTGCGGCGTTTACGTAAGTTATTTAATGATCCATTATTGGTACGTTCATCAGAAGGTATGACGCCAACAGAGCGCGCGTTAGAGCTACAGCCGCGCATTCGTGAAGTACTCGCTGATTTGACGCAAGTTCTTGAGCCGCGTACTGAGTTTCGACCTTATAGTACCTCGCGTGTTTTCCGTATTATGACCTCAGATTATGCTGAAGCGACGCTCGTACCAAAGTTGGTTAAAGCATTGCGTTCTGAAGCGCCTAATGTCATTTTAGACTTTTTAACACCTTCTGATGTGTCGTATCGCGATATGGAACAAGGGCGCGTCGATTTAGCGATTAATCGTTTCAATGAGATTCCACAAAGCTTTCACCAAGTATTGGTTTGGCGTGATACGTTTAGCTGTTTACTGTCTGCTGATAGCCCTTATGCCAATCGCTTTAATTTGAAAAACTATCTAAAAGGTCAGCACGTTTGGGTGTCAAAAACAGGTATGGGCGTGGGCTTTGGCGTTAATCCAGAGAAGTCTGGCGGTCTGGGCTCTATCGATCAAGCGTTGCAACGTCTGGGTCAAAAGCGCAAAATCAGTGTCTTTACCCGTCATTATCAGATGCCAGCAATGCTTGCTGCCAACAAAGATCTTATTGCCACGTTGCCGACCCGAGTGGCGCGGATGCAGACAAACAATACCAGCATCATCATGAAAGAGCCACCGTTTTTTATTCCTGAATTTGAGCTGACGATGGCGTGGTCGCCTTTATTACAGCATCATCCAGCTCACCGCTGGTTACGACAGTTAATTATGCATGTGGCAAGGCAAGTGGTTGCTGATGAAGAAGAACATCAAGATATTCCGGTGATTAATCATTTATTTTAAAAATATTTGAAATTTTTAATATTAAATATCTGATGCAAAAAAGCCCCGTTATTCTAAGAAGAACAACGGGGCTTTTTTGTGGTTAATGCTAGTCATACTACCTTTGATATTAGAAATCAGCTAGAAATCAGTTAGATATCTAAAAATAACTGCAAGGGTAATGCGGGTAAATGAGCGGATACAGATTTAGAGGTTTCATCAGCATCAAGAGATAACGCACCTTTTGCTAATAATAAAATCGTCCATGGTAACAGTTGATGTTCAAGCTGTTGCACACGGGTTTGTAAACTCTCAGCCGTATCTTTGATGTTAATGTTTAGCAAGGCTTGGGTTAATACTTGCCCTGCATCAAGCTCAGCGGTGACCACATGAATACTACAACCATGATAACGCTCGCCTGCTTGAATGGCGCGTTGATGGGTATCAAGCCCTTTATAAGCGGGCAGTAGTGCCGGATGCAAATTAATCATCGGCGCTGGTACATTATCGATAAATGAGGCACTCAATACCCGCATAAAGCCTGCCAATATAATCAGGTCAGGTTGCCAAGCTGCAAGCTGGGCACTAGCATGCGTCTCAAAAGTCTTAATACCCATACGCTTGCCGCTTTCCGTATGAGACAACACCGCAATAGGAATACCTGCTTGCTGCGCGCGCGTGACGGCATAAGCGTCCTCGCGGTTGCTAATAACGCCAACGATGTCAATCGGTAACGCGCCACCTTGCATCGCATCTATTAATACTTGCAGATTGCTGCCGTTGCCTGATACTAAGACTGCAATGCGTAACGGCTTAGTCTGCTGTTGTGTATTGCTTAGTGGTAGTTCATGCGCTGGCATTAACGGTACACCACGGCATCCGCTTCACGGCTGACCATCTCACCAATTGCCCAAGCATTTTCGCCCGCGTCATTTAGCGTTTGAATGGCTTCGTCAGCTTTATCTTTTGGCACGACAATCACAAAACCTACGCCACAGTTAAAGGTACGGTACATCTCGCTTTGATCAATATTACCTTGCGTTTGTAACCATGTAAATAATTCCGAGAACTGCCAGCTGTTGGTATCAATGCTCGCGGCTAGATTGTCAGGAAGAACGCGAGGTAAATTATCCGTTAAACCGCCACCAGTGATGTGTGACATCGCATGCAGGTTGTGGTTACCAAGCGTATCTTGCAACGCTTTAATAGCTTTAACATAAATGCGAGTAGGCGCCATGAGCGCATCTTGAATAGACTGTCCATCTAGCTGTTCAGTGCTAGTCGTCACATCAATACCACTGACTTCAATAACTTTACGTACTAATGAGTAACCGTTAGAATGGGCACCACTTGAGGCTAAAGCAATCAGCACATCGCCTTCGGCAACATTGTCACCAGTGATGACTTCTGCTTCTTCAACCACGCCGACACAGAATCCGGCTAAATCGTAATCGTCGTCTTGATACATACCCGGCATTTCAGCAGTTTCACCACCGATAAGGGCACAGTTTGCCAACTTACAACCATCACCAATACCACTTACTACGGTAGCAGCAACATCAACATCAAGTTTACCCGTTGCATAATAATCTAAAAAGAATAACGGCTCAGCACCACAAACCAATAAATCATTGACGCACATAGCGACCAAATCAATGCCGATAGTGTCATGACGATTCAGTTGTAAGGCTAATTTTAGCTTAGTACCGACGCCATCTGTACCAGATACTAAAAGCGGTGAGGTGTAGCCCGTTGGAATGCGGCACAACGCGCCAAAGCCGCCAAGTCCACCCACTACTTCAGGACGAGTAGTGGCTTTTGCCACGGATTTGATGCGCTGAACCAACGCATCGCCAGCATCAATATCAACACCAGCATCTTTGTAGCTTAAAGAAGGCTTGTTACTCATGGTCATCTCACAGTTGGGATAGGGAATTAAAGACATTTAACGAAATTAATGAAGAAGAATTTGATAATAGTGCGCGCATTATACCCAAAAATAGACCACACTCGCAAAGCAACTTGTCGATATTCGACCAACATTGATGATAATTATGCTAACACTGAACATATGCGCTAAATAAATCGCTAAGAAACAAAAAATCACTGCTTTTTTTATCGACTCTGCGATAATAAAATAATTAGCCTAGACCATATTATACTTATAACAACACTATCAGCTTACTTGTAGGATTGCCTGTCATGATTCACCAATCGATAGATCCTTTTTTTCGGCGATTATTTATCGTCGTTGCCATTGTGATCGCATTAGTAATGCTGCATCTGATGATGCCGGTTATTATTCCTTTTCTTTGCGCTTTTGTACTTGCTTATTTATTTAATCCGCTGGTCAAAAAACTATCGAAATACATCAGACGTTGGATGGCAATTCTTGTGGTGTATGCCACGATTACCATAGGCATGGTGATACTGTTATGGTGGCTGGTGCCAACCCTGTGGCGTCAAATGCAAGCCGCTTGGGAATATTTACCACAAATTTTAAGTTGGTACAATAATGTAGCGCGAGAATGGATTGTTAATTACACCCGTATTCAATTGCCACCATTAGAAGTCAAAGGTTTCTCTGAAACGCTGGTTGAGTATATGCAAACGAATTATAAATTTGCAGATGCCAGTAGCGTCATGACTCAAATATTGGCCTCAGGCATGAGTTTTATTAATAGTGCTGGTCTTATCGTGTTAGTGCCTATCTTAACCTTTTATTTTTTATTCAACTGGGACCAACGTTTATTGAGTTGGAAAATGGCTATTCCTGCTGCGTATAGTAAAAAGGTTGTTGGTATTGCGCAAGAATGTGACCGAGCGTTAATGGCATTTATTAAAGGTCAATTATTGGTGATGGTGTTGTTGGGTATCATCTATGCCGTACAGCTACAGCTGATTGGACTGGAGCTTGGGCTTATCATCGGCATGACAGCGGGTATCGCAAGTTTTGTGCCCTATTTAGGTTTTGGTTTAGGATTTATTGCCTCTATTGTCGCGGGTTTATTCCAATTCGGTCTCGACTGGTTCCATTTATCTTTAATTGTCGGTGCATTCTTAGTGGGACAAGCGGCTGAAGGCTATGTGCTGCAACCCTTATTACTGGGTGATAAAATTGGTTTGTCCCCATTATGGGTTATTTTTGCCGTATTGGCAGGCGCAGGCTTATTAGGCTTTGTGGGTATGCTCATTGCTCTACCTGTATCTGCGGTGCTGAATGTGCTGTTTATTCATTTGTATGCTCATTATCGAACCACTGATTTTTATAAAGGTCGCAAGCAACTGGATTTATTTGAAAGAAAATAAAGACATCAGCACAAGACATTTTAATGGCTATTAATCATTTTATTACTATTAACGATAGCTTAATGGGCTAATTTGATAATATATCAGCGCTGAAACGAACCGCTAATCAGACTCAATACCCAAAATACTTGTCAGTCATTTTGTAAGTATGGTATATATAGGCGACATTTTTGCAATGTTGCCGTTACTATAGTGGTTCTGATAGGGTAAGATGTGTTTGTGCTTTGAGTAGATAATTCATTGCGCCTCGAATAGATAAACTCGAGAAAGCAGTTTTAGTGAATGCAAATATATCACTGGTAAAATAACGGTGAGTTTAATAAAAATAAAATAGTGAGTAGCCTTCTAGTTAGCTATTGCGCGCTACGCAAATTGAGTTGATGATTCATGGCAGAAGCACAGCTAAGTCTCAATCTGGACATCAAGCATGATGCGAGTCTCAGCGACTTTTCCGGTCCCGGTTGGATGTCAATTATTGATGCAGTACGGCAATTACATGTCGGGCTGATTGGTCAACTGTACCTGTTCGGCAGCCCCGCCACCGGTAAATCTCACCTGTTATCCGCTATCTGTGAATCATTCGTTGAAATGGATAAGTCTGCGATTTGTCTGTCGCTCAATGAGCTGATACATACTGATGTCAATGTGTTGTCCTCACTTGAGACTTTCGACGTTATTGCTATTGATGATTTAGAGATTCTTGAACAGAGTAGCCAATGGCAAGAGGCTTTGTTTCATCTGATTAATCGTAGCCGAGAAGGGCAACGTCAGTTATTATTTGCCGCGAATAAACCTGCAGGTGAACTACCGTTTCAATTAACAGATTTATTGAGTAGGTTGTCACAAGCACCGACCTTTAAAGTACCTAATGGTCGCGATCTAGCCGACCGTCAAGCTTTATTGCAGTCTATTTTACGTCGCCGTGGTTGGCAATTTGATGAGCGTATTATTGATTATCTGCTCAATGAAGGACCGCATCGAATCGGTGCCATGATGGTGGTACTCAATTATATCCAGCCTATGTTCTCTAATCTTGGACGTAGTAATATCTCCAAAGCCGTCATTAGTGATGCCATGCGCACGATTGACGAGCAAACGTTGGTGGCTGAGCTTGCTGATATTACCCAAGAAACACAAGTGGACAAGCTCGCGGCAGACCATGACAATCAAACTATGCCATTAGAATTTTAGATTCTCAAAGCGTTTAACTTGGTCAAGTAGCACGCCATACGGTTTCTTATTGCCACCTTTATTTAATCTACCTCCACTTACCCCTAATGTCATCATTATTGATAGGATAGCTTATGAAAATCACTGCTTCTAGACTAAAAAAATTGACGGTTAGCACGTTATTGGTTGGTGTGGGTTCACTATCTATGCTCTCTCATGCGGCAGTGACGCTACTGGTAGACGACAACATTAAAGTCACCGCTATCAATGGTCAAGAGCTCAAACAAAGTGTTTTTCAGTCCTTAACCAAAGAATTCATCTTGCAGCCCGGTAAGCATGTGATTACTGCTAAATATGACCGTTTATATAATTTGCGCCGTGACGAGCATGATTATTTGCGTTCAGGCAATATCAGTGTGGCAGCAGATTTGGCGGATAATCAAACTTATCGTTTGACCATGCTCAATCAGCCAGAAGACTATGCCGCTGCCAAAAAGTATGCTGAAAGTCCAGTTTTGGCGATACAACAAAATAATACCGTAGTTGCAAGCCAAAAAAGCCTAGGCGGTAATGATGGCAGTATCTTCTCAGGACTCGGTAAAGCAATGGGCGGCGTGTTTGGTGGCGGCGGTGATGCGGAATTACAAAACCAGCAAGCGATTGCAGCATTGGGTCAGCCCGCTGTGACTTCTGGTGCCGTGTCGTCTACCAGTTATAGCGTAGCGCCCGTTGCAAGCACCAATCAGTCTACTAATAATCTTGACCAGTTTATGCAGCTATGGCTCAATGCTACGCCTGCTGAGCGCGAAAAAATGCGCCAATGGATGCAAAAATAATTTATTTTCTTTAAATAAATTTTGCCAAAAAAAAGCACCTTAATTAGGGTGCTTTTTTATATTTTGCGGTTAAATTATTAGAACAATATTCATCTAAAGTGATTAGCCTAAAAATGCAGTATACATCCACACCAGTTTTTCTTGTTCTTGTACATAAGCATCAACCAAATCTGCTGAGCCTTGATCTTCACTTTCTATTGCCAGTGCAGACACTTGACGTTGCTCTTCAATCAATTCCTGTAGACCAGCTACCACACCATTGACACAACGCGTGCCGTCTTTTACGTTCTTGTCTTCGCTGATGCTAGTATGCTGAGCAAAGTCGCTATAAGCGTGTAGCGGCGTGCCACCAAGGGTTAATATGCGCTCTGCAATTTCATCAATTTGGATTTGTAGCGCAGTATATAATTCTTCAAATTTAGGATGCAAAGTAAAGAAGTGCTCACCTTTAACATTCCAGTGGTAACCACGCACGTTGATATAGAACATATGGTAGCTAGACAATAAACCATTTAATTTTGCAATGACTTGGCTTATCTCAGTCGTTTCTAGACCAATTTGGTTGGTATCGTTATTGATAGTTGTGTTACTCATAATATTATCCTTGTAGTGTGAGTAAAAAGAACACCGATTTAAAAAATAATTAATAGTTAAAAATCAATAGTTAAATCAGTCTAATAATCGTCTTATCTTTAATGGCTATCATCATAACAAACTATTCATAATAAGTTAAATTAAACAAATCAAAACCGATGTTATGTTTTATAAAACCAATATTGATACCGCTAATAATAATACTATCAATAACAACACTGAAAGCCGTTAATAACTCAACGCTATTGCCCTATGACTCAGGCTGCTGTAAGTGTGCGGTTTGTAAGCCTCGAATCGGCACGACTTCTTGCAAATGTTGGCGCACAGTATCAATGGGGAATTTCTGTGCCTGCAAGCGTTTTGGTACAATTTGGCTGCCTTGTTGACCTTTTACTTCAAACATCATAAAGATATAGTCGTCTGTTTCATCCCAGCTTTTAATCGCACTCCACGGAATAACGGCTTGCTGCATTGAGCCCGCTCGCATTTGCATACCACGCATTTGATTGTTATTAAACATATCGGTTTGATTGACGGGCATTGCCATGACTAGACCATGCTTTTGTACGCCAAGTTTCATTTGACGCATCTCATCGGGCATTTCTTGCGCGGCGACTTGTTTTTCAAACTCTTTTTTGACATACCATTTAAAACCAAGAGTGCGCACTAAGAGGTAAATCACGATGGCGACCAGCATCATCCAAAAGATAATGGTGGAATAACCCGTTACAAACATTAACCCTGACACTGCTAATACGACACCGATGCCTATAATAATCCATTCTTTTTTCTTAAGGCTTTTTAGACCAAAAGAGGGTTGAGCGTTAGTAAATAGCTCGTATTGTGCTTGTTGAAACTCAGCTTCAGTGAGGTTTAAGGCGACAGGTTGTAGCGTGTAAGGGTAAAGGGCCATAAAAGGTTCTCAGATACTTAGATTAAAAGCGTTGGATAACAGTCAATAAATAAAAAACGTTGAGCGTAAACGATTACGCGTCACTTGGCTGCAGGTGGAATTGGACTCTGTGCTTATCTTACCGAAAAGCGTCTGTAAATGAAACAGATAAGCAGGTCTGTCTGCGCTTATCGCACATATTTACAGCTATTAAGCGATAATAGACGCACGCGAAAACGCAGTCAAAACATGGTCAAAACGCTGTCAAGACATAGTCAAAACGGCTGGGTCTTGTTATCATAGCAACTATTTTATATTAACCCCTTTAATATTCTTTTTATCCCTCGACCATCAGCGCTATAGGCAGATATTATGATTGATCCGAAACTCTTACGCGGCGACTTGCACGACTTACAGCAGCAACTGGCGACCCGTGGTTATGCCCTTGATATCGATTTTTGGCAAACCATCGAAACTGAGCGCAAAGCATTGCAAGTAAAAACGGAAGATTTGCAGTCGCGTCGTAATGCCGGAGCAAAACAGGTCGGTAATCTCAAAAAATCTGGTGAAGATGCCAGTGAATTATTGGCGGAAATGCAAAGCGTGAGCGGCGAGATTAAGACCGCTGAAGATGAATTGCGTACCTTGCAAGAACGTATCAATCAAGCGGCGCTACAAATTCCTAACTTGCCTGCAAGCGATGTGCCTGTTGGTACGTCAGAAGATGATAATGTCGAGATGCGCACATGGGGCACACCGCGTAGCTTTGATTTTGATGTTCAAGACCATAGCCATATTGGTGAGACGCTTGGTATGCTTGATTTTGAAGCGGCAGCTAAATTAACGGGCAGTCGCTTTAGTGTGTTACAAGGGCAATTGGCACAGATGCATCGTGCATTGATTCAATTTATGCTTAATACTCACACCATGAAATATGGCTATACCGAAACGTATGTACCTTATATTGTTAATTCAGAAAGCTTAAAAGGTACGGGTCAACTGCCTAAATTTGAAGATGATTTGTTTAAATTGACCAATCATACCAATAATGACGGCACTGATTTTTATCTGATTCCAACCGCTGAAGTACCGATGACCAATTTGGTACGTGGTGAGCGTTTGGATATCAAAGAATTACCATTAAAGTTCACCGCGCATACGCCCTGTTTCCGTAGTGAAGCCGGTTCGCATGGTCGTGATACCCGTGGTTTGATTCGTCAGCACCAGTTTGAAAAGGTTGAAATGGTCAATATTGCCACGGCTGAGCAATCTGATGATTTGCTAGAAGCCATGACTGGACAAGCAGAATTTATCTTACAGCAGCTGGATTTGCCGTATCGCGTGGTGAAACTCTGTACTGGCGATATGGGCTTTAGCGCGCAAAAAACGTACGATATCGAAGTGTGGTTACCCAGCCAAGATACCTATCGTGAAATTTCAAGTTGCTCAAACTGTGGCGACTTTCAAGCACGCCGTATGGGCACACGCGTTAAAGACGGCAAGCAAACTAGTCTGGCGCATACGTTAAATGGTTCAGGCTTGGCGGTTGGTCGTACCTTATTAGCGGTCATGGAAAATCATCAAAACGCGGATGGTAGTATTACCATCCCAGAAGTATTGCGTCCGTTTATGGGCGGTGCTGAAACCATTTCAGCTTAGATAGCTATTTTGCTTTTATGATTCGCTGCTTACTCTGATAGGTAATTTCATAAGCAATTTGATAAAACTGATATGAATCATTGTTAAATACAAACGGCCTTGTCATGCCATTTTTTGGCGTGGCTAGTGCCAAATATGTTAATATTAGCCTTTGATTTTATAGTCTGCACTGTAAGGGTGCAGGTCGCATCCTTACTTAGTTATCCTCTGAGTAAACTCTCCTCTTATCAGTAATACTAGGACACTCTATGCCAGCTCCAATTAGTGAACGTAAGTTAGCCAATGCCATCCGTGTACTCTCATTTGATGCGGTTCAAAAAGCCAATTCTGGTCACCCCGGTGCGCCGATGGGCATGGCGGATATTGCGGAAGTATTGTGGCGCAAGTTTTTAAAACACAACCCTGCTGATCCTAATTGGTATAATCGCGATCGCTTTGTATTATCAAACGGTCATGGCTCGATGCTTATTTACTCGTTGCTGCATTTATCCGGTTATGACGTTAGCGTTGATGACCTAAAAAGCTTTCGTCAATTGCACTCGAAAACCCCTGGTCATCCTGAGCTTGGCTATACCCCAGGTGTAGAAACGACGACTGGTCCATTAGGTCAAGGGATTGCGAATGCGATTGGTTTTGCGATTGCTGAAAAAACGTTAGCGGCACAGTTTAACCGTGACGGACATAACATCGTTGACCACCATACCTATGCATTTTTAGGTGATGGCTGCTTGATGGAAGGTATCAGTCATGAAGTGTGCTCGCTTGCCGGTACGCTTAAACTTGGCAAATTAGTATTCTTCTATGATGATAATGGCATCTCAATTGACGGCGATGTTGAAGGTTGGTTCACGGATGACACCCAAGCGCGTTTTGAAGCGTATGGCTGGCAAGTCATCAAGGTAGACGGTCATGATGCGGATGCGATTACTAAAGCGACCAATGATGCTATCACTGAAACCACGAAGCCAAGTCTAATCATTTGTAAAACCACGATTGGTGCAGGTAGCCCGAACAAACAAGGTCTAGCCATCAGTCATGGTGCACCACTGGGTGATGATGAAATTGCGTTAACCCGTGATGCCTTATCTTGGAAACATGCCCCATTTGAATTAGATGAAGAAATCTATCAAGCGTGGGATGGTAAAGCGAAAGGTACAGCGTTACAAAATAACTGGCAAGCGGACTTTGAGAATTATAAAAAAGCATATCCAGAATTGGCTGCCGAATTAGAACGCCGCCTACAAGGTAATTTACCTGCGGACTTTAATCAAAAAGCACAAGATTATATTCAACAAATGCAAGAACAAGGCGGTGATGTTGCCAGTCGTAAAGCCAGTCAAAATGCGATTAATGTTTTACAGCCTTTATTACCAGAATTGCTTGGCGGTTCAGCCGATTTAGCGGGTTCTAACTTGACGCTATTTAAAGGCGCAAAAGGCATCCAAGACGACGACGCTGGCAACTATATTTATTATGGCGTGCGTGAATTTGGTATGACGGCAATTGCCAACGGTATCGCGCTGCATGGCGGCTTTATTCCTTATGTTGCCACTTTCCTTATGTTCATGGAATACGCGCGCAATGCCGTACGTATGGGCGCGCTCATGAAGCAGCGCGTGATTCATGTCTACACGCATGACTCTATCGGTCTGGGTGAAGATGGACCAACGCATCAGCCGGTTGAGCAATTGACTAGCCTACGTACCACGCCTAATCTACGTACATGGCGTCCTTGTGATGCGACAGAATCTGCTAGTGCTTGGGTTGAAGCGATTAAATCAAAGCATAATCCATCAGCACTAATCTTTAGCCGTCAAAGTTTGCCACATCAACAACGTGATGCTGAGCAAGTTAGCAATATCACTAAAGGCGGTTATGTGCTTGCTAAAGAACAAAGCGAGCTACAAGCGATTATCATCGCTACAGGTTCTGAAGTTGGTCTTGCCATGCAAGCGTATGAAACATTAAGCCAAAATGGCGTAGGTGTGCGTGTGGTGTCTATGCCTTGTGCTGAGATTTTTGTAGAGCAAGACGCTAGCTATCGTGAAGCCGTATTGCCTGCCAATATCCGTGCCCGCGTAGCAGTAGAAGCCGCGCATGTCGACTACTGGTATAAGTTCGTCGGCTTAGATGGCAAAGTGATTGGCATGACCACTTATGGCGAATCTGCACCTGCTGAACAGTTGTATAAAGAGTTTGGTATTACTACTGAAGCGGTGATTGAAGCGGTGACTAGTTTGGTTTAATTAAGACTTAGTTTTAAGTTTATGAAAGAGCTGCTAGATTAATTTGGCAGCTCTTTTTTATGGTGTAATTTTTGATTTTTTGAGTTGTTCTCTATTGAATATATTAAGGAAAATAACGGTGTAAAGATTTATTCAAATCATATCTGAAAGTACAGAAACACATATTGAAAATTTTAATAGAATCGAAGGATTAATTTATACTGAACTTGAGGATTCAGGTTCGAGTAGATTAGTATTAACACTTCAAAAGATGCAATGGGAGAGAGCCATTTTTGCTATAGGAATGTTCTCGTTATTTGAAGCAGTAATCCAAAATGAAATTAAGGTTGAGAAAGGTTCAGCTTTTAAAGAGTTAAAACAGAAGCTTGAAAAAAATAATAAGATAGTATTGCTCGAAAATTTCGAACTGTTCTATTATGCAATTAATGTATTAAAGCACGGAAAAGGTGCTTCCTATACAAAACTTTTAGAAAAACGAAATAGTCTACCGTTCAAAATTACACCTGCTAATTCATCTTTTAGAAATGAAGGTGATGTATCAGAAATTGAAACTTTAATTTATGTTGATGATAAGTTCTTAGAAAGCTGTTTAGAAGTTATTTGCCAGTGCTATGAGGAATTATTTGGAATAACGTCATGACATCTGTTCTGTTAACTTGATAGACGCAACAGCCATCGTAGTGAAGGTTAGCAATAGTGTTCTTCACAAGTGCTAGAAGATGAAAATTCAAATAAATAAAACAACGCCTTGCTTAACCACCATGATGAAAAATGGCGCGTGAGGGACGAGCGCCGAGTAAAATCATTAAAGAGAAACCGACCCATGCCGCGCATATTTCACCACTTATAAAGCATTCATATCTAGAGTCTAATCTTTTGCCGTTTTCTAACCTTTAGAATAACCAAATCCCAAAACTAAAAAAGAGTAGCTAGACTTCTAAATACTCTTTTTTTTGATATTTTTTAGTAGCATTTTTAACAGTAAAACTAACTGGCAGCAATCAGATGACCCGTAATATCAAGCGGTATCATATTACCGACGACTTTTGGAAACGCAGTCACGCCATAGGTATATCTATCAATGATGCCAGTCGCGCGAAATTTTAAAGTAGGCTTTTTAGTGACAGGATCATTTTCAACATTGGCAAGTGTCACTTTGACGGTTAACGGTTTGGTCTGACCCAACACCGTAAAGTCACCCGTTACGTCCGCTTCTTTAGCGTTAATCATATTCACTTTCTTTGAGACAAAGGTCATCGTCGGATACTGTGCACTATTCAGCAGCTCTTTTCGGCGCAAAAACTTATCTCGCAGGCGGCGTCCGGTATCGACGCTACTGGTATCTACAGTAAAATTTATCGTAGTGCGCGTTGGTTTTTTTATATCATAGTTAATATTGCCGTTTACTTTATGAAATTGCCCGTCAACCGTGCCATTGCCTAAATACGCGACTTTGAAATCGACGTTGGTTTTTGGCACATCCAACTTCCATTTTTGTGGGGTAGCAGCCATAGTTGCGGCTGGTAATGACAGTAATAAGCAGGTACTCAGCGTTATTTTGAGTAAAGCAGTAGGGAATGTATTCATACTTATAATCCAAAGAGCAAAATTAAAATTAACGTTAGTTATTATGCTGTGACAGTCTACCTTTAGCTTGACGATTTTTATAGCGTAATAAAACAATTGTTTATGATATCATCGCAAAAATTAAGTGAGCAAGTAAGACGCGCTAACGCCTTTTTTACGGCATTATTATACTGAGATAAAAAATATGTCACTGATATCCAGTTTTAAAGGCATAGTAGGCGAGACAGTTATCAACATTGCCACGTGGCTCATGCTTGATAAGCATACTTACCACCTCCTAAATAACATAACCTTGCCATTAGCTAATGGTGGCAGTACTCAGATTGACCATGTTATCGTTTCTGTTCATGGCATCTTCGTCATTGAAACTAAGCATTATAAAGGTTGGATATTTGGGAGTGAAAAGCAAGCGCAATGGACGCAAACCATAATGGGTAGAAAGTACAAGTTCCAAAACCCATTACGTCAGAATTATTTACATATCAAAACCTTATCCGAGTTACTGGATTTGGATATGCATTATTTTCATTCTATGATTGTATTTATTGGAGAATGTGAGATTAAGACGGCTGATGAGCTACCTGAGCATGTCATGAAGAGCGGCATGGTGTCTTATATTAAAAGAAAGCAGGATAAAATATTCACCGAAGCAGACGTTCAGTCGATAGTTGAGCAGATAGAAACCAATCGCTTTGCTAAATCTTGGCGAACCAATCGCCAGCATAAAGCGTATTTAAAAAATAAGCATGGTAATGCAAGTAATCAGCCAATAAACGCACCGGCAAAAATTTTAAATACCAAGCCTAATACAGGCTTAAACACTATACCAAAAGTACAAATTGCAGCTAAAACGAGAGAAATTCATCAATGGTCTGGTCAAGTTGAGCAAGATAAATCGCCGATGGATAATTTTATCAATGATAGTTTTACAAATGATAACTTTATGGGTAATACCGTTTTTATCACGCCATTTGCGCTTGCTGAAGTAGAACCTGTTAATAATGATACTCTCGTTACTGAGTCCGTGAACAATCCTAGCATTTCTAATGTTTCTAATGTTTCTACTGGTATTCGTGCTGATATACCTAGTTGCCCAAAATGTAATGGTGAGATGATTGAGCGCGTTGCTAAAAAAGGTACACTGCAAGGTCAGTCATTTTATGGCTGTATGCAGTTTCCTAAATGCTGGGGAGTTGTGAATATTAGTTAGCGAGTGAGTGATTGAGTGAATGGTGATTAAATACTGTTATTTAGTCTTCAACCGCACATATCTCCGAGCGCAGAATAAAACGCTTACCTTCGGGTATTTCTAGCGAAAAGCTGGCGCCGCGACCATTGACCACATCGATGGTTAAATCGGTATGTTGCCATAATTTATATTGTGCGGCTCCCATATAAAATGGGCAACCTGCCAGTTCACCGACCAACACATCTTGCCCGCCTACTTTAAATTCGCCTAATGGATAACACATGGGAGAGCTGCCATCACAGCAGCCGCCTGATTGATGGAACATTAACTCGCCATGTTTGGATTTTAGTAAGTTAATCAGCGCTTTACAGGATTCCGTAGCTGTGAGTTTCATGCGGTATTCCTTATCGTTAAAATTTTAATTCTTAAAAATAAGTGTTCTATATAGAAATAAAAAAGGTCGTATCCCAATCAATCACATGAGTAGTACCATGTGGCTGAAAATGATACGACCTATCATTGATGATTAAGCGTACTAATCACCAAACTATCATACAGCTACATATTGTAGTCAATTACAATGCGCCCTTCGATTTGTCCTTTACGCATACGCTCAAAGATATCATTGATATTCTCTAATGGTTCAGCGGTGACAGTCGCTTTTACTTTGCCTGCTGCTGCCATATTTAATGACTCTTGTAAGTCGAGTCGTGTACCAACGATTGAACCACGAATGGTAATACCGTTCAGAACGGTATCAAAAATTGATACTGGGAAATCGCCTGTTGGTAGACCATTAAAGACCACCGTACCACCACGTCTTACCATACTCAGTGCCTGATCGAATGCTATAGAGGATACGGCTGTTACTAGCACACCATGAGCACCACCAATCTCTTTTTTAAGATACTCGCCAGGATCCGTGTCTTTAGCATTAACAGTGACAGTAGCGCCTAGCTTTTTGGCAAAGGCAAGTTTTTCATCATCGATATCTACGGCGGCAACGTTTAGTCCCATAGCAATCGCATACTGTACGGCCATATGACCCAGTCCGCCGATACCTGAAATAACGACCCAATCGCCCGGACGGGCTTCGGTCATTTTAAGGCCTTTATACACCGTAACGCCTGCACATAAAACGGGTGCAATTTCAATGGAATCAACACTCTCAGGGATAATACCGACATAGTTGGCATTGGCCAGAACATATTCTGCAAAACTACCGTTGACCGAATAACCAGAGTTTTGTTGGCTTTCACACAAAGTTTCCCAACCACCTAAACAATGGGTACAGTGACCACAGGCAGAATATAGCCAAGCAACGCCAACTCTGTCGCCTTCTTTGACATGGGTCACGCCTTCGCCAACCGCTGTTATCAGGCCTACGCCTTCGTGTCCAGGGATAAATGGTGGGCTAGGTTTTACTGGCCAGTCTCCTTCAACCGCATGTAAGTCTGTATGACAAACACCTGAAGCTTGCATCTTAACCAAAATCTCGCCAGCACCTGGAGTAGGAATATCTACCTCTTCGATTTGTAAAGGCTGACCAAACTCATGTAATACCGCAGCTTTCATTTTGTTACTCATGATAGTACTCCAGTTGTTTTCTTTCAGTTTAAGAGACTAAGTTAAATGATTAAGAAAGTTCTAAGCTATAACTTCATGACGCTGTAAATAAAATCCTGCAAACAAATATCTTAGAAAAAGCCCATTGCTTTGGTGCTATAAGACACCAGCATGTTTTTGGTTTGTTGATAATGGTTGAGCATCATTAAGTGGTTTTCACGCCCAATGCCCGATTGTTTATAACCGCCAAATGCTGCATGTGCAGGATAATGATGGTAACAATTGGTCCACACGCGACCGGCTTTAATACCACGTCCAAAGCGATAGGCGCGCGTGCCATTACGTGTCCACACCCCAGCGCCCAAACCATATAGCGTATCGTTGGCGATAGCCATGGCTTCTTCGTCATCTTTAAAAGTAGTCACCGCAAGTACGGGACCAAAGATTTCTTCTTGGAACACGCGCATGTTATTTGTGCCCTCAAAGATAGTCGGCTGCACATAATAGCCGTCTGCAATGTCGCCATCGTGTTTAGCTTGTTCACCACCGATGAGCACTTTTGCGCCTTCTTTTTTACCAATATCGAGATAGGAGAGGATTTTTTCTAATTGATCAGAGCTGGCTTGTGCGCCAACCATGGTTTCAGTGTCGAGCGGATTGCCTAATTTAATGGCTTCTACGCGCGCGATACAGCGTTTAATAAACTCGTCATAGATACTTTCGTGTACCAAGGCACGAGATGGACAAGTACAGACTTCCCCTTGGTTAAAGGCAAACATAAGCAAGCCTTCAATAGCTTTGTCCAAGAAATCGTCATCTTCATCCATAATATCAGCGAAGAAGATATTAGGACTTTTACCGCCAAGCTCTAACGTCACTGGAATGATGTTTTCACTGGCGTATTGCATAATTAGGCGACCAGTTGTGGTCTCACCAGTAAAGGCGATTTTATTAATACGTGGGTTCGAGGCAAGCGGTTTTCCCGCTTCAACGCCAAAGCCATTAACCACGTTAAGCACGCCTTTGGGTAAAATATCCGCCGCGCCAATAACATCGAGCATATATAAAATAGAAGCAGGCGTTTGCTCAGCAGGCTTTAGAATTACGCAGTTACCGGCAGCAAGGGCAGGGGCAAGCTTCCACATCGCCATCAAAATGGGAAAGTTCCACGGGATAATTTGCCCAACCACGCCAAGAGGTTCATGGAAGTGATATGCCACCGTATCTTCATCGATTTGGCTGATACCACCTTCTTGCGCGCGCAGAGCACCAGCAAAATAACGCAAATGGTCAACGGCTAGTGGAATATCAGCAGCAAGGGTTTCGCGAACTGGTTTGCCATTCTCATAGCATTCAGCAATAGCGATTTTTTCAAGATTGGCTTCGATACTATCGGCAAGTTTTAGTAAGGTATTAGAGCGTTCAGTGACGCTGGTTTTACCCCAAGCATCTTTTGCAGCATGGGCGGCGTCTAATGCTTTTTCGATATCTGCGGCTTTAGAGCGTGCCACTTGACAGATAACTTTGCCATCAATGGGACTTGGATTATCAAAATATTCACCATCAACAGGCGCAACCCATTCTCCATTGATAAAGTTATCGTACTTTTTACGAAATTGTACCGGACTATTTTCAGTATTAGGATAAGCGTATAACATGAACCACTCCTTGTTAAGTTATCTGCCTCGTTAATGAACTGAGACAACGTTTGATCTTCCTGATCGTATTACTGTCTTTTACAAGCTCACTCTATCCTACTGAGCTTTTGTCCGGACTGATAGCTAATTTTAATAATAGTTTGTAGCAATTTATATAACGTTAAGTTATATCTCGGTATGGCGTTAAAGTGGTTTGCAATGGCAAGCGAGCTGTTATAATTGTTCTTAAGTATTTTTAACCATTATCGTTATTCATTTTTCTTCTTCTTATATTATTGGTTGGTTTGGATATATGCGTCAATCTTCTGCTCTTGATATTCTAAAAACAGGTCAAAACGTCTTTTTGACGGGTTCAGCAGGTTCAGGCAAGACCTATACCCTTAACCAATATATCAATTATCTGCGCGCGCGCCGTGTGCCCGTTGCTGTCACTGCAAGTACCGGTATTGCTGCAACCCATATGAATGGTACGACTATTCATAGCTGGTCAGGTATCGGTATTAAGGATGAGCTCTCCGAGCGTGATTTGAGCAATTTAGCACGTAAGCAGTTTTTAGCGGATAGACTTAAAGACACTGCGGTGCTGATTATCGATGAAATATCAATGCTCCATGCCAAGCAGCTGAATGTGGTTAATGAAGTACTCAAGCACGTGCGTAAAAGTCCGTTAGCATTTGGTGGTATTCAGGTGGTGGTTGCCGGTGACTTTTTTCAGTTGCCACCGATTGGCAGTCGCGGTGAGAGTAATCGTGAAAAGTTTGCCTTTATGTCGCAAGCGTGGCTTGATGCGAGCTTTCACATTTGTTATCTCAGTGAGCAACATCGTCAGGTGAGCGAAGAGGCAAATGGGGGTATTGATTTGGACGATATTTTGAATCAAATTCGTCGTCAAGAAGTGAGTTTTGAATCGATTACCGCCCTTGAAAATACTTTTAATCAAGATATCGATATCAAACGCACGCGCTTATATACCCATAATTTGAACGTCAATAAAATCAATGATAAAGAGCTTGCCGATTTAAAAGGCGAGACCATGCGCTTTGATGCCACTTTAAACGGTGACACTAAACTGGTTGAGACTCTAAAAAAGACCGTGCGTACCCAAGATGAACTTATCTTAAAAGTTGGCGCAAAAGTAATGTTTATTAAAAATAATACTGAGCTTGGCGTTTCTAACGGCACGATGGGCGAATTGGTTGGCTTTGCTGCGGTAAAAGTGGAAGACGACAGTAGTAAGAGTGATGCGCTCATTGATGATGACGCAAACACGGACAGTAAGTCTAAAGCAAAAGTCGATAAGAAAGAAAAATCAAAAGAGAAGAAGAAAGTAGCCATCACCAAAAAAATGCCAGTCGTCAGATTAAATACAGGGCGTGAAGTGGTTGCTGAGCCAGAAGAGTGGATTATTGAAGATGAGCACGGCGAGGTACTGGCAAGTTACGAGCAAGTGCCGCTGTGCTTGGCATGGGCAATTACCATTCATAAGTCACAAGGCATGACCCTTGATGCCGCCGAGATTGATTTATCACGCACTTTTGAGCTGGGGCAAGGCTATGTGGCGCTGTCACGGCTTAAATCGCTGGCAGGTTTGCAGCTGCTTGGTATGAATGAAATGAGCTTACAATTAGACCCACTGGCGCGCGGTGCGGATAAGCGTTTTTTGGTGCTTTCTGATGAAGCCGATGCCAATTATGCCATGCTTGATGAAAAAAGCATGAAGCAAGAACATGATAACTTTATCTTAAAATCGGGTGGTACATTAAGTAAATCCGTCATTGACGCCTATGCCAGCTTACAAAAAAAGCGCCGCGAACAGCAATTAGCACAACAAAACAAAAAACAGAAACTGGGCAATCAAATCGCTGATAAATCTGCAAGCACTTTACTTGCCACACGGTTATTATTAGAAGCAAGCCTGAGCATTGTGGAGATTGCTGAAGCGCGTGGACTTGCACAATCGACCATTATGCGCCATATTAGTGATTTGAAACGCCAAGACCCAAGCCTTGCTTGTGACCATTTGCGTCCTGATGATGCGGTGATGACGGCTGTTGGTAATGCTTATGTAGTTATTAAAGTGGCAAATAATCCCAATGACTTTGCGGATGATGGCAATATTAAAATTAAGCCCATCTATGAACATTTAAAACAAACGCTCGATTACAATACCATTCGTCTAGCACTGATTTTTATTACCCCGTAAGTTATTCATAACAGCTACTCATTATAATCATCTATAAATAGTGACCTATAACTAAAACTTTAACAGCGTGTTGATATCAGCACGCTTACTCTCATGCCGTCATTTTCTATATGCCGCCTGAACACCCCGATTTTCCACATGGATAGTGATAACGTCTTATGCCTGATTTTTCTAGAGCTAAATACTGTCTGACCTCCGATTTTGCGGTTGCGACCGCTTTTCATGCCAATAGTGACCATACACAGCCGCTCAGAGTGGCGATTAACGGCTTTGGACGCATAGGGCGCAATGTACTACGCGCGCTGCTAGAACGCTTTGAAGTGCTAGGACGTGCGATTCACGTCGTGGCAATTAATGACTTAGCACCCGCTGATATTTTATTGCATTTATTAAAATTTGATAGTACGCATGGACGCTTAAGCCGACTTGGGGTAAATGCGGAGTTAGTTACGCATAATGCTAACGAGACCAGTGAGACGCAATTGTGTCTGACCAAAAACGACTATACCTACTGCATTCGTATGCTCTCAGAAGCAGACCCACAAAAATTACCATGGCAAACACTAGGCATTGATGTCGTGCTCGAGTGTACCGGTTATTTTCGCGCTTACGAGCAAGCACATTTACATATTGACGCGGGCGCCAGTCAAGTGATTATCGGTGCCGCACCCTTTGATAATGTGGATGCTTGTATTGTGATGGGGGTCAATAGCGACGAGCTGAATACGGACTTACCGATTATCTCTAGTGTTTCTTGTACCACGCAAGCGTTAGTGCCACTCATTGATACTTTGGATAAAGCCTTCGGGGTAGAGTCGGCGATGATGACCGAAATTCATGCTGTCACCGCTGACCAAACCGTGCTTGATCAAGCGCACCGTGACCCAAGACGGGCGCGTGCATCGGGATATAATATCATCCCGACCACCTCGAGTAGTATCGCCGCCACCGAGCGCGTCTTGCCGAATATGATTGGTAAAATTAATGGTCATTCTATTCGCGTACCTACCATCAATGTCGCTGCTATTGACGTCACCTTTGTATTTACGACACCCGATGTCACTGTCGAAGCCATGAGAGAGGCACTAAAAGCCGCTAGCGCAGGCTACTTGATGAACATCATGGCTTATACCGATGAGCCATTAGTATCGAGTGACTTTATCCATCAGCCTGAGTCGTTAATCATTGATGGTGAGCAATTGATGCAAGTGGGCAATCAGTATAAAGTGTTTGCATGGTATGATAATGAATGGGGTTATGCCAATCGACTGCTTGATATGTGCCTACATCTTGCGTCAGATAAACAGTCGGCTAAGCAGCACAGCGTATCAATAAAATAGCGAATAAAATAGCGACTGAAAAAATAATACATTTTCTTTGTTTTAGTACTTGCATTCTTTTCATATCTCTATATAATGATGCACCAATGGAGACGTGGCAGAGCGGTTGAATGCACCGGTCTTGAAAACCGACAAGGGTTCATAGCCCTTCGAGAGTTCGAATCTCTCCGTCTCCGCCAAATTCGAGGTTATAGCAGAAATTGCTGAAAGCCTTACTAAGCCTGCCTTGTGCAGGCTTTTTTAATGCCTGTAATTTGAGTTGTGTTTGATGCGCTGGGCTACTGTATGGGCTGGTTATTTATGCTAAATCGTTATAAATACTTTGTGAGGGCGCATAAATAAAGGCTTTCCAGCGTTGTTACACTGAAAAGCCTAGTTCTTTCGCCGTGGGCTGGAATGGGCTATATCTGTAAGGCATTGTTTAATATCTTGATGATGTGGCCAGAATCTTGCGGGATGAATTTGCCGTAATGCTTATGGATCATATCGGTATTGCTATGCCCAAGTTGATTGGCTAACCATTCCGCTGAGACAACGCCAGTCGATAAGACTTGGCTTGCATAAGTATGACGACCATTATTTAGCGGTCGATAATCTACATTGATGCTTTCTAGGTAGTCACGCCATTGGTGGCGCAGCTGCTCGTAAGTGTGATGTGTGCCGGTGTTTGGATTGTGCCAAAGAAATTGCAATGAATGCGGCCGTTTCGTTCTATGGTCTCGCTCGGTTATCATTACTGTGTGCAGCGGGACATCTTTTATCAGTTCAATCTGATTATGCAGCGCCTCAATAACTACTGGTAATAACTCAACTTGGCGTTTGCGCCTACGGTTTTTTGTGACGCGGTAAACTCCTTTGACCACACCACGTCGAATGTAAGCGTGGCCATTATCCAAGTCTAGGTCGGATACGGCTAATGCCAGCAGCTCATGTGAGGATAGTCCTGACCATATCATCACCGTCCATAGATTTTTACGCGCCTGGTCCGACTCATTTTTTATAATTAAACTTATTTCACTTCGGTTGAAAGGATATATGTCGTCTGGATCATTAAAATTAAGTTTGATGTACTGTGAGGGATCGTTCGCTGTGCTCTGATGGCGTGACCAGTAGCCGTAAATCTTGCGCCATAAGCCTAATATCTCTTTAATCGTGTTTGAGCTAAGCTGCTTTTGTTTAATTAAATTCTTATATACCCAGTCTTCAACATCTTCTACGGTGATTTTGGCAATCTGTTTATGTGTCCAGTAGTCACTAATGTGGTTATTTACCTTGCTCAAATAGGTCGTCCACGATGATGGAGACACCAGTGATTGCTCTATGGTTTGCCATTGGTTTAAATAATAGCCAAAATAGGATGCTTTGCGCTTAGGCGAGTTGGGGAATGTTTGGTCACGGTCAAAAGTGCCCATTTGAATCTGAGTATCTATCGATTGGGCGATGGCAGTAGCTTTTTTAATATTGGCGTCAGTAGGCGGTGTGTCGTACAGCGTTTCGCGGTCGCGCTTGCCACTAGCGTCACGCCACCAGATGCGGATGCTGGTTTTTAATGGTTCTATGCCTGCAGACATTTTATATCCTTTGATTTCAGGTCAAAAGTAGGGTTATAACGTGGATGCGCTCTTTATGTGAGCGGTAAATGCGCGGTAAAACTACGGTAGTAAAAAAAAGAGGTAATAGAGGTAAATACTCTATTATCTCTTTTTATGTTACTGATTTGATTTAGATTAATGATTACCCTAAAATGGTAATTTTGCGGTGTTTTTTAGGTTAGCGCCTCCTTTCTAAGACATTTTGGCAGTCAATGCAGCGTTTGATGCCGCCAATTTGTTGCCGCTTATAGGGAATGTCTTCGCCACAATCCATACATTCTGGATAAGAAGGCTCACTAAATTTGGGTGCATTGGCAATCATGCGCTCTATTGATGCTTGAGCCACATCGTTTGCTCTATCGATGTCGTCTGCCATGTATTTATTCTCCTACTCTTATTTCAGTTAATGATTCATATTTGCGCTCTTGGTAAACTTCGACCTCGCAGCGCATTTCAATTTTGTCTTTGTTAATGCTGTAATGCTTGTTTTGATAAAGAGCGCGCTGTTTGTGCGTTGGGTGCATTGAGCAGTCGATCATTTGACCGCTGATGGTATCAAAGGTTATCCAGTGCAAAGGACTTTCACGGTTATAAGGAAATAGGGCGCGGATTAGGTTCATACTTTTAATCCTTTTTTCATAAATTCATAGCCGTTGCTACGATTACCAAAATCAATCAGCCCTTCTTCTGTCAGATGTAGTGCAAGCCTTTGTACGGTGCGAATATTCATGTCTGTTTTGTCCGCTATTTCTCTCGGATTTAAGGGTTGGTTGCTGCTATTAATCAGACGCATGATGCGAAATATCTTTTCTATTGGTCCGTTCATCATGACCCCGCGCCGTTATCAAATACCCAGCACTTTACTGTTTTTGCTTTATACACTGCACTTGATACCGCCACATTGGAATCTATGAATTTGTGCTTGCGGCTAGATTTAAGTAGTCGTTTCATTTCAGTCTGTTCTGGCAGACGCTGACCTTCTTGCTGCGCGATTTTGTAAAACGCTGGTAAATTAATGGCGATTTGCTTGCGGTCAGCTGGGTAGTGGTTCATGTCACAGTTGCCCAATGTGTCCATGTATTCGTAAATCTCCCAGAATTGCTCAACAAGTGGATGATCATTAGACAGTCTTGCCACGCGCTGCTCTGACATTGCAATCAATGTACTTTTGGCTGTTTTGGCTTGTGTTTCTGTCATGACGTCTTCTAATACGTGCATGTGTAAACAGTCAACCATCGCTGCTATCTGTGCGTGATTTAGCGCGATACGAGTATGGGTGATGCCAGCTGCGTGGTAAAAGGCTTCGTAGACACGCACCTTTTCTTTGTAAGTCTGCAAAATGGCTTCTTCATTCCGAATGGCTTTGACCATAAATTGACTGGTCACATCGAGCGGTATGCGGTCAAGCTCGTCGACAATGTGTTTACCGGCTAAGGTTTGACCTTCACGGGTTAAACGGATATGTAGCAGTCGGGTAAGCATGGCTTCAGAGGCTTGAATAGGCTCGTTTTGGCTAATCATAATGGCTGCCCTAAACGGTGGAGAGTATGTATCGTTACCGTTATTCTTTACACCACGACTGCGAATGCTGCGACCATTGAAAGCGTCTTTTAACTGATCCCATTCAAACTTTGAGTAAGATTGTTTGCCGTCTTGGTCGTTACGGTCGCCCTCAATAAGTGCTATCGGCATGTTGGATACTTGGGCGAACTCACGATAGATAGCGACTGATGTGGCTTTTGACGGGTCAAAGCCTTCGTAGTCTTCACGACCTGACAACCGCCATAAAAATTCTAGTAAGCGTGATTTACCTGCACCGGCTTGACCGACCAATTCAAAGAAGGGATAACTGCGATCTATACCGCGTATCTGTTCAGCAAAGTAGGTGCCCAGCCACCACGCCATAACGACGGTGCCATAGTCACCGCGCACCTGATTGAATTTTGACCACCAGTCGAATGATGGCTTGTCTTTGGTGTTCAATTGCATGATTGGGGAGTTTGCCAATGACTTGACTTCAAGGCGACCTAACTTAAAGTAGTCTTGATTGTTGATAGCGACGGATTTGCCTTTGTGTACGGCGACATCATTAAAAATGTACGCGCCAAGCTCTTTGCTGTAGCCAATAAAGTCGGTGGTTTTTACTTCTTTGAGGGCTTCAGTCTGATGACGCATGATGATATCAAGCTGACCGGCTGCGCCTGTCCAGAACACACCGGCATATACTGATAGCAGACGCGGCTTAAATTTGGATGGACTGGATAACTGGTCGCCTGTGATGGTGGTGGTGACATCGCCTTTTGCGGTACTGACGCGCATAAAATACCAAGACTCGTCAGTGATTTCGTTACGCTGAAAATAAAGTGCTTCAAGCTTGGCGTTGCATAGTTCGGTGACAGTACTGCAGCTCTTAACAAACTCTGGCATCTGCTCATCAATGTCCGTTAAGTCACTGACAGATTCAAGGTAAGTGCCGACTTGATGCTTTTCTACACCGATACAAGTTGATAATGCTTTGGTATCTAGCTCAAACCACCAAGTCCGGTAGTTGTATTCGAAATAAAAGCTGGTGCGCTTGGTGTGCATATACATGATGACAGCCGCTTGCATGGCTGATGTGGCAGTCAGTAGGTCTCCAAAATAGCTATAGTTATCAATGTGTTCAGGTGTGAGACGACCCATTTCATGTAGGTCGTTCCAGTCCAGCTGACGGTGCTTCTCATAAGGAGCCTGAGCTGCCACGCAGTCAAAGCCAATGTCGGTCGCGGCTTTTACACAGCGATGGATACCATCTTTACCTGCCTTGTCATTGTCGAACGCCCAGACCAGTTTGGGCAGAGTATGTTTAGCTTTGGCGTATTGGCTTTTGAGCTCATAAAGGCTGTGCTCAGGGAAGTTCGTGCAGCTGATGCTACTGACGGCATCAATGCCATGCTCGGCAAGCGCGATAGCATCAAAAATACCTTCGGTTATCCAAATCTCAGTCGGCATCTGGGTATTAGCTGGGTGCCACCACCAGTAACCCTTTACTTCATAGCCATACTTGATGTTTGCCTTACGCGGGAATCTATCGGCTTGGTCAATGATGCGCTCCCACCAACCGCCATTTGGCAGTTGGAAACGAATGGTTGCTGATGACAGATTTAAATCGCGATTAAAATACAGCTCTTGGCTATAGCTGCCTTTGACTGGCTTGATACTCAGACCGCGCCCTTCGTTTAGGTAGGCATCAGCGGCGGCATTGGGGCTGATATCCGTTTGCTTATACGTCGCTGACCAGTCGGTAAAAAGGTCGGTAAAGAGGTCTTTTACATGGACTTCCATGCCGCATTTATTTAAGCGACCGCACTTGACGACGCGGGGTGTGCTGGAGTGAGTGAATAAAGATTTTTTACTGCAATCTGGGCAACGACCCTCTCTAAGCCAGTCGCCACTTACTTTGAATCCGTAGTCCGATATCAGGCGGTCTACGACTTTGTCATTAATTCGTGTCATGATATTACCTAGTTTTTTAAGTGAATTAAGCGATTTGGTTGGCTTGTTGAATAATCTTCTGGACTTCTTCCATCCAGTATTCGCTACCAGTCACTGCCTTAAATGTTTTGGCTAACTCTTTTAAGTAGCGTTCTGAAAATGCACATAACGATATGAGTACATCAGTATGCTTTTTATCATGATCTTCTTGAGCTTCATGCTCTCTTAACACGCGTTTACGTCCTAGATATTCTTGTTTATGGGCATGAGCCGCTGTGGCAAACACTTCACACAGTGCGGCTCTAGTATCTGTTGACAGGTTTAATAGGTGATTAGACTGTGAGTGCGTCGGTAAAGACATGACGGGTGATTGGGTATTTGATTTAGACATCGTGGTTATCCTTATCTGGTTAATGCCGCCGCAATTTCAGGATTGGGGCGTAGGCTGGGTTGTAACTGTTGACTGATTTCTATCGTTACTTTGGATGAAAATAAACACTCTGGATTTTGGCAAGCGGCTACCAGTTGCTTGGTTAATGCGCTGAATGTAACGTGTCCTTTGGTGCGCATTCTGCCATTGCAGTGTGGGCAGTTTATATATGCTGACGGTCTAGTAGGGCTTGCCATGAGGTCTCCAGTTAGATACTTAATTAACGGTGAATTTACCGCCAGGAAAATGGTAATTCACAGTTGGTATGATTATTTGCTGTGGCTTAAACTGATTTTGACGATGGTTGATAATGACTTGCTCAGACATTTCTGATACGAATAGGCGTACCGCAGTGGCTTGCTGCCCAATATCCCGCAACCTCATGGCTTCTAAAAAGGCATCTAGCTCTTTTTGATTCATGTAGCCGTATAGGCGATGGTCGCGGACGTTGTCCCAGTTTTTATGTGACATTGTTCTTCTCCTCGGTTTCAGCTTCAGGGTTAATAAGTGTTTTGAACTTTGCCATATACTCAGCGTCGTCCTGCTGGTAATGATCAATGATTTCAGTCACTAAATGCTGTAGCTGCTGTCCCGAATGGAGCGCTTTGAATCGTAAATATTTGTGCTTATCTTCAGGAATGCGCACAGATAAAGTGGATTTAGACATCGTGGTGTCTCCGAATAGTTATTAATGGATAATGCGTTTTTATGTTAGATTGCTAACTATCTAGCAAGTTGACTAACAAATAGAATTATGACTTATCAAAATTGATAAGTCAATGTTATAAGGTTATCAATATGAATAATAGCTCTCTCGAATTGATTTTACGTATTGGCATTCGTCTAACTGTCGAGCGTCAACGGTTAAATTTTACTCAGAAACATGTGTATAACGCTTTGGGTCTAGGTGCTGCAACGTTGTCGCGTTATGAGAACGGACATGCTGCTCCTGATATGCTGCAAGCGCATGCGTTTGCAGCGCTCGGTTATGATATGCACTATGTATTAACTGGTCAGCGTATTGGTGAGTCGGCATCTGACTTGACTGAAAATGAAAGAACATGGCTTGAGCTATACCGTCAAGCTAATGATCCAAAGATGTTAATGAGATTGGTAAGAGCATTTATCGCTGCTGAATAGATAAAAAAAAGACCGCCATTGCTGACGGTCTTTTTACAGATTAGTTGGGATTTAAAATTTACTCAGACAGCTTATAAAACCTTGCTGATGCTATATCAGTTACACTCGCAATATCTTTAAAAATTTGCTGCAAATGCTCAGGGGTGATGGGGTTGCTGTGGCTACTTGTACTACAAAGCTTAGCTAATGTTTCTGCATAGCAATGGATGCGATATAGTTCGTCTGCAACGGTTTTATTGTTATTGGTACTCATATTACTATCCGTTGTGATATGATTAGACATACTGATTAATTCCTAAAGTTGATTGATTAAAAGAGTTAACTTTAATGAAATTAACAGTGGTTTTTCGAAAGGCAGATACTTCTTGGCGGGGGTTCTCTGCCTTTTTTATTGCCTGCAATAATTGCAAGTGGCGATTTAGTAGCTGCTGACCACGCAGGTAAGTATTAATCACTTGAGTAGTGCAGGGGTTATTTTTCATCTTTTAGTATTCCTTGCAGATATTCGATAAGGTTTGGAATTTCATCGCTTGGAATAACAATGCTGGTAGTTTGCTCCATAGTTTCGTCCCAACGAATTTGCCTTTGCATATTTACACCTAAGTAGATGCCGTGACCTAAATCTCTCATATTTAAGGTTTCTTCTATACGGTGACGCTTGCTGATATATTTATACCTTTTTTCCATTTTGACTCTCCTTCTGTTGTGTAAGCATAGCTTGCTCAAGTTGATAATTAACTTCTCCATTCAATGTTCGTTTGTTTATTTCTGCTTGCTTTTTAATCCATTCATGCAATGAAGGGTCAAGAAAGCGTATCTTCATTTGGGGTTGCATCGACATAAATACTCCTTAGTGAACCACCGTAGTCCATTTATATAATTTAAACCACGGTGGTTTAATTGTCAACCTATTTTGAATAACGTATCATTGATCTATTTTAAGGTGACGAGCCATGAGCAGAGATTACCCACAGTATAAACTTCGGATGTCTCCTGAGCTAAAAGACTCTATTAATGAGTTGGCAGAAAAAAACAAAAGATCTATGAATGCAGAAATTGTTGCTCGTTTAGAGGAAAGTCTTAAGCTGGAAACTCACCCACACAAGATACCAATGGATGTGAGAGCAGCGGATGATTGGATTGAGAAGTCAGGACTGACGCCTGAACAGATGGGTGAGGTGATGAAACAGCTAGCGTTTGAGCGTATTGCGCAAATTATTGATAATAAAAGTAATGATAAATAATGTGTAATCTTCAACTAAACCTAAGGATAAGCTCTATGAATTATTGGTCAGCGTTTTTTATATCTATGTTAATGATGTCGCCAGTCATTGCCGCCAATGCTCAAAACTACCCGTGCTCTAAGAGTATGGGCGGCGTGTCGCATTGTCAAAACGGTAAATTTGTCTGTAATAACGGAAAGATTAGTCAATCAAAAAAAGTGTGTCGTTAGATATGACTACATTCAAATTATTCTTTATTAGCGGAATACTCGCATTTGCATTGATTGGGTGTAACAAGCCGGAGCCGCAAGTCATAGATATGGATGAAGTCGCTGCTGAAGCTGGACTGTCTAAGGATGATTACACCGTACATGAGAATGGCGCGATAGAGGTTCACTCAAAGGTTGAGGCTGATAATAGTAATAATAGACCGTTAGCTACGCATGGTGATAATTGGCATTATGTAATTACTAATGGTCTGCTAGTTGCTGATGACTATGCTACTAAAAATAATCCGTCTGCTATATTCTCTATTAAAAGTCCAAGCGTTAACTTGATTAAACAATACGGTGGTAAATATGAGGGTAAATATTTATTAACTATTGTAAATGATAACGACGGTGATATAAGTTTTGCACAACTGCTGCCATTATTTGATATCAATGAATCATCTGATAGTTTAGAAGATAAGTTAAATAGTGATACTCCGCTTTGGGAAGTTACCCTTGCTAAATATAATGGACGTGAATTTTAGTTGATTACTATGAGTATAGAATATGACAGATGGATGTTAATTTGGCTGGAGCACTTCTTTAAACATGCCACGCCAGTGATTATATTACCACTGGGATGGTGCGTGTATCGTGAGCCGGTAGACTGGGATTAGACTATTATTAAGCACCGACAACGTGAGAAAATCTTTTGATAGCTAAGGATAAAGTATGAAACCGACGTTCAAAGATTTATTAGATAGTGAAGATTATAATTCATTAAAAGGTATCAACATTATTTACACTGGTTTATTAGTATTTAATAATTATAATAATCATGAAGGATTTTGGAATTCTATCTATAAGGGTTTAGATATTGATAATGAGCAGTTAGGCTTTCAAAAGCGTAAAGGCGCAAATAACTTGTGGTATGTTAGATGTCAAGCCGACAGCAAACTACAAGCTTATAAAGAAATAATGAATTATTTGACAGAATTATTTAAAAATAAAAGTGTAAAAAATATTAGTCTTTCTTTGCAAGTTAGTTTGGCGCACTTCAGCCATAAGGAGCCGGGAAGATTCCTCAGTGACCCGATTGATTATAATTATATAGATCATCTCGAAGTTCAAACTTCAAGTCTTTTTAAAGATTCCCTAGAACCTGTGGAACCTTACTTCGGTGTTTGGGACGGCAAGAGTTGGTCAGTATCACCTTAGACTTTGAGTTAGTAAACAAAAAGCCCCACTATAAATAGTAGGGCTTTTTATTCATTCAAATTAGGTCGCTTGGGGCTGAAATACACACCACGATATGTGTCCGCCTTATTCGTGCATAGCCTTATATCGGCGCTCCCAAGCAAGTGTTATTATAACTTATTTAGCAAAAATATGTTTACATCATGGAGATAAAGAATGGATCCTTTTGCATTTGCCACGATAGTTGGGTTACTTGCCACTTTTACTGCTGGTAGAGAAGGTAAAAAAGATATAGAAAGCTTTAAGCAGTGGTTGAGTGAAAATAATCACAGCAATATGATTACCATTATTGAAAGTAATGCTAGTTTACAACAAGACCTTACTTCTTTTATGAACCAAAATCACGAACAGGTCATGGCTCAATTATCCACTTTAAACGACCTTATGATGTCTCTGGCAAGTCATATGCAGGGTTTGGGTAGCATTGCGTCAAGGTTTGATTTTAATAATGGCTTATCAGATCAGGCTATTGACGTGTTAAGACAGTTCGTTAAATCAGATAGTGTTGAGATGCGTCACTTACAAACTTGGAGTTATGAGGGGGCAGATAATATTTACTATCTTGATAATTCAGCGGTTGTTTATAGTGAGCCAAGGTTTATTGAGACAGATGTAGATAGCCTGGTTAATGCTAGTTTAATCACTTTAACCAGAGGATCAAAGGGAGGTGCTATATATAAAATCACTCGTCAAGCCGTTCGTTTTATAGATGCCATTGATAACAATCAATGAGTTTATTTAATCGAAGCCACTAAGTCCATCTGCGTCGTCAATCCGCCTGACTTACTATAGTCATGCGTTGCCTTGTCTACCGTCCATTTTAGTTTGTCAATCTCTGCTTTAAATCCTTGCAATATAATAGGGCTTTCCGTGGTAACAGCGGGGTAGGCGTAGGCAGTGTTGATGCTAAACTTTGCTTGTTCGTCCTCAATGCGTTTCATCTCGGCATTAGCGGCTGCTGCCGCTGCCTCTTTGCTTTTATACGCGCCCTTTAGCCTTTTGGTTTTGGTGTTGGGGTCATCGCCACCACCGCGCTTCTCTACGTTGCCTGCGGTTGCTGTTTTCTTGGTGGCTTTGCCTGTATCTTGGTATCGAGCTGACACACCCGTATAGTCGCCCTGTCTGTCCTCTACACTGAAACGATAGGAATCGCCTGTCTGCCTAGTGATAAGAGTCAAGTTAAGTGGATGACCACTGGCGCTGACATTGCTGTTGGCGGTAAATATGAGTAGCTTACCGTGCTTGATATTGACCACCGCGCCATATTGGTGGCAAAGTCTGGTCAATAGATTGATATCTGACTCGTCCGTCTGGTCTACATGACCGACATCTATATTTGCCAGCTCTGGCTTGATGGATAACTCTAGCTGTTGGCGTTTGGCGACAGCGTCTGCAATCTTGCCCAGTGTGACATTGTGATAGGACTGGCTGCGACCTTCTTTTAATGATGACTTAAAGTCAGCAGATTTGGCTTTGATGGTTATCGTGTCCGGTGACCCGCTCCATTCGCAGCTATCCACGACATAAGTGCCCATATCATGTACACCCGCATCCACAAAACCCATCCAACATTGTAACTTGACCCCGCGCTTGGGTAGTGCCAGTGCACCATCATGGTCATCTAGTGTGATGGATAGCTCGTCCGCATCCATGCTCTTATTATCTGTAACGGATAGGGTCATGAGCCTTGCCATAACGTTATCACTTAGCGGCTTATCATCAGCGGTTAGCTTGAGTATAGGTGTTCGTAACATGGTTAGACTGCCTGTGCTGTGGGGGTTGATTCGACTACCTTATCGGTTTGGATACGATCGTCATCGACACGCATTAATTTCATGGTGCCATCAATCTTGCGTGCTACACCGCTATTGGTGATGTGACTGCGTGTCTCATCAAGCGATGTGATGGCAAATACGCCATAGATATAGCCACTGCCATCAATGAGTACGTAGCCACTGCCACTGTCTGCCATCTCTGACAAGTCGTCAATGGATTGGCGATTGCCAAAGCCGTGCGATTGATAAATCATAAAGGGGATAGTGATGGTCTCCTCACCAGCACCGGTAAACTGATGCTGGTCACGCCCTTGAGCAATAGAGTTGCTGCCATACGACCACGACCGGCTGCGCTGTATCTCGGCAAAGGTCATGGTATCTACGTTAAAGACAAACTGTCCGAGCGATAAAATCATGACCATTGCTCCGCTGTGTCATAAAGGGCTGTGTTACTGCTGCGCTGACCTAACTGCTGGCGCTGCATGGTGGCGACTACCAAGTCAGCAATCTGCTGCTCAGACTGGTGGGGCTGGGCGTTGATAGTAAAGTTATTGACTATCGTTGGCTGACCTTGGTTGCTGCTACCGCCCATCATGGCGCTGGCGCTAATTGGCTTGCGATTGTCAAAGCGAATCTCACTTGTATCCATGGCATCGCGTAAGCTATTGCTGGTCTTTAGCATGGCGGACACAGGGCTATCATTTTTGAGTAGTCCATTATTTAGTCCTTGCATCATATAATCACCGTAACCGGCAAACACACGGCTTGGCGAGTGAATACCCATCATGCCTGTAAATGCTGATTTGATGCGACTGGCTACGCTTTGTATCCCTGCTAACACCGCTTGCGCTCTACCCATAATGCCATTTTTCAAACCCTCCATGATTTGACCGCCCATCGCTGACATCTGAGCAGGTAGCCCTGCTAAAAATGCCATCATGCGTGCAGGGATACTGGCTATATAACTAATCGCAGCACCACCGTGCACGACAATCATCGCCGCAAATGTACCAATAGCCGTACCAATGGTTTGTAGCCCTAGCGCCAACGCCCCTACTAAACCTGCAACGACTTGACCAATTAAACTGACAATCGTGCCTAATACAAAACCAAACTGACTGCCATAGGACGTAGCCGTGGCTAACTGTGCATCGGTTGCCACGAATGGCGCAATCAATGACATCAGTGCGCTACCGAGCCACATAATGCCGCCAATAATCATATCTAGCACGGGACGCAGTGGTGCAAACATTGTTGACAGCATAGACCCTAAGCTGCTTAATGTTGCGAGCAGCGGTGCCATGCCCTCCAAAAATCCTGTCCATAATCCTGCAAAGAAGGCTTTGACTGGCTGCCAGTATTTAATCAGCAATAATGCTGCCAGTGCAATCGCCATAATAGCCCAGCCAATAGGTGTGCTCACTAATGCTATGGCTAGAGCACGAATAGCCGTAATCACAAAAGGGATGGAGTTGCGCGCTAAAAACAAGAAGACTCTACCGAATAATTTACTGAACCATAATACAGCCTGTCCCATCAACCTAAACTTACCCCAGAACGATATACCAAGCTTTGCTAGTATGGCGTTAAATACCAGCATGATCGCGCCAAATTTAATAAAGCTGGCTATCATGCTAAAGAATGTGCCAAACATGAGCGCCGCGCCATATTTAAGCCCCCAAATAGCTAAGTTGATTTTGATAAGTTTGATTGCTAATGAGGCTATGGTTTTGACAAGCTCAGGGTTGGCTTGAGCCCAAGCGGTGAACTTATTGATTATCTCCGTTATATTCGTGACTAATGCTCTTAAAGTTGCATTGAGGACACCGCCTTCACCACCCAGCGTGATAGACATAGATTCCCACGCGCCTAACATTTGATCAATGTCCCCAGCCAAGTTATCCATTCTAGTTTCTGCTACTTTGCCCGCTAAGTCCTTAGCGTTTTCTAGTGCCTTTGTAAACTCAGTAATGTTATTCACAACCTTGCCGGTCTTTTCATCAAGCTTCCCAGCATTGTCAACTAGCACTGCAAATTTTGATAAATGCTCTTCACCTGCCAAACTTTTAAATATGTCGAACTTAACATCATCGCTTAAGTTCTTTGTTTTTTGGTTTATCTCAGCTAGCACTTCGTCGATTTCTCGCATAGTGCCATCTTTATTTACCGTTTTAATCTCTAGACCATGCAGAGCCTCTCTAACTGGCTTCGGTGTAGAAGCAAGCCGAGTTAAAATTGTACGGATACCAGTGCCAGCTTCGCTGCCTTTAATATTGTTATTACCTAATATGCCCATCATCGCACTGGTTTTTTCAATACTTGTGCCGTAAAGCTTGGCGATGGGAGCGGCGTATTTCATAGCCTCACCTAAATCTTCAATGCCTACGGCTGATTTGTTAGCTGTAGCTACTAGTACATCATTCATGCGCCCAATTTGCTTTGCTTCCATACCAAAGCCGTTCAGTGTACCTACTGCTATCTGCGCGGCTAAAGCAAGATCGACTTGTCCTGCTGCAGCTAAATCCAAAGAACCAGCCAATGAATCCATAACTTGCTTCGCAGTAAAGCCCCCAGCCGCCAATTCAAACTGTGCTTGGGCAGCTTGGGTTGCAGAGAACGCTGAGCGAGCGCCTTCGCTGATCGCTTGCGCTCTAAGCTTAGCCATCTCAGCAGAAGTCTTTTCTAACTCCAGTACCGCTTGGTTTGCACTCATCTGTTTATCAAATTCAATAGATGGTTTCAAAACTTGATAAGCAGCAAAAGCGGCACCACCTGCTTTGATAGCGCCACCTAAGGCTTGCTGTCGCATCTGCTTCCGAGTGTTTGCAAATGATTTTGCTAAGCTGTCAGCTTTGTTATGTGCCGCTGATATGCTTTTGACGACCAGCATAAAATCACCAGCCAAGGCTTTGACATGCTGGCGGCTTTTGGTGAGTAGGCTGTTTGTGCGCTCGATAGGTTGATTGAGTCTGCTCATGCCATTACTGTTGACATGCGCTAAGCTGTTATTAAACGCATCGACTGTGCGCGTCGCTCGCTCAAACGACTGAGATAGTTTGTCAGACCTATCGATAATGCCGCGCAGGGGCGCGGAAATATCGTCGATCAATTTGAGTGTGGCTGATAGGTCTAAGTTATTTGCCATGTTTGCCGCCTATTCAAGAAATAATGCTGTACGCTCATCTGCGGTCAATATTCGATTATAAATACGTACATCTTGCATTTTTCCCACAAAAGGGAATGCAGATGCATTGCGCTGCCCGATATAAAATCTTTCATTATTAAACACACCTGAAATATCAGCGTTATAGTTGGCGTTGAATATCGTCTTATCGATATTATCTACATAGATAAAAGACGTGTTATTCGCATCTCGGCTATTATCAACCGTCATGACGAAATGCTGCCAGCCCTGTATTTCATTAGTTGCTGCTGTCCGTACGTGGATGCGGCTATTACCACTAGTCACTATCTCAATATGCCCCGAAACAACATCATTAAGCCAAGCCCCAAAATCGTTGCTGGCACCATCACGACCAATCTCCATAAGGCATTGATACGAACGATTGAGGTCTAGTAATTTAGCCCAAAAACTAATCGTCGCTTTGTCACTATTTACGGGTAAGTAGGCGGGTGTATAGACGCATCCCGATACAAAGTCCAGACACTGAGTCCCTTGCTTTCTGCCCGCAACAAAATTAGCGGTTCCTGTCTTAATCCCGTTTAATCCACTGGGTGATTTATCAACCGTATCGCCATTAAAATCATAGCGCAGAATATAGTCTGTTGGGATAGTCGCCTTGCGCTTCCAAATTAATGTGTCGCCTTGATACAGTCTATTGGCAGGCAACTCGCCAATACTAATATCCTGAATCATGGTTTTACCACGTATAAAACATTGGGGTTTTTTAAGGCAATTGCATCATACTGCGCTTGTGTCCCTGTCCAAATATTAAGAGCTTGCCCTGTATTCTGGTCAGTGATATTGATGTTATCTCTAACCTTTTTAATCGCCCCACCTATCTTTGCACCAATAGCGTCAACTTGTGATTGGGTATAAACGACAGTCATTACGCAAGTGCTCCGTCCAATGCGGCGGTAAAGCTGGTGATGTCCGTCGCTTCAGTAATATTATCTAACTTGGTTTTATGGCTGTCAGTAAAGGCATTGGTGTTGGCATTAGACTCATATTTCGTCTTGATACTGGCGGCGGTTTCGCCTGCAATTTGTGACACTGATTTGACAAATTTATTAGCATTCACATCATAGATATAGCGCTCAGCGTCACTGCCAACACCGGCATCGACATCAGCGTAGCTACCGGCTACTGCGCCCACGGTAGGAATAGCACTGACGGTTAAAAATGTTCCCAAAAACTTAGTACCCTCTAAGCTTGATAACTTAGCGCGCTCGCTATCTGTGATGAGGTTGCGGTCTGGCAGAGCATCAATAGCAGTGGCTAATTTGGTAGGATTGGTGGCTTTACTGACACGATCACCGATGACCGCGCCGATATTATCAATTTGTGCTTGGGTGTAATACGGCATGAGCTTTATCCTCTTAATAGTGCGTTATCAATCGCGGTAATAAAATTTAAGATATCATCAGGTTTATCAATGGTGGCGTATAGTCCGTCAGGGTTTTGGGTAATAATATTGCCAGTGGCTGTTGATACGATGGGCAATGAGCTGCCAACTGCTAATCTGTTAACATTGACTTTGATTGTGTTACTCGTAGGGAATGCTGGGTCCGGCTCGTTTCTTACCATTAGCTTAGCCATCTTTATCCCCTTGGTGATGTAACGGCACGATGCACATTAATATTAAAAGTTTCGCTTGCAACTCTACGACCAGTAATGTCACTCGTAAATAAGATGTCTATTCGATACTGACCAAAAGACAGACGGCTTGCGTCTCGTAATAGTGCAAATCGTCCTGTTTCTAACATTTTGCGTACATTAAGCGGTTCGATGAGCTGCCCTACGGTGGATTGTATATCCGCTGTGACAGTGACGTTATCTAAACTAATCGGCACGCCGTTATCATTTTGATAATCACAGACCAGCGCAAGCGTGTCGTATTCTTTGATATTAATATCGTTGTTTATCATTTATCAGTCTCGCTACGTTTGCGCGCTTTGTCGTGCCAATCCATTAGCTCATCAATATCCATATCCTCGCAGTCTGACGGTCGCCAATGGAACACGACAGCCAGATCTGCTATGACATCATCTACGCAGTGAGGGATTCTGCTTTCTCGGCGGCTTTGATTGTTTCGGCTTCCAGACGTGCTTTCGCTCGCTGTTCCTTGCTGGCGAAAAAACCGACCACCGCTGTGCTGATGCTTAAAAAGTCAGTGGGGTCAAGATTGGCAACTTCGTGTTCGGCTAAAGGCGGGGTGCTGACACGCGGTACGAGCTTAATAATGGTATCTACGTCTAGCTTTAAGACGTCTGATAAGGATAAGCCACGCAATGCACCAGTCTTGGGCTTATTAATATTGACTTCTGTAATGGTTAAATTGCCACGGACGATAGGGTTATCAAACTCAACCGTTTCAATATCTGGGTTGGTTGGTAATGGTGGTGGGGTGGTATTATTTTTAGTTTCGGCTACTGCTGTACCTACTGCGATGGCTTCTACTGCTGCTTGCTTAGTCATAAGAATGTCCTGTTATATTTGTTTAGTGATTTGATTAATAATATTTTAAGTAAGTTGACCATGTTTGGATGATAAAACCATCGAGTATTATCAGAGGATCATCGCCTTGGTGAGCCGTCACCGCACCAACTAGCTAATCGCCTTTTATCCAAACGTTGACGATTGACCAAAAGAGTTATAGACCTAACTTGTCATTGATTTCGCCAGTCATGTCTTTACCGGCGACAATATAGATGCCGTTTACAAAGTCGATTTCTAATAAAGTTAGACCATCATCGACGACTTTTAGGTACGTCACACCATAGGTTAGCTCTTGCTCATTGATACTGCCCAGCTCCATTTCGCCCAATGGCAATGTGGTCACTGAGCCGCGCATATAAATATCACGCACGACATGGGTACAAGTATCTTGACGCTCATACGCGCCGATATAACGAATCGGTAAGTCGCTGATACCGCACGACATCAATTGCATAAGGTGGCGTGAGTCGACACCGGTATAAGTAATGGTTGCTTCCATTGCCTCAAAACCCAAGTCTAAATTGACGTCGCCGATCATACCGGCGGCGCGATATTCCTCAGTCTTTTTGACAATCTCAGGTAGGGTGATGGCTTTGGCGGTGCCCGCATGACTGTCACCAGCAATACGGACGTTAAAATTCTTGAGTACTGCAGGCATCTGTTTTGCCATTGCGTGTATCCTTTTTAGCTAATAGTCAGTAGGTTAAGCGGTTTGTGCAATGAGCTTGCCAAAGTCGATTAAGTAGCGGTCAGTAATGCGCTGGTTCAGACCTAAATTTTCTAGCGTCGGTACAGGCGTATAGTCGTAATCTACCCAAAGTTGACCTTGGCTCAAGTCCTGAGGATTGTTTAACTCTTCGTTGTACCAAACCGCTGCGCCAATGAGCCATCCCTTTGACACTGTAGCTCGTAACTTTGCGTTGATGCTGTCAATAATATCGCCTGCTAATGCTACAGTCATAGGCTGGTCAATAAAGGGGAAACAGCCATTGATAATCGTATCGAGCAACCATTGGGCAGTGAGGGTAGCCGTCTCAAACGCAAAGCGCGGGTCAGTAGAGCAGGTGCGATTGCCCCAAAATCTAAAACCTTCGTGCTGGATAACAGAGGTCACTTCATTGGCGTTTAAATAGCCCACTTCGGTGTTTGGGTCTTCTAAATCCCACGTGCGGGGCTGCATGATGCCGTTGACACCAGGTACGGGGATGTTAGAGATGGATTTGGTAAAACTTGCAGGGTAGCTCTCATCGATCATGACGCGCATTGCAAGGGCGGTGGCGATGATTGGGATAGCTTGGATAGTTGTAGCCATGTTTATAATCCTTTTGTAATTGAGAAATTGGTTGTACTAGCTATTGCATCGTAAATACTATGTTTGGGCTGCCACCCAAGTTGCTGACAAGCCTGACTGATATCGCAATGAGAATCAGCCGTGTCGCCAGTACGCCTTGCTTTGATGACATAAGGCAAACACTGGTTTGTCTGTTGTGCGAATAGTTCTAATATCCGCATAACACTGGTGCTTTTTCCTGAACCAACAGGCAAACAGTGATGACCGTGATGGTTATCGAGATAATCCAAAGCCAGTAAACTAGCGTCGACCACATCTAATATATGCACGTAGTCACGCATGGCGGTGCCGTCGGGTGTGTCGTAGTCATTACCAAATATTGTTAAATAACTTTGCTCACCGTTAATGACGCGCATAATCGCTGGTAGTAAGTTATCTTGACTGGTATCCGCAAGTGTCACGTCATAGCAGCCGATAGGGTTGCTGTATCTCAATGATATAAAGCTATAGGTATCATCACTGGCTGCCATATCTTTCATAGCTTCATCAACAATACTTTTTGATTGAGCATAAGGACTGCACGGCTTGGATGCTGATATTGACGATGCAAACAGTAGCTTCTTAACGCCAAAATTGCGCATGACGTTTAGTAGATTAATTGACCCGACAACGTTATTATCATAATAACGTAGCGGCTCAACCACGCTCTGACTGACTGACTTTAGACCCGCCATGTGTATTACCGTGTCAATGGGTAAGCGACTGAATACGATGTTTAATAAGTCTGTATCGCGTATGTCGCCTTGCACAAACTCAGCATTGCTACCTGATATACGGCAAACATGGTCAAAAACCTGCTTACTACCCGTCGATAAGTTGTCTAGCACGACCACATCATCACCGCGCTGTAGTAGTGCAAGCAGCATGTGTGAGCCGATATAGCCTGCGCCACCCGTTAATAAAATCATGGCTATCTCTCATTGTCTATTGGTGTCATGGCGCAACGAATCTGCTGAACCCTAGCGCCTTGCGAGATACATTGACTGATAAAGTCGCCATCGTCACCTCGCCCTTTATCTCTATACCTTGCTTTACCGTACATTGAGCGATGCACACCAATGCGACCGCTACGACCATCATCGCGCCATTCAGATTGCAGCGTAATTAATAGCTCGTTGGGCTGTAGCGATAGCAATGCTTTATGTAGCTCGTCGTCAATAAAATTGTCCGCGTCCAAGTTAAACAGTACATCGCCACGCCCCATGAGGTGCGCTAAGTGCTTAACATAGCCGCATGACCAAGTGCTGCCATCCGCAAACGCCTTTTCGTCTCGCCAATCAAGGACGCGCAAGCGACCATCAGCTATGTACTCCGCGTAGTGTTCACGCAAATACTGATACGTCTCGGTGTCGTTGTAAGCCAAGATACATAGCTCAACACTGCCTGCTTGGGTAAACGCTAGATTATGCTCTAGCGTTTGTTTAAGTTGCCAAAGTCGTTGGTGGCATGTGGTGCAGTACGACATGAGCATTAAGCCGTACCTAGCTTAAACACAAATGTACCGTCCGATTCGATAGTGCCTTCGCCCGCCAAATAAAGGTCGGAATATACTTTTTGCGCGGCGCTTGGACTTAATCGCACCTCTAGAGGACCAGTAACCAGAGGGCTAAAATTGATACTACCATCCGAGCTACGATACATTGATATTTGAGCATATAAGTCAGGAGCCGCCAGCCGTGTAACGTCCTGCGACTTATCAGCGTTATACATCACACCATTAACCTCAATACTAAAAAAAGAATCTTGGTTATTAAACGACCCATCAGAATTATCAATTGTGACTGAGTTATTTATAGGTAGTGTTGCAAAGTCGGTTCTACCATCAGTGCTGCCTGTCCCACTATCAGACTTTCCCGGCACACCCCATTCACCATCAATAATACAAAGCTCACGGTCACCATAAGTATCACGATAAGCCGTAATCAACGCTTTATCTATGATAAGCGTGCCATCTACATTACGAGGTTGGGCATAGACCATGCCACGTCGACGCTTGGCAATAGAGACTAATTTCAATACAACATCAGGCGTATCAATTTCAGGCGCACCTAAACGTTTCGGCATCAGACCAAAGCGGGATTGGCAGGTTAATAACACATCTAAGGTGTCAGCGTTAAGCGGTTCAGTCACACGTAAAATCACCGCTGTTGGATTGTAGATATCGCGTATCGACTGCAGGCAATTGCGAAGCGTGCCGGTTGTGCCAGCCTTGTCGATGTTTTCTTGTGTGATGCCCGTTAATAGAACGGGCGTATCAAGCGGGTACATATCGTTATCAGCGTCTGTACTGGTGACGACCAGACCAATTACGCTGACATTGGCGTTGCGCATGGGCAAGATGCCTTGGGTCTTTTCTTGAGCTGATATGCCGTGGTGAAATGCTGCCATAGTGGTGTCCTTTGAATTTATTGAGTTAAGCGGTACGTAGCCAATTCGCGACGACTTTTGAAGGCTGAGTATTATTGTGGGGTTGGTCGCCGCCTGCTGAGCCAATAGTGCTATCTGGAATATATTGGTTAGACCATATTGGCGTATCAGAAGCAATCGTTCCTGCATCATTATCAGTTATACCGTTGTCTCTACCGTGTTTTAGTGTATGCCTATGGCTTGGCATTTCATCGACGGTCAGCTTGTGCGTATTTTCACCAAACTCATTGCCCATCGTTTTATATTCTGCAATGTCGGTGGATTTAGTAGAATAACCAACGAGCGTACGACCTTCGGCAAAGCGTTCCCAAGTACCATATCCATGATGAGTATTAACGGCGGCGGCGGTGGCGTGACTGATAGTCGTGGTATAAATATCACCGACTTTGATAGGCTCATTACGTATATTTTCTATTGTCTGCTTTAACCAAAGAATATTTTCTGCCAGCTGCTTCGATGCAAGATTGGCATTACCGGCGGCACCGCCTAAAATCTTTTCGGTGGTTTCAACTTGATTGATCGCGTCATGCCATTGCGGGGTAAGTGCAAGAGTGCTCATATTGTTCGCCTTATTGCTTTATTAATAATGAAGCTATTGATATTCAACAGAGCCGTCGTAGCCGCTCTGACCGTCATAACGCACTTCATTATTATTAGGGTCATAACGTTCCCATAGATAGCTGGTATAAAGTGGGTAATGGTCGGGCGCGATATTGTTGGGAGTGACATCGCCTTTAGCTCCTGCATAGACAGCGGGTAAACTAATATGCGAGTCGGTCTCGTCAACACCGACCAGCTGGACACCAGTAAGTGGTCGCCAAAAGGTCTCAAAGCCAAACATCGCATCAAATAACGGTTTAGGATTGGTCTTGTCATGTGACCAGTATTTATGACCATACGGGTAAGCCAAATCTAGAAACTGTGCAAATCTTGAATTGCTCACAAAATTATTAGCAACCCACGATTGGCTTGCCATAATCACGTTGGCATCAATAACGAGCGTCACATCAGAATTAGCAAGACTGACCACAGCTTTGATACGGTAGTCCACCGCCGCTGTGCTATTTTCTGCAGGTTTTTGCACCTCGGGCAGACGTCCAACCCAAATCAAATCGCCAGCGCTGTCAATCAAGCCAAATTCGCGTATCGTCCAGCCGCCAAATTCTTGGGGCACGACACAAGTGATTTCGTATTGTCCAGCCGTTGCGGTGGCGCTGACATTAAGTACCGTACCTTGGTAGCGCTTACTGACCAGCACTTGCTGATCAAGGCGCTGGCTAAAGTCAACATTAACGCCCTGACCTACAGCAAACTCGGCTATGCGCACAGGCTGGCTGCCTGCATTCGCAGCGGCGGCAATCTTTTGTTGTCCAAGAGTGGTCAGTAATAGCTGATAAGTCATGACAAGCCTTTTATTTAGCTAAATTAAAGTTGAATACCAGCACCATTATCAGGTGCCGCTGGCATCAAGACACGGTCGATAGCAGCGCCATCAAATACAATAACGTCGCCTAATTTTTTTGCCGTAAATAGCACTGGCTTATTGGCGGCAATTGCTAACGTGCGTTTGGGTGCAGTGGTGTAATCGGCAAGATGCGCAGGGGTCTGTAACGTATGGATATTCAGATTTGTAGCAATGCCACTGACCACTTCGATATGGACTGAATCCATGCGCGTGCGTAATAACGCTGGGTCAAAAATAAGGTCGATGTCAGTACGTGCTTTGGCATCGTCAATGATTAATGCTAAGTGGCTGGCGGTCGCAATACCCGTATCTTCGGGCATTTTTAAATCAACGACATATTTGCCAGCGCTATTGGCAGCAGGATTGTTAGCGTATTTGGTGACGCCTTGAGGTTGTTGATTGTTTGGCATAGTGAGTCCTTATCGGTTTTTAGGTCAGTTAGTAACAGTGATTTCAACGCCCACGGCTGGGACAGCAACGGCGGCGATAGTAGCTTTAACAGTCGTACCAAAATAAATATCGTAATGTGCAGACAGGCGTTTAACAGCATCAACGACGGCACGGATTTGACGGTCTGAATCGGTAATAATGCCGTTGCGCGGGTGTGCCTCAATGCTAAATGTACCAGGGATGCCTGCTGGGTTTTGCTCAAACCATTCGATAACATTGGTGTCGTAATTAATAAGTGATAAAGCGCGTTTAACTGCGCCTAAGGTGCCTTTTCGCTGATGTACCCAGACTGAGTTTTTAATAACATCGCGCTGTACTGCTATCGACCAGGCATCATTCCATTCATCGACTGACCACGCATACGCTAAAAACGGCAAATACTCGTCTGGGCAGTTATCGGCATCCCAAATCAAATCGAATGGCAGATGTATTGACTCAAGTCTTGATGTTAATGTGGCAAGCTCACGCTCAAGCGGTTTACTATTAGCGGGCAATAAAGACAAATCAGTCATTGCTGCTCACCGCCGTGATGTCATAGCTGGTGCAATGCGCCACTTGTGAGACGTCGACCAGCACATCAGATGCGGGGCTAATTAGCTCAATACGGCTGACACCATTGACATCCAATGCGCCAATAATTCGACTGGTAGCAATACGGCGACCGGGTTTAAACTCGGTACGTAAATAAGCGCGTAAGTCAGCTAAACCTTGTGCGAGTATCAGCTGTGGGCTAATACCGGCTTTAATATAAATAACCGCGTTAATCTCATAAGCTTTTGCAGTGGCACTGTGTACGCGTACCAAGTCCGTCATTGGGCGTACATCATCAGCGGTCAGCGCACGAGTAACGTCATCAATAGCTACTTGGTCAACGCCGACTGTTTTGGTCGCTTGATCGAGTACGTCACCCTCAATCTGACCAGATAAATACACGTCAACCTCAGTAGGGGCGGGACTGTGAACGGTGGCGTTAAACACTTGCGAGCTTGCCGATAGTGCGTGGAATAAATAAGCCCCAGCACTACCTGCTTTGGTTTCTGCTTCGACTGACAAGGCTAAACGGTCCCGATAATCACTGTCATCTTCTAGGATTTCAGGCGTGACCGGATTGGTTGTTAAATCTTCTAATTGTAAAACTTTACGCTCGACACGGTAATAAGTAACGCCGATATGATCCAAGTCAGCATTGGTCGCGTAAGCAAGCATCAAGCTGCGCGCTGTACGATTGATTTCACTAACTTTTAAGCTGTAACGATATGCCAGCACTTCTAATATTTTATTGACTGGCTCAGACTCTAATGCCAATGCCGCATGGATGGGGTGGTTCGCTGGAAATTTGGCAGCAAACTCGGTGCGGATTTCGAGCAATTCTGCTTCAGGAGCAATAGGCGCAATTAAGTTTGGCGGCGGTAAGCCTTGTAAATTGATCGCTGTAAATACGTTATTCATGTTGCCCCTCGCACTAAAGATAATGATGTGGTCAGCGTTGAGCTGTCAGCACGTCGCATCTCAATCAATGTATTCCAGCCGCTATTGATACCGTCATTAATTAACGATAGGCTAACTTTACTAACCTTAATACGCGGCTCCCAACGGATAAGGGCGGTTGCTGTCGCTGCCATTAGTTTGAGTCGCGTGGCATCATTAGCTGGGGCATCAATTAAAAAGGGCAGTAAGCTGCCATACTCACGGCGCATCAAGCGTGTACCAAGCGGTGTGGTCAAAATGTCATGTATGGATTGGCGCAAATGCTCATCTTGATTGAGTAATTCACCGCTGGTGCGAGACATTCCGGCTGCGTATGTCATCATTGCGGCTGCTCTGTATTTGATGCACCAGACTTGACGCCGCCATGCGTATGCGTGGTTAAGGCAATACCACTGGCGATCACTTCGTCAGCGGCAGTAATAGATTTTCCGCAATTGATAGAGCCATCGACTTGTAAATCACCGGTTACTGTGGCTGTTGGGGTGTCCCATACAATACTGGTTGCGGCTTGATTCGTGATTTGGCTGATATGCATAGTGAGTTGGCTATTAACCACATCAACGCTGCAAAAGTCAGTGTCGTTATAACGGATGCGGATTTCATTGGGGTCGGTGCTCGGACTGGGATTGTGGTCGCTGTATAAGCTAATCACAGGGATGGCATTAGCTAACTCACCGCTTGGTGAAACCAGTAAGTATTGCTCACCAATACTAGGGCAACGCCACACGCTAATAGCTCCGGCTGCAATGGTAGGGATATTCAACCAGTCGGTTTCATTGTCGCCAACAGCCAGACGCATCAAAGCTTTATCGGCATCAATCTTGATGACTGTGCCGATGGTTGCGATATTGTGTAAGCGTCGTTGGGTTTCTGCGTTCATGCGTATAGTCTGCAATTAAGCTGCGGACAGTGCATCTAATGCTTAACCGTAAAGGCGCTTTACGGTTATAAAAAAGCCCCGCTAAATTTATAGTGGGGCTTGTCACAAAAGTCTTTTTGCGGTTGTATTCAGGTGGAAATATTGCTAAATTCAAATTTAACTTAATAAAAGGATGATACTTAACATGGTTGAAAATAAAGAATTATACGAACGTGTCGCTTTTGACTTGACTAAATTGATAATTGAAAAAACTTCATCTCAAGTAACTAGATATACAAAGGATGACATATTAGAAACTTTTATCGACTCATATAATGTCGTATTAAGACAAAAAATGCCTGAATCAGACAATTAAAATAGCCGTCATTTATGAAAGCCTCATTGGTGTCAATCAATGAGGCTTTTATTTATTTAATAAAAAATCTTTTATCTCATCAATAATTAACTGCTTATCTTCCTCAGACCAGCCAACAGTCTCACGGACAGCGTAGCGTGTGGCACGGGCATTGGCACTTGGCTTGATAGTTTTGCCGTATTGATGCACTGCCATCACTTCAGCAGTACGTCCAGAAAAGCCAACTTCCGCATGACTGCTGCTATAAGCGGTCTTTATCATTTTTGGCAAACGCTTAAACATAGCGCCACTTCTGATACTGCCAATTTGATTGCGTTTACGCGGGGTAAAGCGTCGACCATTTGGATCTGTTTGCGCGGCAATACGGCGTTTTAAATTCGCTCGAAGTTTGGTGGATAAGCGTCTATTAAGCGTCCGCTTTTGACCATCATTAAGCTGCTGAGCGATACGTTCAAGCCAAAGCGCTAGTTCGTCAAAGTTGTCACTCATAGTTCGACCGCATCTTTGACATTTTTAGTGACAAAATCGCCCAGCATATCAGACCAAACCTTTGGTGGGCATAGTGAGTAGCTGCCATCATCCCTGACAACCAGCTTATCTATTAGACCAATATCAACAGTTAAATCATAAGTTTCAGCATCAATGATTTCACTGTCAAAATTAAGGTCTGGTACTGCATAGCCTTTTGATTCAAACCATTTTCGGATATAAGTCATTAGACTAAATGGATCACTGTCACGACAATCAATAAACAAAAAACGCGCGGTATAATTAATATCGCCGCTGTTGGATGCCAGCTCGCCATTTACCAAAAAAAGATGCACCTTGTCAGCGGTCAGTTGTGTCGCAAAGTTAGTAAGTAGGTCATCTTTTAATTGCTGTAGGTATTTCATTGCAGATCTACTGCAGCTGCTTCTAACTGCTCAACGATTCGGCGCGACCAGCCTTTGCCAAAAGCATCCCATGTGCCAATGCGGGTAAAAAAGTCTAAACGTGCTGCTAAGAAGTTTAGGACGACCGCATTAGGTGTGAGCTTGTTGACAGCGCCAATGGTTTGCGAACCTACAATACCGTCTATCTGCTTGCCGTTTAAACCAGCTGCGCGTTGTAGAAATTTAATAGCATTACTAGGACCATGATTATAGGCGGCATCAAATAATTGCGGGGCAATGAGGGGGTCAAAATCATTACAGCATGTCGCATCCCAATATGATTTACGTGCAACCATTTTCGCAAACGATTTTGATAAGTTTCGCATATTTCCGCTATAACCGTGAGCAACAGCCACGCGCTTGGTGACACCGTACATCGTTTCGCCACCAGGGTCTTTTGGATGATTGACATAGCCGCCTTCGTTTTTCATCAAACGCTCAAAGGCTTTATCAAAAACAGTAGTATCAGACATGATTACTTTCCTTTTTTTAAAATCTTAGTAAGCTGTGAGCTAAAATCGTGATTTTGTACTTTTTTATTTTGAGCACTGATTAAGCGCCACGATAACAGCATAGCAGCGACCAGTGCCAAGCAACCAAAACGGATGACCGTATAACGGATGGGCAAATTGTTGCCGATGAGAAAGGTGTCGTAAGCCAGATAAACAAAGCAGACTAGGGCATAACAGGCCAATAGTCGGAATGCCCACCAGCCAACGCTGTCGTGACAGCGCGTGCTCATCATCATCCATAACAGCATAAACGCTGCCAAGATCATTGCTGATATATTGATAAGTAACATCATTTGCTGACTCCTAATAATTTAGCAGCCCAATCTGGCAGTACCTCCACCATCTTTTCTGATTTGACTACCGCAACGACCAGGCGTAAGAAAAAATAGCCAATACCTGCCCATAAAAAGCTGACGAGCAAAACAACATCATCACTGCTATCGATATAACCCATGAGCTCTAAGCTGCCACGGGTAAAGAACAGTCCCGCACCGAACCCCAATAGGATATGACCCAAACTGGTGGCAGACGGTGGGAACTTTTTATCTTCACCGAATGCTAAAAAGCTACCCACAGCGCCGATGATGGTGGCGACCAGCATGGATGGGGTCAAAAAAGGCAGTGCAGAAGAAAAAGCAGCATCGGCATTGGCATGACTGATAGTTAATAACATCCATACTATGACGGCGACAAGCCATCCCAGCGCGCAGCCGATGCGTAATAGCCAGACTTTTTTAGTAGTCGGTTTTTTCATATTAGTCCCATAATTTTATAGAGGGTGCTGCAACGGCAGCATGGTCATTAGGCAAGATAACAACAGCATCAGTAGGCAACAGAGCAATTGGCGAATAGTCAGGATTGCTCTCAATGAGTTTTGGCAACATATCTATAGAGCGGTTGGCATAGATGCGGTAAGCGATGGCATCTAGCGTATCGTTTTGAATGGCAAGAATGGTTCGCTGATATTGAGCCGGACTCATAACAGCTTCACGCGATTGCGGCGACGACCTGTCATATCAGCAATGCAATGACTGACAATACGGCGCAAGCGGTCTGACTTGGTAAGCTGTACATCGCCACTAATAGCGCCTTGGCTTGTGGTGTCGTAGTCAACATAGTTATCAGCGATAAGCGCAGCCGCTTCGTGCATAACGGCACGCTTATAAGTACGGTCAAACCTATCTTTACTGATACGCTTATCAGATAAATGACGCTGTAGAGTCAGCAAACTAAAAAAGGGGGCAGGTAAGTCGCCGTTGACCGTATCATATGCACCGTTGATATAACCCGCGATACGCTCAGCGCCAAGCGTTTTATCAATCCGCATGAGCTGCACCATGTCATCTGTATTGACAGACGGCAGATGCGCATAATGGTTTGGGACGTTTTGCGCTTGGACTTGCTGATTGATCAACATGACATTACCTGCAGATAAAAGAAAAGCGGTAGTCACTTTGACGTTGGTATGATGCGATCAGCAAATAGCATTGTCTTAGTGAGCCGCTTCCCGGGTGGGGACGTTACTCAGCAGCTACTTTTCGCAGCTGCCCGAGGTCTTTTTTGCAGCCAACAGAGTCATCAAGCTTAATCGCAGTTTCATAAGCATGGATGGCTTCGTCAGGCTTGGCATCTTTTAAGCTGTCACCAAGCACGCGGTATAATTTAGCGCGCACTTGGTCTGGCATATCTTGAGCAGTCGTACTATCAATAGCACGTAGGATGAGTTCAGCATGAGCGCCGACATTATCGACGTTTTTAAGCATTTCATCGGATAACTGCTCGACAAATACGGTCGCAACATCACGAGTAAATGGCTCAGGCATCACAAAATCATTGAGCAATGCATACTCAGCAATATCAATAGCGGTCTTAAATTCATGAGCGTCTAGACACCACACCATCAGCTTGACCAGCATGTCATTTTGACCGCCAACACCTTCAGCAATCGTGCCTTCAATCCAAGGCAAGTAGAATGGCAAGAACTCTTTTTTAAGTTCTATCTTATGACTGATGGATTGGATGTTTGATAGGTGCTGGTCATCGTTCCAAAACTTCAGTTCGATGTTGCTGCCAGCATCAGGATTGGTGTCGTCATCAGGCGCATCATTGATGGGTGTCGATTGACTAACCATCGTTGTACCAGTGCGACGACCTAAGACCTGCGCTGATAAGCGCGGGTCAGCATTGGCAGAAGCGGCTTTACGTGCCGCTTGCGTTTTAACAAAGTGAGCGCGTAAAGAATTAGTTTTCATTTAAGCCTCCACGACGATGTTTTCGATAAGAACGGCTTTGCGATAGTCTTGTACCACATAGCATTCATTCACTGACTGATAATCAGTAGTGCGATTCCATTCAGGTTCATCACGCAAGTGACGGCGTAAAGTACCGCGCTGCTGATAGATAGACAGATTGTCATAGCTGGTGATTAAGATAGCATTTGGTAAGAAAAACGCGGGGGTATCAACAGATAGTGTGCCCAGCTGCTTTTTTTGATAAAGTGCGTTGGCAGCTGCTTGCTCAGTGGCGGCTTGTTTTTGATTAATTAGACCGATGTATTTATCAGATACCAGATTGCGATTGGTAATCACGACCAAATCATCCGCATCCTGAAACTCTTCACCGATTAGCTCATTGACTGCCATTTCCACCAGCGCATCAATATTCTTAAATTCATGCGTAGAACCAATCGAAATACCATCAATATGACGTTCTGGGCTATAACCACGGATTTTTTCCAGCCAACCGATATTGACATCTTGTAGCTTTGGATAGAGCGATTTATTAGACGTCTTGGCGCGGTGCGTGCCGTTAAAGCCAATACGCTGCTTATCCTGCGCGACTGATTTGACGCCCAAGTTCGCCATACGTAGCTGAAAATCAGGTAGATGACCCCAATTGTCAATAACGTCATAGTCATAAGCAATGTCATAGTCAGTCTGGGTGCATAAGTAATCATCAACGCCTTCTACGTCACCAAGATGTGTTGGGCGGCGCGGTTGGCTCCGAGTGTCAGTAGTGCTGGCAACAGTTCGACCGTTACCAAGCGCAAGCTTTTGACCATGTGCCTGCTTAACAGGCTGGATATTGATACGTGCCAAAAAGTCGGTTTGCTCTTGGTACGCCTCAATCATTTTTTGTTCAGGTGTTGGAGAGACAGTCATTGGGGCGGCAAAGTTTTCACTACCGTTCACCCGCGCCACTTGCTTTTTATAATCTTGCAACGCAAGGGCGGTTATATCATCTAAAACGTACATAGTTATCCTCATGAAAAATTAATGTTGATGCGCCAATTAAAACGCTGTGAGCTGACCACCTGTGCCAGCATTCGGCGGAGTATTCGTCAAGTTAGTAGCAGGTTCAGATGACAGCTGGATTTTTAGCGCTTCAAAATCAGTCTTTAATTCAGACAATTGGGTCTTTAGCGTTGTATTTTCTTCAACCACACCATCAGTTTTGTCATTGAGCGTTTTAAATGACTGTAAGACCAATTCTTGCTCTTGAGTACTCATGCCTGATTTTTTGGAAGCAAAAATAGTAGATAGCTTTTGCAAAAAGCCATCACTTTCAGGTTGGGTATTCATATTTTGATTGTCGGTAGGTACTGTCTTTGGTTGCTCAGTGGTATTGGTGTTATCAATCACTGGCGCTGGGACATTTTTACTCATAAGGATAAGCTCTTGGTCATTAATGTCAGTACGCAAGGCGTCTGTATTACGGTTAAATTTGAGTGGCTCAATACCACGTGAGGCTGGTTGATCAGTCACTGCCAAGCCCACTAAGTAAGCGCGATCTGTATCTGCAAACTTTGGATAGAATTCGATAGACGTAAAAATCTTTTTACCTTTTTGATTGGCTTCAACCAAATCAGGCAGTACTGACAAAGTGGCATACAAGCACATCAACTGTACATCAACGCCATTTTGCCTAAACGTTTCCATCTGATGATCAACTTTGATGATGTCACCCAAAGCGCCTGCATCGTAATTACTATTGAGTCCAGACCAGCGACCACTCATGTGCTCGCAGTTGATACGTGCCGTGTATTCAACAGGGTCATAAGTCTCGGACATATCAATAATTTGTTGTTGGGACAACGAACGACCGTCAACCGTCTGACCCTCACGGGCGACGCGAAAGCGTTTGACGACTCGTTTACCGGGCAATACAGGGTCAGCCATAATGAATCTCAGTTGCTAAAGTTTATGAGTAGGTTTGGTAACTTTTAAATAGGCTTTAGTTTGTCGGCTAAAGGGGGTGACGGGCAACCGGTTGTTAACCGTAAAGCGCCTTTACGGTTACAAAGCGCGTGGTTGCAAGGGTTGCGAGCTATAAGCTATAGCACTATGACTACTGACCAAATTGACATCATTGATGCTGCCATTGCTGACAATCGCGAACGCGCAAGATTGCTCTACGCGCAAGGCCTGAGCGTCACTCAAATCTCAAAAGAATTAAACGAAAAGCGCCCAACGGTTGCCAGTTGGAAACAGCGTGACGCATGGGTGCGTGCCAGTATTTTTGAGAATGTAAAATCAGCGATGCAAGCTCGGATGCTTATGCTGATTAACATGGATAAAAAAGGAAATGCTGAATATAAAGAAATTGACTTCTTTAACCAGCAATTAGAGCGGACAGCAAAAATCGAGCGTTATAACGACGGTGGTAACGGCGCGACACTGAATCCGAAACTCTCTAATAGATATAAAGAAGATCGTAAGCCTGCTGTCAGAAACTTGTTTACAGAAGAAGACATTGATGCGCTAGAAGAAGCCTTTAACTTGATGCTTGAGCCATATCCGTTCCAGCAACGTTGGGTCGAAATATTGAACGGCAACAAGAAGCATCGCGCTGCGCGTATATTTATGATGCTCAAGTCTCGTCAGATTGGTGCCACGTATGTCATCGCACTATGGGCGTTGATAAATGCATTAAGGACTAAAAAAAATAAGATTTTCTTGTCAGCAAGTAAGGCGCAGGCGTATCAATTTATCGAATACATTAAATCTTTTGTATTTGAAATATTAGGCAGGAATATTGGTGGGGAGCCAATCGTACTGTCGTTAGAAGACAATACGCAGGTCAGTCTGTATTACATGGGCACTAACGCATTGACGGCACAGGGTCGTCATGGCGATGTAATCATGGATGAGTTTTTCTGGATTCGTAAATTTAAAGAGTTCCGCGCTGTCGCATCAGGCATGGCGTCACAAAGTCACTTTCAACAAGTTTATTTATCTACGCCAAGCAGTGTCTTGCATGAAGCCTATGCGTTTTGGACAGGTAAAGATGGTGTCAATAAAAAAGATATTGATACATCACACAGCGCATTAAAGGGTGGTCGTTACTGTGACGACGGAAAGTGGCGGTTAATTGTCACTATCAAAGATGCAATTAGAGGTGGTTTTGACAAACTTGATATAGCACAGCTGCTACTGGAATACACACCCGAACGATTTGCAAACCTGTTTATGTGTGTCTTTTTAGATGACAGTAACAGCTACTTTCCGTTGTCAGTACTGCAGCCGAATATGGTTGATAGCTGGCAGATTTGGGACGACTTTACACCGCTGGGTAGTAAGAAGTTTGCCAAACCAGTTTGGGTAGGTTATGACCCAAGCTTTACCGGTGATAGACCGGCATTGGCAGTTGTTGCCCCACCCGAAAAAGAAGGTCAGCCGTATCGTATCTTAGAGCGTATGCACCTTGACCACATGCCACCACACGTCCAAGCCCAGCATATCAAAAAGATTTGCGAGCGTTACGATGTTGAGTTTTTAGGTATCGATACAACAGGGGCTGGTATCTCAGTCGCTGAACACGTTAAAAAATTCTATCCGAACTACACCGCCATTATCTATAGCGTTGAGAGTAAGACGCGCATGGCGCTCAGAGTAAAAGAGCTTTTTACCAGACGCAAATTACATTTTGATGCAGGCAGCATTGATATTGCCAAGGCATTTATTGCTATCAAGCAAGCATTAACTGGCAGTCAACGCCAAATGACGTTTGTTAGTAGCCGAAGTAAAGAAGTTGGTCACAGTGATATTGCATGGGCAATCATGAACGCGCTCGAAAAAGCACCACTTGCAAGTACAGACCAAATCAATGACGGCGTCCACAAATCACGAATAAAGGTACATAGATGACAGACACAGATGAAAAAGCCATAACTGGTCAGAAAGTAATCATGCATAGCTTTGGTGACCCTGAGCCGGTGCTTGATGGGCGCAGCATGTTTGAGTATGAATATTGTCCCATGTATCAAAATCACTATGAATATCCCTACGATATTGATGCTGTGGCTAAGATGTATCATGCGACCAGTCACCACACCAGCGCGCTGATTACTAAGCGTAATGTACTTGTCAGCCTATACAAGCCGCATCCCAAGTTAAGCCGCCAAGCCTTTATTGGTCTAGTAATTAATCTATTAGTATTTGATAATGCTTATGTTCAAGTAGTACGTAATAGATTGGGTGGTGTGTTACAGCTGCGACCAAAACTTGCACGTAATACACGCAAGTCAATCAAAGGAGAGGGTTATCACCATGTTGATTATAGACAAGGTGCGGCGATTGAATACAATGAGCAAGTCATTCATATATTTAATCCCGACATCAATCAAGAAATTTATGGCGTTCCTGATTATCTGAGCAGTGTCAACGCCATTACACTCAATGAAGCTGCTACACTATTCCGCCGTCGGTATTACAAAAATGGTGCCCATGCTGGTTATATCTTGCATGTATCAGATCCATTATCGACACAAGAAGACGTTGACGATTTAGAAGATGCAGTGCGAGAATCAAAGGGCGCGGGTAACTTTAAGAACTTGTTTATGTACACACCAAATGGTAAACCTGATGGTGTTAAAGTTATTCCATTGGCAGAGGTCGCTGCCAAAGATGAGTTTGCTAATATCAAGATTGCATCGCGTGATGACACATTAGCCGGTCACCGCGTACCACCTCAACTTATGGGAGTGGTGCCAAACAATGCTGGCGGATTTGGTGACGCCAAGAAAGCTGCTGAAGTATTTTATTGGCATGAGATACTCACACTACAAAACATGCTACTCGACATCAATGATCAGGTCGGTGAGACAATCATTAGCTTCAATGAGTACCAACTGACCAAATCTGACTCATAAATTTATTTTTTAATTAAAAGACCGCTCATTTTTTAGCGGTCTTTTTTTGTCGCCTGACCACGGCAAAAATCGCTCCCTCCCGCCCGAGTTCTGCATACTTAATGCCCTTATTTTAATGCATCAAAATGCTGCCAGAATGCCCACAGTTAAGCGATAGTCGTCTAAGGGCGTAATGCAATTTGATGCAGTATAATGCGACTTATGCGGCGTTTTTAGAGTCTTGAAATATTGGTACGGCAAAAAGAAAAGGTAATGGTGGTAATAAGTTAAAACTATGTATGTAAGTATATGATAATGCTGATTAATTTTATTACCCTTAAAAGGTAATAGATGGTAACGAAAAAGGTAATATTTTATAAATACCATTTAAAACAATGACTTATATATATAGGGATATCACCTTTCTAAAAAGTAATTTGTTACTTATATATTACTTTTTTATTACCTTTTAATAAATTCTTATAAGCTATATAAATAAAGGGTTACAAGAGAATATTAAATAATTATTACCTTTATTACCTTTTTATTTGACTGTATGAAATATCTAAGTATTAAAACCCATTAATCTTTACTGTGTACTTTTGGGCATATTATTAATTAACCGTGGGCTAGTAGTGGGCTGATATATAGGGTACATATTGATGAATACTTATCACAGAAACGTTATATAACAAGGGGTTAGAGTTTTGATGCCTGAAGTCGTCACGTTATACAGAGGTTTCGAATCTCTCCGTCTCCGCCAAATTTAAGTACAATGTTTAAGAAAAATAAAAAATCCCCAATCATATTTGTGATTGGGGATTTTTTTTGTATCTGGATTCATAATAATCTCACGTCAGTTCATCGTAATATCTCTTGACGCTACAGGCTTTTTTAATTTTATAAAGGTGCGAGTGGGTTACAATAGCTACATGAAGTGAACAATTTAGAGAATAAAAGACGAATGTGGTTATTGCTTGTATCCTCATTGCTATTTACTATCATAAGTATTGCTGTTTAATAAACAAATGTGAGGATAAGCCAATGAAAAAACTAGCGTTGTATTTATTAGTTGGTGCTGCCCTTGTAGGTTGTGGCGGTGATGATTCTAGTTCTAACTCAAATTCTAGCCCTGATCCTAATCCAGACCCTAATCTTAGTGTTAAGCTAATGCCAGGTTTTTATGAAGGTAGAACAAATGAAAAAGAATTTTTAGAAGGTTTGGTTGACGATAATAGTAGGTTATGGTTTACCTATGCAGAGGATAAGCCTGACAATGTCATAGGCTTTCTCAGCAGTAATGGTCCAATAATACTCAATAATAATAAATTTCAGGTATCAGCAAAAGGCTATCCTTATGATAATAACCGTGCTTCTCGCGATAATACGATTACTGGTGATTATAAATTAGGCGTTATTAATGGTACATTCTACGAACTGCCTTCAAAACCGATAACGTACAATCTAAAGCTCAAAACGGCTTCATTTAAAAAGCATACTTTGGACAAGATTGATAATAAAACAATCACTGCTCCGTTATATGTGACCAGTGGTACGGGTGCAGCTGAGGCAACAATTAAATTTACGACGAATGGTAACTTCACTGGTAAAGATATCAAAGGTTGTGATATTTCGGGTAAATTTACACAAGTTGCTTCACAACGATACTTTGAGAGCAGCATAACTTTTGGTCAAATTAACTGTTCTGCGGCTGGAGAAACGCTTACAGGGGTTGCGAGTTTAGATGATGTAGATACTAACCTATTGATTCTTGGTACCAATGGTAGCAGTGGTAGAGGGATGTATTTTGGTAGCTGATATTAGTAAGCAATTGGCATCATTTCTATTATTTGTTAAGTCTAAAAAAGCCCTAATCATTATTGATTAGGGCTTTTTTTATGCCGCTAACGACATACTGATTACTTAGTTAGTTTATTTAAAAATTCAATTTTTTGACCATCCGTAAGTATCAATGTGCCTTCACTGATGATGATGGTGACATCTTGCGCATTTTTAATCGCGCGCATCACATTTATATCTTCAATACTGGTTTCAATCACGATTGTACTCGACTGCTCAGGTGCAATAGGTGGTACAAACGTCGTGATTGGCACATTAAAATTTTTACCTTTGGCGAGCTTAGCATCTTGCATGAGCAGCGAGCCTTTAAAGCTTTGAATGGGAATTGTGCCTTCATTAGACAGTACAAACTGCAATTTAACTTGGTTTAGGCTATCACTATTACTGGTTTTGACAGGCAGTAGAGCGATAGGGTAAGTTTGCGCCTGAATCCGCCCAAGTTGTTGATTGGCGATAATAGGACTTTTCTTACCCGTAGGATTATTAGGATGAAGCCGCTCATATTCGCGCTGCTGTACTAGAGCCTGCTTAATGGTAGTACGCGGCACTGCGCCTGCCTCAAAGGCCTCACTAAGCTTCATACGTAGCATATAGCGGCTTAGTAGCTGCCTATCGCTCTCAGAAAGCTGCTCAAAGGTTTTCCCGAGCTTTTCCTGCCACTGATTGGAGTCTGTGGGTATGGACTGTTGGCTGGGGTCAGCTTGTGGCATGGAACAGCCGGTGATGACTGAACCCATAGCAAACGCTAGTAGCAATAATAGTAAGTGATGTGTGTGCTGTATAGAGCGGTTCAAAATCGTGTGATATGACACGATAGATTTATTTATGAAAGTAGAGTTATCTGTTGATAACCGTTTTTTTAATAAAATTAACATTATCTACCTCCTTTTTACCTCAATTTTTTTACCTCAAATTGCCAACTTTTCATTATTACTGTTCTTTAATTCTAATTTAGTGTGACTAAATTTTAGGCAATTAATCTAAGTTACCGACTTGAATATACCTTGTTTTAAAAGAGATAGAGTCAAATCAGCGCGCAAGATTGTGTTAAATTTTGCAAGAAGATAAAAAATAGAGATTAAGGGTAGGCGGGATTAGATATCGTGTTTATGAGAGTAGTAGACAGAAAAACGTATTTGTCACGGCAAAGATAAAGGCTAGGCACGATTAAGTAAACCTAGCCTAAGAATATCTGCTAGTAAAAACTAGATAGAGATGGTTAGGCTATTAAGCAATAATAATAAAGTCAGTCTTTTTATGAGAGCTTATCATTTATCTTGCAGTTCAGATAACGGATGAGTGATATTGCTATTATGCGTCACAACGATGGCTTCATCAATAATACGCTGACTGACGCCATTCTTACGTAGCGTTTCAATAAATAGCTCATCATGCGCTAATGTGTAGTCCTGATGATCGCGGTCAAGCCCTTGGCGTATATATAAACGAATCAGCCCTTGGATGCGCTTGAAGCCTAGCTCCGCTGATGTTGCACCTAATAGTTCAATCATCTCCTCAGAGAGGCGGATGCTGATAGGGCGCATAACTTTTTGCGGATGAGCAGAAAACTTATTTTTGATGCGTACAGGTATCATAATAAACCATTACTTTTAGTGAGTAGGAATAAAGAACTTGGACGAAAATCGTTAATACTTACCATACAGCAAAGCGTGTTGAATTAAAACGTTAACCGTACCTAAACACTAGTGAACCTAAAAATAGCGTCCATAAAAAAACCTCCATCGAATAGCGATGAAGGTCTCTTTGAATATGGCTCCTCAACCTGGGCTCGAACCAGGGACACACGGATTAACAGTCCGACGCTCTACCAACTGAGCTATTGAGGAATAAGCTGTGATAACGACAAACTGTGTAACAGTGTTTGCGTTATGTGGGAGGTATTCTAGCCAAGGTTTTGATATCTGTCAACCTTAATGATCAATTAATTATCAAGTTTAAGTTTTTTTATCAAAAATCCTATTTTTTCTGAAATATCAGTCTTATTATTAAGGTTCAATAACACCAAGGCTATATAAAACAGTTATTACTATAGACAAGGGTTGTTAAATGTTTTTACTAATATGTTTATTTAGCGATGAGATGCTATTTAATATCTAAGAACGATTACTACTGTTATCGTTAGCTTTGTTGTCAGCGGTGCGTTTGTTGTTGACAGGGCTAAACTGTGAATCTACTAAGGCACTAGTCAATGCATTCATGTCGCCACCACCTGCCAGTCCAAGCTCACCCAATAAATGATCAATGAGCGGTGCTTGACTGCGATAGCGTAGGGCTGAGCTGACCATGTCATCCGCTAATGAATTGCTTGATGAGCCATTGCCCGTAGCATCTGCTGCAACACCATTTGGCACTTGTCCACCAAGCATGCCCGCGCCATTGCCACCCACTTGCAGAATTTTAATGCCATCAATGTTTTGAATAGGCTTGACCGATTCGGCGATAATTGAGGGTAAGCGCTCAAGCAGGGCAATACGAATTTGCATATCGATTTGATCGGATGACAGCATATTTGCCGCTTTATTGAGTGCTTCTTGTCCTTCGGCTTTAACGCGGTATTTTTCGGCTGTTGCATGGGCAATGACCAGTTGTGCATCTGCCTCACCTTGTGCAATTAAACGCTGCTTATCTGCTGCTGCTTGGGCTTCAATGCGCACCGCTTCTGCTCTATCGGCAGCGGCTTGTTTTTCAGCTTGCGCGGCGACTTTGATTTCAATGGCGTCTATTTCGGCTTCTTCCGACGCTTTAATCAATCGTACTGCTTTGGCACGCTCAGCAATCTCACGTTCACGCACGGTGGTAACGTTTTCTGCCTGTTGGACTGCAAGGGCACGGGCTTTATCGGCTTCGGCTTTTGCCATCGACTCTGCACGTGACTTTTCAGCGACTGCAATTTGTCGTTCTTGTTCTGATAACTCAAGCGATTTTTGGCGTTCGATGTTGGCTTGCTCAACCGCCTGCTCTTTCATGATATTTTGATTTTTGGTATCACGGTCAGCATTGATACGTTGCAGGTCAATTTCGCGTTGCGCTGAGATTTTGGCTGCCTCCGCTTCACGCTGCTTGATGCTTTCTTCAGTTGCGATATTAGAGGCTTGTTCCGCACGGCGAATAGAGATTTCACGCTCTTGCTCAAGCTTGGCATACTCTTCTTCACGAACGATATTGATGCGGCTACGTTCTGCTTCTAGGTTTTTAGTTTTAATAGCCAAATCCGTTTCTTGCTCAATATCATTACGCAGTTTTAGACGCTCTTGAATGGTTTTGGTCAGACGCGTCATACCTTCAGCATCAAAAGCGTTTTGGGGATTAAAGTATTCAAACTTAGTCTGATCGAGTCCAGTCAGTGAAACCGTTTCTAGCTCTAGACCATTTTTAGCCAAATCCTCTGATACGGCACGCTGAACGCGCTGCACAAAATCCACCCGCTTTTCATGCAGCTCTTCCATTTGCATTTCAGCCGCAACGGCACGTAGGGCGTCAACGAATTTACCTTCGACCAGCTCTTTTAGCTCACTGGGTGCCATGGTTTTCATACCTAAGGTTTGCGCGGCGGTAGCTATCGACTCTTTTAGCGGGCTGACACGCACATAAAACTCTGCTTTAACATCGACGCGCATTCTGTCTTTGGTAATCAAGGCTTCAGTATCAGCGCGACGCACTTCTAGGCGTAGGGTATTCATATTGACCGGAATGACTTCGTGCAATACCGGCAGCACAAACGCGCCACCATTCAGAATAACGCTCTCACCGCCCATACCCGTCCGCACAAAAGACACCTCTTTACTGGCGCGAGTATAGAGCCGTGTGAAAATAAAGCCGATAATAAGCAGGGCAACGACAATAACTCCTGCGATAACGAGCCAATAAATCAAAATTTCCATAGCAATCCTATAAATGTGTCAGTATGAGAAAGAGATAAGGCGTATTATTTTTATTTGGAATGAGTTTTTTTGAAGATTTGAAGACTGGTTAACTCTTATAATTTTTTGACTAAGTAATGCCCACTGGCTTTTTTAGTAATAATGAGAGCATCTTCAGCGGTAATAGTGACGGCAGGGTTATTAACCTCAGCGGCAATGGGTAAGGACACCCGACTGCGGGCGTGGTGACCAGATATACAATCAGGGTCAGGCTCAACCATAACATAATGCGTTTGCCCGTGCTCATCAGTGAGCTTGGCTTGTGCTGGTTGCCCGATACTGGCATAGCCTAAAACAATACGCGCCTGTCGTCCGACCAATGAGTCTGCGCTGACCGCGCTGCTTTCATCTTTGGGTAAAATAGGATAAAGCAAACTAGCAATGATTTTTAGCAATGGAAAGCTGATAACAAGCGCATCAAGGCTGGCAAGCCAAGGTGATATAAAGCTACCTAATACTGCAAATGCCAATTGCTGAATCACAAAGCCTGAGATACAAAAGCTGGCAATTAACACAATAAGCAATATCATGGTGGGAATACGACCGACATACAGCCAGTCAAGCGCTTTTAACCCTAAGCTGATATCAGCATCTGCATTCATACTGATATTGCTATCGAAATCCGCATCGACTAACGCATCGGGCAAGATATTATCCAAAAAGCCGCTGATGCCACCAAAGAAAAATCCCAGTAGCTCAACGACTAATAAAATAAGCAAAACTAAAGCAGCAATGGCAAAAGGCGCAAAAGCTGAGGTGTTTAAAATTTCCCACATTGGCGTATCTAAATAAATTTATTAATGAAAGTTGAAGCTAGTGTAACGTAACGGTTATCTAAAAACACGATAAATGTTTCCAAAAATAAAAGGGTATTTTTATTCTTAGGATATAGCGCTGCTCTTAAAAATATAAAATAAGTTCAGCATCAGCATCAGCATCAGCATCAGCATCGGCACCAATATAAACATAAAACTCACAGCCATAAAAAAACCCTCATCAAAGAGATGAGGGTTTTGGCAAGTGCCATAATCGAATCAAAAAGGATTCAAATATTTACTACTAGAATATGGCTCCTCAACCTGGGCTCGAACCAGGGACACACGGATTAACAGTCCGACGCTCTACCAACTGAGCTATTGAGGAATAAGCGGTAAGGGTTATTATCTTACTGCGAGCTTAGAATAAACGCTTTCGAGTTCGTTCTAAGTGGTGCGTATTCTAGCAAAGATAAAAAATACGTCAAGCTTTATTTTTAAATTTTTAATAAAAAGTATGAAATAGTGTGTATTTAGTCATTATTTTACGATAAAAAAGCAAAATAAAAAAAGACGCCCACAATCGGGACGTCCTTTTTCTTTATAGCGAGTATTTAATATAGTTAGTATTTAACTTTAGGTGATTAGTACTTATTCAGCAACGTCCAGTTCCGCCACTGCTTTTTCGATACGAGCGAGTGCGTCTTTTAGTGTGGCTTCATCAGTCGCGTAAGAGATACGCATATGACCGCCAAGTCCGAACGCATCGCCAGGTACGACAGCCACGCCAACTTTTTCTAGTAACCATGCTGAGAATTCAGTACAAGACTTTAGACCAGCGGCTTTAATTAATGGCACGATATTTGGATACACATAGAATGCGCCATCTGGACGCAAGCAAGTGATGCCTTTAATGGCATTTAAGCCATCAACGACCAAGTCACAACGCTGTTCAAAAGCGGCAATCATTGGATCTAGGACGTTTTGGTCACCGCTGATAGCGGCTTCAGCCGCCACTTGGCTGATTGACGTTGGGCAAGAAGTCGACTGACCTTGTACTTTTTTCATCGCGCCAATCAGTTTTGCTGGACCGCCCGCATAACCAATACGCCAGCCCGTCATAGCATAGGCTTTTGACACGCCGTTTAGAATGATGGCGCGCTCTTTTAACTCAGGCGCTGCGTTTAAGATATTGTAGAACTTATCACTCGTCCAGCGAATGTGCTCATACATGTCATCTGATGCAACATAAACTTGGGGATGCTTTTTGAGTACTTCAGCAAGGGCTTTTAGCTCATCTAGGCTATAAATCATACCCGTTGGGTTAGAAGGACTGTTTAGTACCAACAGTTTGGTTTTGTCAGTGATAGCGGCTTCTAACTGTTCTGGCGTGATTTTAAAGTCTTGTTCAGCAGGACATTTAACGATGACTGGTACACCTTCAGCCATGATAACCATGTCAGGATAGCTAACCCAATATGGCGCAGGAATGATGACTTCATCACCTGGGTTAATAAATGCTTGGGCTAAATTAAAGAACGATTGCTTACCACCCACAGACACCAAAATCTCATTCGGCTCATAGCTGATGTCATTATCACGCTTGAACTTCTCAATAATGGCTTTTTTGAGCGCAGGCGTACCATCAACAGCAGTATATTTAGTAAAGCCTTCATTCATCGCTTGCATAGCTGCTTGTTTCACATGTTCTGGGGTATCAAAGTCAGGCTCACCTGCACCTAAACCGATGATGTCTTTACCGGCTGCTTTCAGCTCTGCGGCTTTACTGGTGATAGCAAGCGTTGGTGAAGGTTTAATACTGTTGACGCGGTCAGACAATTGCAGTTCGCTCATTGGAAATCCTTGTGGTTTTTGCTTTGGTTTTAAGTACATCAATAGCGGTGATAACCGTACTATCAGCGCCTTATGTACAGTGAGAATAGGCGGTATAAGCATTATAATCGGTGTTAAGTCGCTAAATTCAGCGCTCTAAAATTTGGCTTATCACATTGTAACATGACAACTCAACACTGTCTTAAGCGACCATTAAGGGAAAGTATAAAAAATATAGAAAATAATGCCGCTATTTAACGATAGGGAGACTGGATAGGATTATGCGCTTTATTGATGACAATAACGGTGAGTGGCTAATCATTTGTTTGCGAAGTTACAACAATAATCATAGCTGCTTATATTATACTTGCTTAAACTTTCATTGTTTAGATTTGATAAATTTATGTTCTAGTTTGATTAGCTGAGCGTCACCAAAATAACGGTTAATCGATCAAAGTATTATCCATATTAAAAGTTTTATATTGCAAATAACGATTATAAAAGGATGTTAACAATGACTGCTACTCCTAAAAAAATGCATATTTTAATTACTGGTGCGACATCTGGTATCGGTAAGCAATTGGCAAAAGATTATCTATTAGCGGGTCATACGGTCTATGCGGTTGGGCGTGATACTAACGCGCTTGCTGAGCTAAAAGAATTGGGTGCAATGCCCATTAATGTAGATTTGATGGATCGCGAAAAGGTTATGGAAGCGTTTGCTAAAACCAGTCAAATTGACTTGGCAATTTGTGGTGCAGGCATGTGCGAATATTTAGATATGCCAAACTTTGATAGCAGCGTATTTATGAAAGTCATATCAGTAAATATGGGCACGTTATCGCACGCGATTGAGGGTGTATTGCCACAACTTATTGCGTCAAAGGGTCGGCTCGTGGGTATCGGTTCTGCGTCTGCTTATGTGCCTTTTGCTCGTGCCGAAGCTTATGGCAGCTCGAAAGCTGCGATTCATTATCTCATGAAAACTTTGCAAATTAGCCTTGCACCGCATGATGTGGCGGTGAGCTTGGTCGTACCAGGATTTGTAGAAACGCCAATGACAAAACAAAACGACTTTCCTATGCCTTTTATCCAAACCACAGAGCAGGCAAGCCGCGCCATTCGTAATGGTATTGACAATGGGGATGAAGTCATTGAGTTTCCTAAAAAGCTAACCTTACCGCTAAAGACGTTAGGTGCATTGCCAGATATGGTGTGGCAACAAGTTAGCAAAAAGATGAATAAAAAATAGCTTGTCTTGATATACCTGAGAATATCTAAAAAAACAACAAGGAACGTCTTTATGTCGTTTTTCCATCGTAAAGCTAAGCGTACAAAAGCAGTCTCTAGCGCTTCTAATTCTAATGCCTCTAATGTTTTGAATAACAACAGCCGCGATTTACCGGACGTTATAGATGTCCAAGATAAAAAGCGAGTCGCCATCATTGGTTCAGGTGTATCGGGGCTGACTTGTGCGCATTATTTGTCTAAACAATATGAGGTGACGATATTTGAAGCCAATGACTATATCGGCGGTCATGTGAATACGATTGATGTGACGCTGCAAACGGGTAAAAAAACCAACAGTAAGCATTCAGAAACCAGTGCGATTGATACTGGTTTTATTGTGTTTAATGAACGTACGTATCCAAATTTTTTCCGACTGTTACATGATTTACAAGTTCCGTTTCAAGCAACAGACATGAGCTTTTCAGTAAAAAACGTTGCCCGTAATTTTGAATATAATGGACATACGCTAAACACTTTATTGTCGCAACGTAAAAACGTATTAAACCCAAAATTTTGGCAGTTTATTAAAGATATTTTGCAGTTTAACAAGCATATTCGCCAGTTATGTCAAGATTTCGACACCGCAAAAGCACAAGGTCAGGATGTGAGTGTATTAACAAAGCAGACGCTTGGTAGTTATTTAGACAGCAAGCATTATGGTAATTTATTTACGGATAATTATTTACTGCCGATGGTGTCTGCTATCTGGTCAACGAGCCTTAAAGAAGTACAGGATTTTCCCTTGGTATTTTTTGCGCAGTTTTTCGATAATCATGGGTTGCTTGAGGTGGTCAATCGCCCACAGTGGTTCACGATTAAAGGTGGCTCAAAACAATATGTGAATAAATTGGTCACGCGCTTTGTTAAAGCGGGCGGTACAATTAAAGTAAATAGTCCAGTGGCTGCGGTCACGCGTAGCGCAGATAAAGTAACGCTTAAGGTTATGAATAAGACAGATGATAACGCAGAAACGCTTATATTTGACGAGGTGATTTTTGCTTGTCATGCCGATACAGCGCAGCGCTTATTGGCAGATGCGAGCAAGGACGAAACTGAAATATTAAGTCATTTTCAGTTTACTAATAATACCGCTGTCCTACATACCGATAGCAGCGTCTTACCGAAAAAGCCTTTGGCGTGGGCAAGTTGGAATTACTTGATTGACGACGTACCAAAAAATAAAACTGACGCTAAGCAACCGACTTCAAAACCCGTGCTCACTTATCATATGAATATTTTGCAGCGCTTGACCAAGCAGCATAATTATTTGGTCACACTTAATCCGGCGACACTCAATAAAAGCATTGATGAGACGCATGTAATTAAGAAAATTGATTATAGCCATCCGATTTATAACAATGAGATGATTGAAGCGCAAGCACAATGGTCACGAATTTCTGGTAGTGGTTTGCATACTCATTTTTGTGGCGCTTATTGGTTTAACGGTTTTCATGAAGATGGGGTTAGAAGTGGGCTGCGTGTTTGTCAGGCACTGGGCAATCATACTGATATTAAAGATGAAGTGGATTCAAACCATTTACCTGATGCTGAAAATGCGCATACGCCATTTCGTTATCGAGATTTACCTGTAAACGCGGATAAAAACTCACGTAAATTGAAAAAACGCCAAGTCATTACTGCTACGACCAATCAAGAACTGGTTGATTATATTGCTACTTTGCAACCTACTGTGCATGAGTTTAGTCAGAAGAAAAAGCGCGGGTTTTTTAGTAAACGCATGAAAGAAAAAGCTAAATAGTTCTGCGATAAATCATTGAATCACTGGTTAAATGAATAGATAAATGACGTGATAAATAAAGAGAGCCTTATGTCTACCATTCCTAGCTCGTCTGACTCTACATTACCGAACGTATTACCTCATCCTATACCGCACCAGCTGTTTCAAGGGACGACATGGCACAGTCGTTTGCTACCCAGTGTGAATAAGTTTGCTTATCCGTACCGTTATTGGGGTGTCAATATTAGCGCTTTAGCGGCAGGGCTGTCGTTACCAGAGGTTACGACAGCATCGTTTAGTAACAGTAAATTATTTAAAAAAGGGTTGCCGTTATTTTCAGCACAGCATAAAGCGTTACAGAAGTTTTGTGCCGATGATTACTTAATTGATGCTCAACGTTCAGAAAAAGCGGTGGACGACGATTTCGTAGCACTTGAACAGCGGTTACGACAGACATTTATAAAACAGACGGGTAGCGCTCCGTTAGGCGATATGATAGGGATGATGGTCTGCCGTAATGCGGGCATTTATTTTAGTCCGGTGAATTTTTATTTAGGTTTTGATATCGATAATGTGCCGACTCATATTTTGGCAGAAGTCTCTAATACGCCATGGGATAAGCGCCATTATTATGGATTTTTATTGAATGGCGCGGATACTGAATTCTGCCACGATAAAGATTTTCATGTCTCACCGTTCAATCCTATTGATCAGCAATATCGCTGGCAAGTTTCAATAAAAAATCAGCCAGATAACTGTTTGCAGGTTCGTATTGCGATTAATATCAGTGACGCACGTGGAGAAGTATTAAAAACGGGTATAAAAATGACTGGCGTACCGATGACTGACCATACTATTCGCCATAGTTTACGTAACAATCCACTGATGAATATCACTTCGCTTACTCGTATTTATTGGCACGCTTTTAAGCTCTATGCCATTAAGAAAGTGCCTTATATTAATTATGATGAAAAGTTGGCAGACAGTCAGCAGCAAAAATGACCTCAATAACAATTTGTTAGTAGGACTTACAACGTTTACATTTTTGATAAATTAAATTTAACAATTATAAGCTATTATTTGCATGTTAATTGACAGTAATTTATAGCAACCTTGCTCATAGCAGTGGCTTATTTTTTAAGGGTTTTTATGTTATCAATCTCAAAGTCAGTATCAAAAGCAGCATTTGCCCTTGCCATTATCGTAGGTAGCACGTCCGTTATGGCAGCTCCATCAGCGGTTAAGCCTAGTCTGGTATTACAACAGCCTAACGTGTCACTGACGCTTGCCAATCAGCTCATCGACGCTACAATGGGTGCGTGTCATGCAGAAGGTAAATCTGCGGTCGTTGCGGTTGTTGATCGTGCGGGTAACCTTATTGCGCTACAGCGTGATGATAGCGTAGGTCCTCACAATACGGATGCCGCTATTCGTAAAGCATATACTGCACTGTCTACCAAAACGCCTTCACGCCTATTAGCAAACAATGCCCGTGCTAATCCAGACTCAAATAACTTGAACACCGTACACGACTTATTACTTATTGGTGGCGGTGTGCCATTAAAATTCGGTAATGATGTGATAGGCGCTATTGCCGTTGGTGGTTCAGGCGGTGCTATGCAAGATGAAAGCTGTGCGCTAAAAGGTATTGAAAAAGTAATGCCGACACAAATATTGATGCCTAAGAAGTAAATAGTATGAACGTGGAGTATGTTTGGTATTTAAAAATTAAATATCAAATGTGCTTTAGACGTTATCTAATATGACGTTATCTATTATTGTAGTGACAACTATAGTAATGACAATCTTCTTTTTTAAAAGAATCTGCTCATTTGCCACAAGGATGATAAGACGATGCCAGCACGCCCAACCGACCGCACGCCAACCTCAACCTTAGAGAAAATCACTGCGCGACTGAGTCAAGTGGTCAATGATACCACTGTGCTAAAACCGATTAGCCAAGGTGTCAATCATTTAGCCAGAAAGGTAGTATTTCGTGCGCTCAGCCATTTACAGTTTGGAAGTTTGACGTTAATTGAAGACTTCGATGCAGAGAAGCCAAATAGTCAAACCTTTGGGCAAAAACAGGCTGGTAATTCAACTGATATTTCTACTTTAGCTGCCAGCAGCTCCGCAGTAGGGCGACATGCGCTCGATGTGACGCTCAACATTCATGATAGCAACGTCTACCGTCAGCTATTATTTGGCGGCTCAATTGCGCTTGCGGATAGCTATATTAATGGTGAGTGGGATACTAATGATTTAACGGGATTTATACGACTGGCGGCACGTAATTTAGCCGTACTTAATCAGTTAGAAAGTCGTTTTGCACGTATGAGCAAGACCTTTGAGAAAACCAAGCATCAATTACGCAGTAACGATCATACTGGCGCGAAGTCCAATATTCTAGCGCATTATGATTTAGGTAATGCGATGTATGAGCGCTTTTTAGACCCGACGATGATGTATTCCTCAGCGGTTTATCCAACACCTGATACCTCTCTTGCACAAGCGCAGCAGCATAAGTTGGCGCTTATTTGTCAGCGTTTACAGCTTAAAGCCGAAGACCATGTGCTTGAGATTGGTACAGGTTGGGGCGGCTTTGCTGTTTATGCTGCCAAGCATTATGGCTGTCACGTGACCACTACCACCATTTCAGACGCTCAGTATCAAGAAGCACAACGCCGTGTGGAAGCGTCAGGTCTGACCGATAATATTACGTTACTCAAGCAGGATTACCGCAAGCTAACAGGGCAGTATGATAAGTTAGTCAGTATTGAAATGATTGAAGCGGTCGGGCATGAATTTCTACCAACGTTTTTTGCCAAATGTAATGATTTACTTAAACCCACAGGCTTGATGGTGCTACAAGCCATTACTTTTAATGACCAAAACTATCATGATTATGTGGACTCAGTTGATTTTATTCAGACGCATATTTTCCCCGGAGGCTGTCTGTTGTCCAATCAAGAGCTGAACACACAGTTCACTGAACAGACTGATATGGTCATTAAGCAGCTGCATGATTATGGTTTTGATTATGCCTATACCTTGCGAGATTGGCGAGCAGCGTTTATGTCGCAGCGACAAGAGATTAAGGCGTTAGGTTATGATGAAGCGTTTATTCGCTTATGGGAGTTTTATTTCTGTTATTGCGAAGGTGGTTTTTTAGAACGTACGATTGGCGTGGTACAAGTAACAGCGGTGAAGCCGAATAATATTGATACGCTACATTTTTCTGATTTACCAGCGCAAGATGAGGATAGTGAACGTGCACCTACAAATGTTGCTAAGTGCGCTTAAGTTAAAGACTTTCTTTCTTCTTTAGGTGATGATATTTAAGTAATGACAAGTGCATAACAATGAGCAAATAATTGTTATAAAATCATATTAACGTACAAGTAAAAACTGGCGACAGCCATAAAGCATACCATCATAAAAAGGATATTATTATGGGCTATGTATTTATTTACCTTACTGCCGTTGTCATATTTTTGGGTATTGATTCGGTTTGGCTGACTACCATGAAAGGCGCATTTTATGAGGCGCGTATCGGTCATTTACTTGCTGATAAACCTAATATGGCTGCCGCTGGCGTATTTTATCTGTTTTACCTGTTTGCATTATGTGTCCTCATTTTATATCCACAAATCAAAGCACAGGCATCCATTGGGCATATCTTTTTATTGGGTGGGCTGATTGGTCTGATGGCATATGGGACGTATGACTTTACCAACTTGGCATTGTATAAAGGCTTTACGCTCGATACCGCATTGGTAGATTTTGCATGGGGTGGCTTATTAACCGGTTCAGTCAGCGCGATGGTTGCGTGGCTGGCATATCGCTTTCATTGGTTAGGTTAAAGGTTAGGTTAACTTTTATTCCTACTTATCGATTTAACTTATGAATAGCATTGTATTAATGGAATATATACTTGCCGTTAAGAAAAACTATTTAAGCATCCTGAATATGCGCTACACTAAATCTGTGCTATCTTAAATAGCGCACCAACAATGGATGTTTATAATAGTAAGGATTGCTATGCCTCAAGATAATACCTCTTCAACTGCCAAAAAAGCCCCCTTAAATCACGAACTATATATGTCGGTACTGATGACGCCTGATATGGCAAACTTCATCGGTAATGTTCATGGTGGCGACTTGCTTAAAATGCTTGACCAAGTCGCTTACGCGTGTGCCAGTCGTTATAGCGGTAGCTATGTCGTGACGCTATCGGTTGACCAAGTGATGTTCCGCGAGCCTATTTATGTCGGCGAACTGGTCACCTTTGCTGCCAGTGTCAATTATGTGGGCAGAACGTCGATGGAAATCGGTATCCGTGTAGAGGCAGAAGACGTGCGCGCGCGTACGATTCGCCATACCAACAGCTGCTATTTTACTATGGTTGCGATTGATGATAATGGTAAACCGACGCCCATTCCACCACTTGAGCTGAAGACACCGATGCAGAAATGTCGTTCTGACGCGGCGATAGAGCGTAAACGCCTACATATGGAAAACTCAAGCCGCCCCAGCTGTGATATCTCCACCATGGTCGGTGAACTAGAATCAACCCATGAAGATTAATCCAAAAAAAATAGCATTTAATCAATAAATTGCTCATATTCTAAACAACGACTCACTAAAAAGTTACTGATACTTTTACAAACTTATTTTAAGCTAATGTATCTTTCAACTTAACTAATAGTACATTTAGAGTAACGGTATTCACCAGCCGCAGTTACTTTAAGCCATAGTTACTCTAATGGCACTGTTTAAATGAGTTCATCATGAGCCTAAAACCATCTATTGCTAAGCCCACCACCCAGCTAACGGCTCCGCCTCATGCTCAAAGTCTTCCGCGTGCGCGCGGTGCAGGCATATCTCCTATGTCTCATGTTAATGATGACAGCGTAAATATTCCTAATAATAGTAATTCCACACCTGAAAATAATAAAAAACCTTCAAGCTCGCTCACTACAGTATTAATCGCTGTTGGTGCAAACTTACTGATTGCCATTGCTAAAACAGTGGGCGCTGTGATGACGGGTTCTGCGTCTATGATTGCAGAAGCAGCGCACTCTTGGGCAGATGCGGGTAACGGTACATTACTGATTGTCGCTGAGAAGAAATCGATAAAACCTGCGGATAGAAGCCATCCACTAGGTTATGGCAAAGAGTCCTATGTGTGGTCGATGATAGCGGCATTTGGCGTCTTTATGGCTGGCTCAATTGTCTCCATTTATACCGGTGTGACAGAGTGGAACGCCGCTGAAACTGAGACCGATTACACCATTGGCTTTGTCATTTTGGCGGTCGCCTTTGTGCTTGAGGGCTTGTCATTAATGCAAGCTTATCGAGAAAGCAAAAAGCATGGCGAGGTGCTGAATATTAGTGCACTTGGTTATGTGATTGATACTTCTAACCCTACGTTGCGCGGAGTATTTTTTGAAGATTTAGCGGCGGTCATTGGCTTGGTGATTGCTGCCACTGCGATGGGTATGCATGCGTATACTGGCGAGCCGTTTTGGGATGCGCTCGGTTCTATTGTGGTGGGATTATTATTAGGTGCTGTGGCAATCTTCTTAATCAGCCGTAACCGTGATTTTCTGGTTGGGCATAAAGTATCGGAGAAAATGCACCATTATGTGCTGGGTGAGCTGCTGGCACATGCCGATATTGAGAGCGTGTCATATCTGCATTTAGAGTGGGTAGGACCCAAAAAGATATTTATGGTGGCAGCGGTCGATATTACTGGTAACCAACAAGAAAACGATATTGCCCAAACATTTGAAGATATCGAAAATCAATTCCGTGCCAATCCGATATTTCAAGAAGCTATTTTAACCTTATCAGTGCCCAATGCGCCGGTGCTCAAGCTTAATACTTAATAGCCAAGGTTTAAAAGTAAGTGGTTGAGTTCCTATTTTTCAACAGCTACTTTTAAATACTATCAGGTAGAAATAACGCATAAAAAACAGGTAGAACGAACGCATAAAAAAGGTCACCAACTAGTTATTACTAATCGGTGACCTTTTTTTAATTTCTATTTAGATTTTACTTAATATAAAACTTATTTTTTTGGCGCATTAGCACCGATGAACCAAGCATCTTTATCAACAATACGGCTCACTTCAGTCAATAAGTCAGCGGTATCTTCATCACCAGCGTCACCAGCAGCATCAATGCCTTCACGTAATGATGCAGCAATGGTTTTATAACGGTTGGTGAGCTCACGGATATGCTGCTCAACATCAGTGATATCAGTAGGATAAGTTTCTAAAATAGAATCTTCAACTACGCGTTTAGAGATACCATTGGCTTTACCACCAAGAATAACAATGCGTTCAGCGACGGTATCAAATGCTTCAGTTAAGCGAGCATACGTAGCATCTAATAGCTGATGAACCCCAATAAAGCCAGTGCCTTGAAGATTCCAATGGCATTGTTTACTATCCATACTTAAATCAATCAAATTTGCTAAATTAGCATTAAGCAAATCAATCATTTTTTGTGCGGTTGCGTCATCTATACCACTTGCGTAACGTTCTCTCATATTTTTACTCCATTATTAGATTTTATTTTATTGAGTTTAAAACTTATTGGTAAGTATATTTATCACGCATGTTTTCACTATTTAGACTCGTACTAAAAAATCATAATAGCCATCGCGCTTCTATATTCTTAATTAATTCACTATCGATAATAACAGCTTAAATAAGATATTGAACCCCTGACCGTTAGGCTTTATAGAGTGGTCGTGTAACAACTTTGTTAACCATGAAAAGCTTTGTAAACCTAATGACCAATCTATGCAAATTTGATGAATATTTTTAATAAAATAGTCATTTTTAGAGTTTCTTATTCTTCAGGTTGAATACCTTTTTCTTTAAATTTATCGAACAGTTGTTGTTGGGTTAGATTAGTTGTGTCATTGGCAAAAGCATAATAATCCGGCTTTTTATCAATGAAAATTTGGCTCTCAAAGGTCAAGTTAGGGTTATCTTGAAAAAGTCCTAGTGATAGCACGTAGGTCTCAGAACCGAGCTGATGATAATACAAATTCGTGCCGCATTTATGACAAAAGGCGCGCTCTGCCCACGCTGAGGATGGGTAGACTGTCATTGATTCTTCACCTTGAATATTAGGCTTTGAGTGACTGTGTATCGCCATCAATGGTCCGCTGCCCCAACGGCGACACATGGTGCAATGACAGGCTTCAAAAGTATTAATGTCTTCTAATTCAATCGTCACGTTACCGCATAGACAATGACCTTTCATAATTCGTTCCTTGATTAATTGTCTTTGGACTATACCTGATTTTTTGAGATTTTTATTGCGTGTTTTTGCATCCATTTGTAGTGGTTTAACACGATAAATGACCTTTAAAAATAATGGTTTAGCCCCATATTATTAAAAACCTTAAGAAGAAGAAAGCCATTATGCGTATGCCCGAACCGCGCTCATCGCGTCAGTTAAATCAATTGGCCACCCAGCTGCAAGGCGAAGCTGAAATCAGTGGCGTGAATGCGTCCGGCACGCAAATAGCCAGTCGTGCCTTTGAGATGGTTACTGAGTTTGAGCCAGCAGGCGATCAGCCACAGGCGATTGCAAAATTAGTAAAAGGCATCAATGCTGGCATGGACGAGCAATTATTGCTTGGGGTGACGGGCTCTGGTAAGACCTATACCATGGCAAAGGTCATCGCTGAAACTCAACGTCCAACGATTATTATGGCGCATAATAAAACGCTTGCCGCGCAGTTATATGGCGAGTTTAAAGCGTTTTTCCCTAATAATGCGGTTGAGTATTTCGTCAGCTATTATGACTATTATCAGCCAGAAGCTTATGTGGCGGCGAGCGATACTTTTATCGAAAAAGACAGTGCCATTAATGATCATATTGACCAAATGCGTTTGTCCGCCACGCGGGCATTATTAGAGCGCCGTGATGCCATTATTGTCGCATCTGTATCCTGTATTTACGGTTTGGGCGACCCTGAAAGTTATCTAAAAATGCTATTACATATCGTGGTGGGCGATAAAGTCGATCGTACTGCCGTGATTAAGCGTTTGGTTGAAATGCAATATATGCGTAATGAGCTGGACTTTGGGCGCGGAACTTATCGCTTGCGTGGTGAGATATTAGATATCTATCCGGCTGAGTCCGAACAGCTTGCGGTGCGCGTGCACATGTTCGATGATGAAGTGGAGAAAATCTCTTGGTTTGATCCATTAACGGGCAAAACTGTACGTAGCGTGCCGAGAATTACCATTTATCCAAAATCGCATTATGTGACGCCACGTAATAAGTTAGAGGCGGCAACGCACACCATTCGTGCTGAGCTTGAGCCACGTTTAGAATATTTCCGTGAAAACAATAAGCTGGTTGAGGCGCAACGACTTAAAGAGCGTACCCAGTATGACCTTGAAATGATTCAGCAGCTTGGCTACTGTAACGGTATCGAAAACTACTCGCAGCACCTCTCCGGTCGCCCATCAGGGGAAGCGCCGCCAACCTTGTTTGATTATATTCCAGAAGATGCCTTATTGTTCCTTGATGAATCGCACGTGACGGTGTCGCAAATTGGTGCGATGTATAAAGGCGATAGATCGCGGAAAGAGAACTTGGTCAATTACGGTTTCCGTTTGCCAAGTGCGATGAATAACCGCCCGATGAAGTTTGAAGAGTGGGAACGTATCAAGCCTAAAACTATCTATGTCAGTGCCACCCCTGCGTTATATGAGCTTGAGCATAGCGAACAAGTGGTTGAGCAAGTCGTGCGTCCAACGGGCTTGATTGACCCTGAGATTGAGATTCGTCCCGTCTTAACGCAAGTCGATGATGTGTTGTCGGAGATTACCATACGCAGTGCCAAAGATGAGCGTGTTTTGATTACTACTTTGACCAAGCGTATGTCAGAGGATTTGACCAGTTATCTTAAAGAATACAATGTCAAAGTCGCTTATCTGCATTCCGATATTGATACCCTTGAGCGTATGCAAATTATCCATGAGCTGCGTACTGGCGTATATGATGTGTTGGTCGGGATTAACTTGCTACGTGAAGGTCTTGATTTGCCCGAAGTGTCATTGGTGGCGATATTTGATGCGGATAAAGAGGGCTTTTTGCGTTCGGAGCGCGCTTTGATTCAGACGATTGGTCGTGCGGCACGTCATATTAACGGTAAAGCTATTCTCTATGCCGACCGTATCACCAACAGCATGCAAAAAGCGATTGATGAAACCGATCGTCGCCGCGAAAAACAAGTCGCTTTTAACCTTGAGCATAACATCACACCAAAAGGCGCGCGCCGTAATGTCACGGATAAAATCGATACTGGTGAAGATTTGGACGCTAATGATAATCAAGCGATTCCTGTCAAAAGCAACTTGCCTGATGTTGATATCAGCATCTTACGCAGTCCTGACTTATTGGCGAAAGAAATCAATCGTCTTGAGAAGTTGATGAAGCAATTTTCACGTGACTTGAAGTTTGAGGATGCCGCAAAAACGCGCGATAAAGTGTTGGGGTTAAAGGCGCATTTGATTTAGAAGTTGAAAGGTAGAGTTTAAAAGAGTAGGGCGGGTTAGCGGATAGTTAACTCGCTTTTTTTGCTTAATAAATATATTAAAGCTGATTCGATCTTTTAAATAGTTCTGCTCTGAACTTACCTAGCTGTACTGTCCATTCACAACACAAATCATGAAGTTGGTGCGCTAATGGACGACAACATTCAGGAGTGAAAAAGTAGTTACCTTCACCAAGGTCAGTATTTGTGTATTCCAAAAAATTTCCATGGCAAAGATTGTGTCTTATTCGAACGATTTCCACATCTGTTTTATTTGGTCTTTTAGAGTTTAAGTTTTTTAAAAATAGCTTTTCTTCTGGGAAGGCTAGAGCTTCTATAGGCAGTCCATTGTTTTGAGCTACTAGCAACAGACTATTACTTAGAGTAGATATGTTATCAAGATCCATCACTATGCATGGTTTTTTAATTTGAGCCATAGTTATCCTAAGTGAAGCTTCAATACCATTTACAAAGCTCGTGCAAGCTGGTAAATAAAGCTCAGAATCCAGTGCTGAAAGTGCTTGGGTAAATAACCAATGCACATCAGCACCTAAGTCATGGTGCAAGAAAAAAGACTTTCTTTCATATTCGTTACGTATTTCTTGAAGATAAGATTCTTCTTCACTCATCATTTTATATACTCCTTTAACTGTCTTTACATTTTAGAAAAGAGTATTTTCAGTAAATGCTATCTTATTATAATACTTATTAGAATAATATAATTTCCAATCTCAAACATCCCTTTACATTTTACATCTTAAATAAAACGCCCTGTTTATATAGGATAGAGACATAAAGCAGGGTAGCGATGCGCGCCGTGCTGAATGCATCATTATAAAAAATTAAACTTTAAGGATGGATTATGTTTGATATCAAAGCATTATTAAAACGTGGCGTAGAAAAAGAACTGCTCGATGTAGATGACTATATTTTTATGCCGGAGAGTGTAAAAATGGTGGTTGAAGAAGGTGATTTAAACTGTGTACTCAATAGTGATGGTCGAGTCAATATATTCTATACGAAGCACGGGGTCACGGACGTCAGATCTGCGGCGCGTAAGCATCCGTTTACTACGTTTGAAAGAGAGCTGGAGCACGGGATTTATGACGACATTATCGATGATTTAGTCTCAGAGGTGAACAAGGTTATCGATGGTAGATCTAAATATTTTACCAATATCATTTTACCTTCATCAGGCTCTTTACATATAGACTCAAATGCATTTAAAACAGACTAAAACTAATTTTTTAGATATCTTTGTGTGATATCTGATCTTTGTAAATATCGATAATATGAAAACATAAGAAAAGGTGCGTTATGCTCAAATAACGCACCTTTTTTATTCTATAAATTTAATCAATAGCTATTTACTTTAACATAGTGCTGTAGCAACTTTGTAAAGTGTTAGCGATGACTTTAGTCGCTAGTTGTACTCTATATTTAGAGTCTATAGCTGCATTGCCCAGCTCAACAAGAGTCACTTGTTGCGGTGCTTGCTCACTGACGCAGCCACAAACTTTGCTTTTTGCCGCCTCTTGTTGATTCTCATTCATAGCGATACTAACGATGCGCCAAGCAGGTTGCTTTTCAATCTCATAACGGCATTGGTTGTCGATAACCGTTTTTAATACATTCATCCCAATATTGTTTGCGGTACCAACAGCAGTGCCAGTATTGGTGTCAGTGCCTGTTGACGCGCAGCCAGATAAAGCAAATGTCGCAAGCAGTGCAGTAGAAATTAATAATTTTTTCATGGTTCAATCCTGTAATGTTTTTTTAAGATTAGCTGAAAGTCGTGTCTATAAGTAATCAGTATTGTGCGTTTTGGTTTACTGACAATAACGTGCGATTATTACATATTTTTAGAACATTGACTTAATTCATGTTGAAGATGGACGAAATAGAGAGGTTCTGAGCCCATTTTTTAAGTATTTAGCAACCTATCTCAAATACGCTTAATCTGTTTACCCATCTCTGTACTCATGCTATTTTAAGGCTAAACTTTAATAGTTACTGGGGCGTGTATGTTCCGATATTATTTTATGCTATCTACGCTCTTGTTGGGAACGTTGGGTATCAGCTCGGGGGCGTTTGCTGCTGAAATCAAAATACCTAAAGCGTTGATTATTGAGTTGGTAGAGGAGCGTTGCTCACTGCCTAAGCCAAACCCTAGAGTCAGAGCTGATCTTGAGTATGAGTGTTCTGATAAATATGAATATGCTGATGGTGACGAGCAGAGCATGAATTATAGCCTGCGATTATTGCCGTTGATAGCACAAGACTTTAATAAGGACGGTATTCAAGATTTGGCGCTTGAGATTGAGTCTTCGGGTCCATTGGGTGGCAGTGTCTATACCAATAGTGCGATTCATTATTTGATATTGGATAACAAGCAAAAGATAGTAAAAGACCATGAGATATTACTATATGCGCCATTTAGTGAGCACATTGTTGAGTATAGCATTGTAGGTAAAAATATTAATTATCAGGCAATACCAAATTATCGTAGCCATCCTGAGGCTTATGAAGATGGGTCGCCGATAGACCCACCACTTGAGTTTGCCGTGAATTGGGTAAATGGTGTCCCTATCAGTACTTATTATCGAGACAACTGCCGATTGGCTGGTATTAAAAATAAAACCCTGCTAAAACTCACGCGCGGCGTCTCTCGTGATATCGACATTGATATGCATGAATATACACAAGTCATCACTGAAAAGGCGCAGATAAATAAACTACAAGTAACGGCTACTTTGGACGGATGTGATACCAGTAACGTCATCTATGATATTAAGCCGATAGCAGGTCAATCGTTGCCTGTGTTAGCGGATGTCTTAACGGCGCTTATTCCTGTCGTTCACCATGATGGGCAGCTGAAAGCATTATTGAAACTTGATAAACGCTCGCAGTTAAAGTTTGGCGATAGATTTGCGTTATACGATGATTGGGTAGCAATGGTTCACGTTGATAGAAAAAGTAAGATGCCTACTATGCGAATTATTATCGAGCAAAAAGTTGATTGAGAAAAGGGTATAGCTATTAATCACTGATAAGCGGTTTAATCGTCGTATTGTTAAATATGATTATTAAACCGCTTTTTATCATTAGTATAATCAAGTCATATAAAGGCTAAAAAATCAGCCAAGAAAGAATCTTGGCTGATTGGGTGTTGAGTTGGATACTGAATTGGATGTTAAGATTAAGACGAATGGGTAACTATCATTACACGTTTTTGCCATGTTGTTTTTGCTGAATATCTTTCGCTAATTTATAGCATTCTTCGATATGGTCAACGGCAATTTTCTTAAAAATCATATAACCCATCGTCGCGGCAACCAGTTGTCCACCAAGCGGGATAAATTTAGTCACTTGCTTCGCTGCAATACGACCACCAAATCCTTGAATGGTTTTTTTGACAATACCACGCGTTGCCATCAAACCTGCAAAATCAACGGTGCGATTTTTGAGCTCTTTCCAGTGTACTTCACGCGATTCTAAATCAATTGCCGATTCACGACCTTCAATCAGACCAAAGCGTTCACTGATATCAGGCAGCAGTTGGGTTAACATACCGGCATCAACGGCAACATCGAAGAATGGCACAGGGATAACTGCCACACCAGCGGAATATTTGGCGCGTTTTTTGACCAACGCCAGACATTCTTGTTTGACTTGTTCTAAATCTAAACTTGGATCGATGGTATTTGGGATTTTTTCAGCAGCGGGCGTGGTGTGCATAATAGTAACCTTATAAAGATATCAATAGGGAATAAATAGAATAGTCATGGAATAAATAGTCAGTTTGACGATTAGTTATCATTCTATGGATTTATCGCCTGCATGCAATCATAGCTTTGTATCAAAATACAAAAAATGCCGTCTCTATGCATCGTTTTTGTAAACAGAAACTAAGCAAAAGTAATAAGCAAGAGTAATAAGTAAGCATAATAAAGGATATGGACAAAGTAATGATAAAATCCTGCACTATTGTTACGACACCATATGTCGCATGGTGGACGATGGTAGCATAGATAGCTATTGTGACCGCCTACCAAAGCCAGTAGAATACTGACATGCTAAATTTAACCCCCCGATATACCGGCACTCGCATTGACGAGTTGCCCGCCGCATTGCAACCGCTTGCTGCCCAATCATTGACCCTAGCGCGCCTCTATGCAGGACGCGGCATTAACGACCCTGACGAGCTAGAAACTGGACTGGCGGGTTTGTTGCCCGCTGAGATGCTGCATGGTGTTAGTGAAGCGGTGCGTTTGTTAGATGATGCCATTGATAAAAATGCGCGTATCCTTATTGTTGGCGATTTTGATTGTGATGGTGCGACCAGTACGGCTTTGATGATGCGCGCTTTGACCGCTATGGGTGCACAAGTCGATTTTTTAGTGCCCGACCGTTTTAAATATGGTTATGGTTTAACCCCTGAAATTGTTGAGCTGGGCATTGCGACTTATCAGCCGCAGATGATTGTGACCGTTGATAATGGTATCTCTAGCCATGAAGGCGTGGCACGGGCGCAAGCTGATGGCATCACGGTCATTATCACTGATCATCATCTTACCACCAAGCCTGTACCGCCTGCCGAAGCCGTGGTCAATCCCAATCAGCAACACTGCGACTTTAGCAGTAAAGCACTGGTAGGCGTGGGCGTGGCATTTTATGTGCTCGGGCGCTTAGCAAAACTGCGCCGTGAAGCTGGCAAGTCAACGGTACAGGTCAGTCAATATTTGGACTTAGTGGCGCTCGGTACGATTGCCGATGTCGGTATTTTGGATAAAAACAATCGTATCTTGGTACATCATGGTCTACAAGCCATTCGTCAAGGGCGCTGCTGCCTAGGCATTTTGGCGCTCCTTGAGCAAGCCGGACGCGACCCGAAACAGTTGCAGGCGCAAGATTTTGGTTTTATCTTGGGTCCCCGTATTAATGCGGCAGGGCGGATGGATAATATGCGCATTGGTATCGAGTGTTTACTCACCGAAGATTGGAGCGAGGCGCAACGTTTGGCACATGAGCTTGAGCAGCTCAATCGCAATCGTCGCCAAGTTGAAGGCGAGATGCGTAGCCAAGCCGATGATATTATCGAGACGTTAAATGCTGCTAATAATAGTAGTGATTTAGCAGACAATGATAGTAGCCTGATTAATGACGAAAATGACGCGCAAAATGGGGTCGACAATGTTGATAACAGCAAGCGCAGTATTGTGCTATATCGAGATGACTGGCATCAAGGCGTAATCGGTATCGTGGCTGGGCGTTTAAAAGAGCGTCATTACCGTCCTAGTATTGTTTTTGCGCCAGCCGATGTTGAATGCACAGGTGACGAAGATGCGATTAAAGGCTCGGCACGCTCGATTGCTGGCGTGCATATTCGTGATGCCATTGAGCAAGTGGCGGAGCAACATCCTGATTTAATCACTCATTTTGGCGGGCATGCGATGGCAGCAGGGTTGACCATCAAGCGTGGCAATTTTGAGGCATTTGTTGACGCGTTTAATGACGTGGTAGCAAAGCTGGAAGATGATATCTTTACTGAGCAAAAATTCACCGATGGTGCATTACAAGCTACAGATTTTAGCCTATGGTTTGCCGAGCATTTAACCGATGCGAGCATTTGGGGACATGGATTTGCGCCACCGATATTTGACGGTGTCTTTGAAGTATTGAGTTTTAAAGTGTTAAAAGACAAACATTTAAAATTATCGCTGCGTTACTCCGATGTGCAATATCCGATTGATGCTATTTGTTTTAATTATGACAGCAGTGTCTGGGATTACCGTGCAGAAAAAGTACACCTGTTATTTCAGCTGGATATCAATGAGTGGAATGGTAAACAAAGCTTGCAACTTATGGTTAAGGATTTGGCAGTGGTTGCTGATACTTAAAAGTTGATGTTTACCATCATTTTTAGCAAAGAACAGGGCGTTAATCTGACTGATTAACGCCCTGTTCTTTGCTGGTTTTTAATGTATTACAGGTTTGGTTTTTTTACTAAACTGATATCTAAACTGATATCTGGAAAATGCCAATCATAACGTACTGCCATCATTCGAATCACAAAGATGGTCATCATCGTTACTGCTTCTTTTATCCAAGGCGTCACGCCCATACCTTCTAGGACAAAATACAATATTCCGCCAATAATCGCCGCAGTGACATAAATCTCACGCTGTAATACTAGCGGAATCTCGTTACACAGCATGTCACGAATCACGCCACCAAACAAAATATTCAATACGCCAAGTAAGATACAAATGGGGATATTAGCGCCCATTTCTTGTGCCACTTGAATACCAATTAAAGTAAAAATCGCCAGCGCCATGCCGTCAAATAACTTTAATAAACCATCGACATGGCTTGATTTTGGATTGCAAAATATCTGAAAGCCCACCGAAGTAATGGTGATAATCAGTAAATAATTCATGTTTATCATCCAAAATAACGGATAGCGATCCAAAATAATATCACGTGCCGTCGGACCGCTAATCGCAGCAATTATCGCCACTAAAATACAGCCAAACATATCGAAGTTTTTATGTTTAGCAATCACCGTTCCCGACACACTACACGCAAAGATACCAAACATCTCCAGCCAAAACATAAAGGAAGTCGGCTCAAATCGGGTCACAAAATCCGTAGTCAGAACCGCTGGTGGGTGAACGGCAGTTGTGACTGGAATGGGCGGTGCAGCAGCGCCAAGCGTGAGACTGGTTGATATAGGCGACAAGAATAGATCGAAAGACTTGCCAAATAAAGCCTGACAGCAGGCGTTAAACCACGCATAAATATTGACACTGATAATACTGATCATAATGGTTCACATAAAAAAACACTGAAGTGGCTAAGAGTTTAGCCAACCCAGCGAATGGAGGGAGAATGCCAAGCAAAACGCAGTGCAATTACCGACACTACAGAGATGACGCCAAGCATAATAAATTTAATGGTGTAAATCTAGCTCAATGGGTAAACAATAGATAAGGCATAACAGCTAATGCATAAGCACTTGACTAACCGTCTTTAGCAAACAGTATTAGCCCCAGTATAATCAGCCCAATACCGAATAAGCCCATTGCTGAAGGCACCACATTACCGAGTAAGAATATGCCACCGATGAGGGCAAATATGACTTCACTGGCTTGCGTCGAATCGACGCCCGCAACTTCGCTAGAGGTTTGTGCTTTTTCACGCGCATATAAAAAGATACTGGTCGCACCAACGCCTGCCAATAAGGCAACGAGAAGGGTATTGAAAACTTGCGAGGAGCTTGGCAATTCAGGACGCACTATAATGCCTAAAATTAGCCAAAATGGCAAACTGCCAAGCGACATTAACCAGACTTTATTAAAGGCGTTTTGCAGTAAATCAGTTTCTATAGCCGGAATGCGTGCAATTAGCTTTTGGAGCATGGATTTATGTTGAATCGAAGCTTGGGGTAAGGTGCTGATTGTGCTAGCAATATTAATAATGGTATTAATATTGCTAGAGTCTATAGCATTATCGTCACGCGCTTTTTGTAACGCTGCACTATGTTTGCGCGAGTTGTAGGATACTTGCCATACCAACTGATTACCAATTGGATAGCTAAATGCCGCAATCAAGGCAGGCAGGGCACCATATAACAGCATTTCTGTCATCGGTGTAGATTGAACGTCAATCACGCTTGCGGCGTCTAAGCCTTCACTGACATTGACCAATATCACGCCAATAAAAACCAATAGCGCGTATAAGATGAACTTTTTATCAAAACGTTGCCCAAAGGCGAGCAGTACCAGCAAGCTTGTAACCACAGTAAACATAAAAGTAGCGGCAACGACCCAACCAGCCACATGGTCGCCTGCATAGCAAATGCCGGTATAAAATAACCCAAAGCCGATACCACCGGTCACGCACCAAAAGCCCCAATGCGCACGAAATAGTGCCCATAGCTCATTAATCCGACCAGCGCCTTGCTGTAGGGCAATAATAACGGTCAACATCAGCCACATAAAGAGATAACGCAGACTGGCTGACCAAAACCAATGCCCGCCTGCCGAACTCATCAGCTCATTTAAAATAAACGTCGAGCTAAATAAAGCACCTGCTAATAAGCCCAATAAAATGAGTTTGACCATCCTTGTGTCCTTACTGTTTTCTTTACGATTTGGCTTAAATGTGCGCCGAGCTATTTACCTTTTGCATCTGCCCAAATGATTTTGTGCAGCTGTAATTGAAAGCGGACGGGCAGCGCATCTGCAAGCATCCATTCGGCAAGTTCACGCGCTAATACGGGCACCTCTGGACTGTTATCGTTTAAGGTGTCATCTTGTGCGACATTAAACATTGGTGAAAACCAAACTGTCCCAACCAATTTATCGAGATTATGCTCAAACAATTTCGACTTTGCCCAGTCATAATCAGTACGGTTCATAATGACAAATTTAATTTGGTCGTGCTGAGTCAGGTAATTAAGGTTTGACCATAAGTTTTTGTCTACTTCCCCTGAGCTTGGGGTTTTTAAATCCATGACTTTGCTGACCGTTGTCGGGACATTTTCGACCGTCAGTGCGCCTGCGGTTTCGAGAGAAATCTCATAACCATCAGCCAGTAAGCGTTTCATTAGCTCAATCGCATTTGGTTGCGCTAATGGCTCACCGCCCGTTAAGCAAATACGTTTGCAGGGGAAATTGGCAATGGTTGCCATAATCGCCTCAAGTGACTGACGCTCGCCACCTGTAAAAGCGTATTCAGTATCACAGTACACGCAGCGCAGCGGACAGCCCGTTAAACGTACAAATATCGTCGGCAAGCCTGAAGTAATGGCTTCACCTTGCAAGGAATAAAAAATCTCGGTCAGGCGTAAACCTGCTTCAGGATCAGTGACAGGAATAGCGGATGTGCGTAGCGATGGCTTAGTCATAACAATGTCAATATCAAATAAAAGAATGGGATAATCAGAATAGCTTTACTGATAAAAAAGAAAAATAGTGCTACAGCTAATTAATAGCGTTAGGTGTATTTATACTAATTTCTGTAAAAAATGCATAAAAAGGTTATAAGCAAAGGATTATAACGCACAGTGCTCGACGACGCTGTACTAAATTAAAAGTATAAAAAAGATGCTAAAGAATATCTTCAGCACCTTTCTTTTAACCGTTATTTTATGAGCTATTGCTGGGTTAATAATTACCCTTTAGGCTAAACGTAATAACTCATTGACGGATGTTTTAGCACGGGTTTGCGCATCGACTTTTTTCACGATAATCGCCGCATATAAGCTGTGCGTCCCATCTTCAGACGGTAAGCTGCCCGGTACAACGACTGAACCGGCTGGCACGCGACCACGATGAATTTCGCCTGTTTCGCGATCATAAATACGGGTAGATTGACCAATATAAACCCCCATCGAAATGACAGCGCCTTCTTCAACAATTACACCTTCAACGATTTCAGAACGCGCTCCGATAAAGCAGTTGTCTTCAATAATGGTTGGATTGGCTTGTAATGGCTCTAATACGCCACCGATACCAACGCCACCTGATAGATGCACGTTTTTACCGATTTGGGCACATGAGCCAACCGTCGCCCACGTATCAATCATCGCACCTTGGTCGACATACGCACCGATATTCACATAAGACGGCATTAGTACCGCACCGGCGGCGATATATGAGCCTTTACGAGCAACCGCTGGTGGCACAACGCGTACGCCTGCTGCTTTAAATTGCGCTTCGGTCCAATCAGCAAATTTAGTCGGTACTTTGTCATAAAACTGTACGTGTTCACCCGCTGGCATGACGTAATTGTCATTGAGACGGAAAGACAGTAACACCGCCTTTTTCGCCCATTGATTCACCACCCATTCGCCCTCTTTTTTCTCAGCAACACGTAAGCTGCCGTTATCAAGCTGTTCAAGGACTTGATTGATAGCGTCGCGGACGTCCTGTGGCATCGTACTTGGGCTATATTCATTGCGATTTTCAAAAGCCTGTTCGATAACTTGTTGTAATGACATAAAATTATCCTAAAAGATAAAGAGTGAAGAGTAGTGGATTGCTATTTTAGCTAATATTAGGAAACCACATCAGCCGTTACGAACTTAAAGTCCGCATCCAATGTAAAATATCATAATAGACCGCGCTATGATGTTGTTCATGTAAGGGCTCATGACGCATATTAGGATAGAGACGCATATTTATATTGCTAAATTTTTGTTTGCGCAATTTATTGACCACACGGCGAATACCTTGACCCATATCTCCTATCGGATCGTTTTTACCACTCACAAACAGCATGGGAAAATCTTTCGCAATGGTGGTCGCCCATCGTTTATGCAGACCCGCTTGCATCAAGACAAACAAGGTCATAAAGCCGTTATTAGTAAACTCAAAACCTGCTAATGGGTCAGCTTCATAGGCTTCAATGTTCGCGATATCTTCACTCAACCAAGCAAATTTAGAGGTTGAAATACGAGTATTAAGCTTGGCATTCAGGCGTTTATTGATGAATTCGGCAAATAGCGTGTTCGGCTTTTTAGGCGCCTTTTTTGCTAGCATCTTATTAATTGGAATCAATACTTTTACCAATGGATTGGCGTCGGATGTGCCCATCAAGATAGCACCTGCAAATTCTTGAGCATGATGCTTCAGCACAGTGCGCACAATAAATGAGCCCATTGAATGCCCTAGTATAAAATGCGGTACATTAGGATGACGCGCCTTTAACGCATCGGACATGATAATCACGTCTTTGAGTAACGACTGCACAGGATGCTCATCACCGAAAAATCCCAACTCATTAGGTGTTTTAATCGTCTGACCGTGTCCAAGCTGATCATAAGTCGCTACAGCAATGCCATGATCAGCCAAGAACTGCGCAAAATCGGCATAGCGTCCGCTGTGTTCTGCCATACCATGGACAATCAACAGCGTTGCTTTGGTATCGTTATCTTTCGGTTCAAAAAAAGTATGATGCAAATAATGGGTATGATCGGAAGACGTAATGTGCTCAGGGTGACTCATAAGCGGTTCCTTAAATTAAAATAGCGCTAAAAGTTGAACATCTACTAATAGTTGTGGCGCTATTATAACGCTGTTATGGTGTGAGACGCTGATAAATAGTTTCACCTGCTTTGATTGTAGGGATGATTTTATTTACTTCTATTATTAAGGTGTGCGTATTTGTAAGTAGAGTTTATTTAAAATGACCAGATCCGCCATTTTACATTGTATACGCGATACTTTACGTTGTTCTGAAAAATATTCACAAATACGTGGTGATCGCTTTAAGCGTATTCTAGTATCAATGCCATTTAGATCAATGACATTTCTTTTATAACTCCATGATGTAGCGTTAATGATAGCTATTTAAAAGTATACATTTATAAGCAAGCGGTTATAGTAGCTATTACTCATGCAAGTTATTAACTATGTAAGCTATTAATCATAGATGATATTCATAAATTTTATTGCTATCAATAAAAACAAAAAAAGAGGTCAATGATGACCTCTTTTTTAATGATTAAATATTCGTAATAAATGACGACGATTTATGACAAATCATGTCTTTTTTAACCCTTAGCAGCCCAATTTACCTTCAGCAATCAGTGCCTTCTGACTACGGATAGGTGCTGGGCAATCTTCACCATAGAATTGACGGTCAGCAAAGTAGCTTGAACGCACCATTGGACCTGCCCAAATATTAAAGAAGCCCAGTTTTTTGCCATATTCCATATAACGCTCGAACTCGTCAGGATGGACATAACGGTCAACGGGCGCGTGGTTTTTACTGGGTTGCAAATATTGACCAACGGTAATCATATCGACATCATGCGCTTTTAAATCATCAAGTAAAGCGTAAATTTCTTCTTCCGTTTCACCCAAGCCCACCATAAAGCCACATTTGGTCGCAATATCAGGACGACGTTCTTTATAGATTTTGAGTAAGTCTAAAGAATGCTGATAATCAGAACCGGGACGGAATGCTTTATATAAACGTGGCACAGTTTCAATGTTATGGTTAAACACGTCAGGCGCGGTCTCGGTTAATAAATCTAACGCGATATCCATACGTCCACGGAAATCAGGAACTAAGATTTCGATTAAACAATTTGGGCTCAGCGCACGTGATTCATTCAATACTTCAACAAAATGTGCCGCACCACCGTCTTTTAAATCATCACGGTCAACAGAGGTAATAACCGCATATTTTAGTTTAAGACCTAAAATAGTTTCGGCGGTATGGCGCGGCTCATCTTTATCTAACTCATTCGGGCGACCATGACCCACGTCGCAGAACGGGCAACGACGCGTACAGATATCACCCATAATCATAAAGGTTGCCGTACCATCAGAGAAGCACTGCGCCAAGTTCGGGCAGGCGGCTTCTTCGCAAACGGTGTAAAGCTTTTGTTCACGCAGCTTGGCTTTGATACGCGCCACTTCTGCCGGTGAGGACAGCTTCACACGAATCCAGTCAGGCTTTTTCTTGGCCTCGACCGTTGGAATCACTTTAATTGGGATACGTGCAACTTTATCGTAACCACGTAGTTTTTCGCCTTGGATGGCTTTTTTTGGTTTGGCTTTGGCAGCCGGAACGTAGGTTTGTACCGCTATTGAGCTCATAGACTAATCCTAAACCCTAATTACCCTAAGTGGTTATAAGATAAGGGTTTTGTTTGTTATTTAATGACAATGGAATGGAATAATAATAGATTGATTATAGCAAAAATTATGTTTTTTTTCATCCCGTAATAGTAATTCTCAGGCGTATCTATAAACGAGATGACATCAATGACGCTTCACGAAGAATATGCAAAGTAAATGTTGTCTGTTTTTGCTGTTTGTGTTTAAGGTGAGCGAGAAATATAAAGATAAGCTGAGCAATACGTAAGCTTAACAGTGTTCAAGCTTACTCATACACGGATAACTGGCATTTATAATGCTTGGTTTTGTAATGACTGGTTTTCTAACGACTATTCTTTATAGTAAAAGCTAAGACCTAAAAAATAATAGTGCTAAGCACTGCAATAGCACAGTCCATTGTGCACATTGTGCGATAGTGAGGTCTTAAGGCGTATTGGTAGCCATATTGTGTCTAATTTAACAGAAAATGACCAAAAAAACACGGTGAAATTAACTGAATGCTACTATTAACCTTATCAATGCACTTTATCAATATGTTTTATAATGATTTAGCGATAACTAAAAGTTTACTTATAGTAATCTGCGCTGAAAAATACCTCCCATTTTTATAATAAATGTTGGCTATGCGCCGGATTTCACAATAGGGTCATTAACATCTAAGTTGATTTAAGCTATATTGTTTAAGTGTAATTACTTAATACAGCGCACCGATGCAGGCAGTCATACTGACCACTCACGTGGTGTGCTGAACCAACCGACGAGGACGACTATTGTGTTAGAAGCTTATCGTAAACATGTCGCAGAACGTGCTGAGCAAGGAACTGTACCGCTTCCACTGAATGAGAAGCAAGTTGCAGATTTGGTTGAGCTACTAAAAAATCCTCCAGCGGGCGAAGATGCGTTCTTGGTAGACTTATTAGAAAATCGTATTCCTGCCGGTGTTGACCAAGCCGCCTACGTGAAAGCTGCATTTTTAGCGGCTATCGTAAAAGGTGAGGCGCAGTCGTCGTTGGTCAATAAGCAAAAAGCAGTTGAACTATTAGGTACGATGCAAGGTGGCTATAACGTGCAGCCATTGGTTGCTGCATTAGATGATAGCGACGTCGCACAGTACGCTGCTGACGCATTAAAAAAAACCTTACTCGTATTTGATGCGTTCCATGACGTGACTGAAAAAGCAGAAGCGGGTAATGCGATTGCGAAAGAAGTCATTCAATCGTGGGCAGATGCAGAGTGGTTCTTGAGCCGTGATGCTGTACCAGCAAAGACCACTTATACGACATTTAAAGTAACGGGCGAAACCAACACCGATGACTTGTCTCCTGCGCAAGATGCGTGGAGCCGTCCTGATATCCCATTGCACTCATTAGCCATGCACAAAAACTCGCGCGACGGTATTACCGCTGACGTTGAGGGCGTGATTGGTCCGATGAAACAAATTGCAGCGTTAAAAGAAAAAGGTCATCCTTTAGCCTATGTTGGCGACGTAGTCGGTACTGGTTCTAGCCGTAAATCGGCAACCAACTCAGTATTGTGGTTGATGGGCGATGATATTCCTAATGTGCCAAATAAACGTGGTGGCGGTTTAGTATTGGGTAACAATATTGCACCTATCTTCTTTAATACCATGGAAGACTCAGGCGCATTACCTATTGAAAAAGTAGCCGTTGATAACTTAAATATGGGCGATGTCTTTGATATCTATCCGTATGACGGTAAAATCACTAAGCATGATTCTGATGAAGTGCTATCAACCTTTAAACTAAATTCACCAACCTTACTTGATGAAGTTCGTGCCGGTGGTCGTATTCCGTTAATCGTAGGTCGTGGTCTGACCAATCGTGCTCGTGAATATATGGGTTTGGGTCATTCAGACGTTTTTGCCAAGCCAGAAGAGCCAGCCGATACTGGTAAAGGCTTTACCTTAGCGCAAAAAATGGTTGGTAAAGCATGTGGTCTAGCAGGCGTACGTCCGGGTATGTATTGCGAACCAAAAATCACTACCGTTGGCTCGCAAGATACCACTGGTCCAATGACCCGTGATGAGCTAAAAGACTTGGCTTGCCTAGGTTTCCAATCTGACTTAGTATTGCAATCATTCTGTCATACGGCTGCTTATCCAAAGCCAGTGGACATCGAAACTCAGCATACGTTACCTGATTTTATCATGAACCGTGGCGGTGTTAGCTTGCGCCCAGGTGACGGCATTATTCACTCATGGCTGAACCGTATGCTACTTCCAGATACCGTTGGTACTGGTGGTGACTCGCATACTCGTTTCCCAATTGGTATCTCATTCCCAGCCGGTTCTGGCTTGGTAGCGTTTGCGGCGGCGACGGGTGTCATGCCACTGGATATGCCTGAATCTGTCCGTGTCCGTTTCATCGGTGAGCGTCAAAAAGGTATTACCTTACGTGACTTAGTACATGCCATCCCTTATCAAGCGATTAAAGAAGGCTTATTAACCGTTGATAAAAAAGGTAAAATTAACGAGTTTAACGGTCGTATTCTTGAGATTGAAGGTTTAGAAGATTTGACCGCTGAGCAAGCGTTTGAATTGTCTGATGCCTCCGCTGAGCGTAGTGCGGCAGGTTGTACCATTACCTTGTCTGAGAAATCAGTGACAGAATACCTAACTTCAAATATCACCTTGTTAAAATGGATGATTTCAGAAGGTTATGGCGATGCGCGTACCATTAGCCGTCGTATTGAAGGCATGCAAGAATGGTTGGCTAATCCAAGTCTGATGCGTGCTGACGAAGATGCAGAATATACCATCGATATGGTCATCGACATGTCGGAAATTAAAGAGCCGATTCTTTGCTGCCCGAATGATCCAGACGATGCAAAAACCTTAGCTGACGTTGCTGGTGATACCATTGATGAAGTATTCATTGGTTCATGCATGACCAATATTGGTCACTTCCGTGCTGCTGGTAAATTGCTACAAGATGTCCCAGCAGGTAGCTTAAAAACTCGTCTATGGATTGCGCCACCAACCAAAATGGATGCGCGTCAGTTGATGGAAGAAGGTTACTACAACATCTATGCACAAGCGGGCGCTCGTACTGAGATGCCAGGTTGTTCATTATGTATGGGCAACCAAGCACGTATCGCACCGAACTCTACAGCCGTTTCGACGTCAACGCGTAACTTCCCGAACCGCTTAGGACAAGGTGCTGACGTTTATCTAGCCTCTGCTGAGCTGGCTTCGGTTGCTGCGGTATTGGGTAGATTACCAACCAATGAAGAGTATCAACAGTATGCGGGTATGCTCGATAGCATGGGCGAAGAAGTGTACAAATACATGAACTTCGACCGTATGGAAACCTATACTGAAGAAGCAGATAAAATTAACGTCGCTCAATTGGCTTAGTTTTTAAAGTTATAAATTTCTAAAAGTTATAAGTAAGAAAACCCCGTATCGTTATGATGCGGGGTTTTTATTTATAAGTTTAAAATCAGCAGTAAGTATTTGCAAACTTTTATTGAGTGTTATAATAAATTTCGTTAATTAAGTTTGTTAGTTTTGCTTTTAGAGGCTACAAATAGAATATCTATGGAAAATAAAAATATGCTGAATAAAGTAACGCCGCCACCACTACCAAATACTGCCGTTGTTAATAATCATGGTGCTGAAGCAAACTACAGTATCGTTGATTGGTTTAAAAAAGGATTAAGAAATTATACCAATTTCTCTGGGCGTGCCCGTCGTAAAGAGTTTTGGTTTTTTACCCTTGCTCAATTTATTTTAGTATTCATTGCAATGATTTTAGATTCAATAATATTTAATTCAGATACGGGATTGTTTTATGTGTTGGTAGTGCTTGGCTTATTTATACCTAGCCTTTCAGTGACAATTCGTCGGTTACACGATACCAGTCGCTCAGGTTGGTGGTTCTTATTAACCCTTATCCCATTAGTTGGTGCTATATTATTAATTGTATTTCTGGCGAGTGATACTAAAAATGAAACCAATCAATGGGGACCACCTGCGAAGTAAGGCAAAGCTTATTAAGAACAAGCTTTGTAGTCATAGCATTTCTTCAGAATTGTAGTAATAATTCAGACTAAAAAGTCTGTTATTCAATAAGGTATGGCGCAATCATCTTAAGAAGTAATCGGCTGCCATAGATTATTGAGGATAAGGTCGTTTATTCTGAGCGAATATATGTAAAGACCAACTTATCTGTTGTTAATCTGCCATTAGGAATGCAGCCAGCATCGTAGCTGTTACGCGTTCCGATGAGTACTACTCTTGGTCCACTGTAAACGTTGCCACTAACCTTGTAAGGAAGGCTGTAATCACAATACTTTGAAAACACGCGTGCCGTACCGTAATATTTATCGCCTTTTTTATAGCCATCAAACAATACATCGCCTTGTGTAATGCCTGCTTTTTGCATTCTCACCGATGGATATTCATAAGTAAAAATACGTTGGCTGCCATAGTCTTGTAAGCGCATGGTAGAGCCGTTATGATCCCAAAAAGAATCTGCTATAGCTGTTGATGTTAATAATAGTAAAGAAAAGCTCAGAAGAATCTTGTTCATAAACTGCCTTGTTTTAAATCCATGGATAAATAGCAAATAATGATAAAAATACGCTGATAAGGTAATGTCATCTGTCCGCATATTAACATAGGACTATAACGTTAATATTTTTATTTACCTACATAAATCGGCTTCCGTTTTTCCATGAACGCCGTAATTCCTTCTTTAAAATCCTCAGTTTGCGCCATCATCGTTTGTTGATTGACTTCCATATCCAGCGCTTCGTTGAGCCCCATAAACGCATGGGTATTAATCATGTGCTTCATCGAGGCGAGTGCTTTTGCTGGTAGATTACTGAGACGAGTCGCTAAGGCGTGTACGCTAACATCCAAATCTTCACTACTGACGACCTCATTCACCAAATTTAAGCGCGCCATGTCTTCCGCTGTTAATTTATCACCCAGCATTACCAGTTCGGTCGTCTTTGCTGCGCCAATAAGTTGATTCAATAGATAAATACCACCCGCATCAGGTATCAGCCCAATATTTACAAACGCTTGCACAAATTTTGCATTATCAGCGGCAATACGAAAGTCACAAGTCAATGCCAGATTCATACCTGCACCTGCGACTGCACCTTCTAGTTTGGCAATAATTGGCTTGTGAATATTACGCAGCTTTAGGCTAATCTCAGCAACCTCAGATACCATAAAATGGATTTTGTCAGCAAGTGCTTCACTTTCCATCCCGTTTTCTAGCATCTCGCCGATATGACCACCACTAGAAAAGTGATTACCCGCACCTTGTAAAACAATGACGTGTACTTGCTCATCGGCATCCGCTTGATTCAATGCTTCCATCATGGCATTTTTAAGTGAGGTGCTAAAGGCATTAAGAGTTTTAGGGTCATTCATGGTGATGGTAGCAATATAGTTGTCGGTTTGATAATCGATTAGAGACGATGTCATGATATTGTCCTTATAAACACGATAATTCAGTAGTAATTACTATAGCAGTTTGAAGTAATTATAAAAGGCGATTTCGTGGGCGCTAAAGATACGCTTCAATAATGTCATTAGTGAGTAGGCGGTGACGGGCTTTAAAATAAGCCTATGAAAACCAATCCTTGTGATTTATGCTGAAGAATAGACGTGAGTCGCAAAGATTTACCAAGTAATACGTGCATTTTTTGATGGCTGTTTTTTGATAGCTGTCCAACAAGGAAGTAGTGATGCCTCATATTCAAGTTAATAATATTGATATTTATTATGAAGACAGTGCACCAAACGATATGCAAAAACCCGTGATGGTATTCGCGCATGGGCTGCTCTGGAGTACACGCATGTATGATAAACAGGTTGCTTACTTTAAAGAGGCGTATCGCTGTATCACTTTTGATTTTCGTGGACAAGGGCAGTCGCAGATTACCAAGTCTGGCTATGATATGGATACGTTGACGGAAGATACCATCGCCTTATTGACCACACTAGATATTGAACAGTGTCATTTTGTGGGCTTGTCCATGGGTGGATTTATCGCGCAGCGTATGGCGATTCGTTATCCTGAGTGTTTGCTATCCTTGATTTTAATAGGCACTTCTGCTGATCCTGAAGATCCTAGAACGGCGCCGCGTTATCGTAAACTTCTCAGTGCGATTCGTTGGTTAGGTATGAGGCGAGTGAGTAAAAAAGTGCTACCAATTATGTTTGGCAATAGTTTTTTGCAAGACAAAACACGCATAGGGGAATGTAAGGAATGGCTAGCCCAACTACAAAATAATCATAAATTTGGGGTGGCGAAAGCGACGATGGGTGTGATTGAACGTCAAGGTATCTATGAGCAGTTGGGGAATATTACCTTACCTACCTTGATAGTCGTTGGTGATGAGGATATGGCAACGCCTTATCCAAAATCTGAGCGTATGCATTTCGCGATTAAAGGCTCAAAGCTGGCGATTATTAAGGGCGCTGGGCATACGGCAACCGTCGAAGAACCAGAACAAGTGAATACCGTGATTAGTCATTTCTTAACAAATTGTGTTTAACTTTCAGGCTTAACAAAAAAGCCGTTATCTTAATGGATAGCGGCTTTTTATATTAAATATGTATGGCATGAATGCTCAGGTTTTATAGCAACGGTTTATAGTCACTATTGCCATCATTTATCGTACCAAATACCTCGGCTCGATTGACGATTTCATTCGCCCAAGCGCGATGGGTGGCAGGTTCTAGCATAGTGTTATTATACTTAAACACCGCTTTTGCTTCACTGTGCAAGATGGCTTGCGCTTCGTCCAACATACTTAGTGGCACGCAATAGGCTTGTTGTACTAAGGCAATTTGACTCGGATGAATGACGGTTTTACCGACCAATCCTAAGCTCACATCACGGGTTAGCTCTTGCATAAACAGCATTGGCTGATCCAAATACTCAAAGACAGGCGCGGTCAAATAAAAGCCATGCGGTACAAAGCAACCGAGCAGTTGATACGCAAGCGTGCCAATCGGGGTATCATAAATAATACTGTCTTTAGGACGGCGTAAACGTAGCTCAGCAAATAAGTCATTACCGCCAATACGTAGCGCAAAAATAGGCTGACTAAAGGCTTCTTTAAAGGCAATCGCCAATTCTTGATTGTGATGCGGATTGAATAGCGCCGCAGTCTCTAAGGTTGGCATCAATAATTGGTCAGTATTCAGATTTTGACAGGATAAGCGCCAATTAGACAGGCTATACATATCAACTTTGGGCATCACAAAACCATCAAGCAAATCGATGTTGTCAAAGTCCGCTAACTGCTGAAGCATCAACGGATTACGTGGACGCACAAAAACTAACGGACGAGTTGGCTGAGTATGCGTCTCGGTTGGGTTCGAGGGCGTATTAATACTGTTGACATGCGATGCCCACGTATTAAGCAACTCCTGCAATCTCGTGAGCGCCAGTTCCACATCATTATGACTGACAGCATCTTCAAGACAAATAATAATACTATTAATCGTTGGTAACTTATCGCGTTTAATCACTTGCCAGATATCTTGCCGAGTGGCAGGCATGTATAGGCTTGCACCCAGCTGATAAGGATGATACATGTGCGGTTTAACCATGGCATGACGTTCAGTAATGAGGTGCGCGTAAGACTGGGTGTTTTGGTAAAGCGTAGCTGGTGTATCTAGCATAGTAGGCATCATAAATAGTGAGGAATAAGAAATAAAAGTATAATAGCGATGCACTTATCGACGCTGTTAATTGTTGGTGTTGCGCTGTTTAATAATCGTAACCGCTTGATAGGGGAGTATTTTAGCACCTAACATAACCATATTAATATCTCTCTCGGCACATAAATGCCGCAATAAAGCAGTATCGGGATGATTATTGTCCGCCAGTAATACGCATTCAGGATCACGGCGTAATATCGCCCGCGTTGCCTCAGCAATGGTCGGCTTAATACGATTGCGATTAGTAATTTGATAGCGCGTTGCTAGCATGTCAATGATGGGTTTGGTGCTATAACGCGGCTGTTTAAAGGTTGGTAATTGCTCAGGTAATGCCGTTAATTGTTGTCGAGCCGCATCAATATGATTAACGAACGCCAAGCTGTGATCACCGTCTACTAAGTCATCATAAAACACACTACGATGTAGCCCTTCTTGCGGCGCTGTATATAAGCTACGTGAGATTAATCCCGATACCGTACTGTTAAGCAATCCTGATGGAATCAACCAATCGTCTTCACTTGCCGCAAGCCAAGCAACGCCTGCGGGATCGGCAAGAGTGAGAAGTGGAATAACACCAATTCCTTGATGAAAGATATTGGCATAATTTGGATGATTAGGATCACTAAATAGCGCAAGACTGGTTGCCAATTCTTGATAAATCGCCCCTTTACCCGTCCAGCCATCGACAAAGACAATTGGGCTATTTGGATGCGTCTTCAAAATCATTTGCAATGCTACTGGATCAAGCCCACGATCACGAATGATGCTTATACCATAATGCGCGCTTGGCAGTGCATAGGTGCTATTTTTATCTGCCAAAGCACGTTGTAATAACACGCCAACAGGCAAGCCTGCACGTACTAAGCTCACCAATACCAAAGGGCGTTCGCTATTCACGCTGGCATTAAATAACTGATGTAATGAATACGCAAGATTGGCAATATCATGAGCCGCTCGTGGTGTCCCTTGTACTAAGGCTTGCTCATATAGGTGCTCGTGTATGGCACTTGGTGCGCCCTCTAAGGTAATCATATCTGAATAATGGCGCTGACCACTTTGGATTAACGCCTCCTTTTGCGCAACAGGCACATCGGCAACCACATTTTTATCGACCATATCAAGCAGCACCGTCACATCACTGCCAAGGTAACTGCCTGAACCAAATCCACTTAAGGTAAGTTGCTCTGGGTTAATAGCTGGATTTATAGGATTCATTAGGCGTGCCACGTTTGAAGTTGTGAATGTAATTGACCGCGACTCGGCATACCATACCAGTCTAATAGTTGCAGAAAAGGTAAGTCTGCCAAGCTATCACCAAAGCCAAAACTGGGTCGCTGATTATCTAAATGATGCGCTAATAAAAACTGTACGGCATGTTGCTTATGAACAGCGTGCGGCAGTATCGCTAAATTATTCGCATTCACATGCACATAAAAATGCGTATCAAAATCCGGAATCAATATCGGTAATTGCTTGGCTAATGACTCCAACGCTTGATGATCTTTTTTTGCATGTTTAATCGCCAAATAAATGACTAATTCTTTATTATGAAAGCAGTCAGTATGCATCGTAAATATTAAATCATTATGACCGTTATCATTCTGTGCACGATGTTCAGAGATTAGCTGAATGAGCTGATTTAACTTATCTTGTAGAGGGTAGAGTTGCTCACTCATTTTTTGCTGCCAGTCACTAAGCGGCTGACCATTTGGCATTAAAATAACTGCGCCATGAGTCAATACTTGCCAACTGTCAAACGGTAATTTGACCCGTTTAATTTCAGAGGTATCACGAGCGGTGACTGCAATCAATTCGGTGCTGGCAAGTAGCCAATTAAAGAATGCAGCTTGACGTTGGCTCATAAAACTTAATGGCTCGCCTTGTTTATTAACCGTCGCGCACACTAAGTGTTCAGGTTCAGCGGTTGGTAACTCCCAAGCATCAATCTTGCGCTGCGTTTGAAATAGTGTGTCGTCCAAATCCATTAAGGCATAAGGCTTGATGATATTGGAATTAGGCTGAAAAAAAGTAGTCGTCATAGGATTGTCCGTACGCCATAAATGTATATTTTATAATAGAATTGACGAGGCAGGACTCACCACCAACACATTATCTAACTCTGCCCACATGGCATCAACGCTATCCGCAGGGGTTTCCACACACAGGACAATCAAATCCCAGTCGCTAGGCTCGACGTTATAAACAAAGTTGGTCATGCCTAGACCATAATTATCGGTAAAGCTCAGCATGTTATGAATCGCGCCACCAAGCGCAATCGGTGAACGGGTTAACGCACTAAATTTAACAGTGCTGTTAATGCTATCTATATTCGTGTTTTGCTCTAGCCATTCGGCTAATAAAAACGGCAACCAAACAAACTCATTACTGCCCAATACCAAGATTCTTTTTGGCAACTGCTCTTTATCAACTGCTGCTTGTCGACTAAAACGTGTAAAGGCAGTTTGGAAGCTCGCGAGATAATTATCAAAACCATTTGTGCTATCAAGGGTTGGAAAACGTCCCCAATGACCCGTAGATAAAATAGGCTGCGAACCTGCCGCTGTGGTATCAACTGATGGCATAATAATTGGCTCAGGATTGGGTGCATCCGTCCACTGCCAAGCGCCAGATAGTAAATGGTGGCGATGAAAGTCGATATCTGGTAAGTGCTCAGATAAAGCGTCATCCATGCCTGCCTGACCTAATGACCAATCGACCAACGTCGTTAGATGAACGTGCTCTAATTGCGTCAATCCTGCATCACGTAAGGCGCTAACCACATTGATACAAGTGTTACCGGTTGAGGCTTCATCATCGACCATAATTAGCGTTTTACTGGCGAGTAATTGCGCTTGGGTAACGCTATCGGCACTTTGATATATCAGATGTTGGCTGGCATGACTGTGGTCTTCGCTAAAAGTGGTGAGCAAAGTGTTTTTATTGTCCTCATCGTGCTGCGCGTGACGAGTAGAATTTAGTAATATCGCTTGTGGATAGCGAGTTTGCAAGGCTTGATGGACACCAGCCGACAGACCAACCGCAGTTTCTGCCATACCAATCACTAAAATAGGCTCAGATAAATGATTGGGCACTAAATTTGCCAAATCAGTAAAAGCCTGACGCATGGTAATGGGTGCAATAGGGATATGCCGACCGAGCACTTTTGATACAAATAAAAATGCCCGTTTTGGATTGATACGTTGTGCAAAATCTAACAAGTCTGCTAATTGATAAGGTTGGACGTCGGTATCTAGGTTGTGCTTGTCATTGACGCGTTTGGTTGCTGCATTTATCTGATACGTTAGGGCAAGCGTACCACGAGGTAGGGTGATGGCGCATTGATGTAAATGATCAGCGGTAGCGTCATTGTAAGTCTCAGTCATCGTGTCGATGTATCCCATGTTTAAATTTTTTTGTATATTACTATTAATTGCCGCGATTTTATCACAACCACAACCGTGACGTTTTACTGTTATTGCACTTACTTTGATGAATTAAAATATCTTCTTATGCTTTGTTTTACTTATCCCAAACCAAGTTTATTAGTAGGTATATGAATGGCTATTATGGTAAAGTTATCTACCATTAGTGGCGGTTTTTTAGCTTCAATGGTCTCGTCTCAAAATAAGTAGTGCGAGAAAAAAGCAGTTCCAAAAAAACAGTATCAAACCAAAAGCCACACTCACCCAAAAGCGATATAACAATAAATATTAAATAGGACTTATCTGCGCATGACTACTATCATTGTAAAAGCATCCAGAAACACGGACAGTGCCCCAAAGAGCTTACTATCAACCCAAACGGTGGCGTTTTCTCATTATAACCATCTCTCCAGTCAATTACCTATTGACCCAACAACAAACGAAGTCGTCGCAGGTGATATAAGCGCGCAGGCAACCCAGTGTCTAGACAATATCAAAGCCATCGCCCATAGCATCGATCATGTCATGGATGATGTCGTCAAAATAACGATATTCCTAAAAAATATCGCTGATATTGCCGCTGTAGATGCAGTTTATGCTAACTTTTTCCAAAGCTATCTGCCTACACGTACGGTGCTATCCGTAGCCGCGCTACCTATGGATAAGGCATTGATACAAATAGACGCTATCATTTCAAATGGTGAAGGTACGCATCCGCAAGCACCTTGTGAGCTGATAAAAGTAGCAAATAACACGGACAATGCCCCAAAAACATCCGTGTCAACGCAAACGGTCGCGTTTTCTCATTACAATAATATTTCAGCGCAATTGCCTATCGACCCTAACACCGGTAGCTTAGTGACTGGGTGCGTCAAAGAGCAGACCAGACAGTGCCTAAAAAATATCAAGGCTATTTTAGAGAGTATCGATGTGCCTGTTGATGATATTGTCAAAGTAAATATCTATTTAACAGACCTTGCAAATACGGATGCTGTCAATGAAGTTTACACGACCTTTTTCCCAGATTCAGCGATTGCTAGAACGGTAGGCTATATGCCGGCACGAACTGTCAGTGCGGCGTCAGCGTTACCGATGGATGCGTTAGTACAGATTGATGTTGTGGTATCGCACGGCGATGGCACGCCTCCGCAAGCCGTTGAAGACAGACATGGCATCGTTATAAAAGCCAACAATACCACAAACGCCCCAAAAAATTCGCTGTCAACGCAAACCGTTGCGTTTTCTCATTATAATAATATCTCAGCGCAATTGCCTATCAGTCCTGTATCAGGCGAGATAGTTGCAGGCGATATAACGGCACAAGCAACGCAGTGCTTAGACAATATCAAAGCGATAGTAGAGAGTATTAATCATGTCATGGACGATGTCGTTAAAGTAACGATTCAACTTAAAAATATTGCTGATATTGCTGCGGTAAATAATATTTATGCGAGCTTCTTTAACAGTGATTTACCTGCCAGAACGGTCATTGGGGTGTCCGCTATTCCGATGGATGCTTTAATACAAATTGATGCGGTGCTTTCTAATGCTGAAGGTACGCCACCGGCATTGTAATGGTTGTTTAAGGACTTGAAGGCGAGCCACTTAATAAGACGATTAGATACTTTTTACTTTTCATGACAGATGTTTTTGAGTAGGATGATAAAAGGGTGCTAATAGCTGAAACTATTAGCGCCCTTTTTATTGGCTTACTTTATCCTTAAATTCGCCGTGTCAGCTGCTGCATTCATGTTGGTTATAGGCATTAATTAGCGTTGTCGCTATGGCTATAATTTTTTGCTCAGTGACCACTAATTATGATGTTTTTTGGCGCACATAAAGAGCGGAGTTTACCGTTTTTGTTTCAAACAAACTGATTTTTTTGATAATAGCGGGAAGTTTAGTGTAACCATAATATTGTGGGGTAAAATCGGGATAATGTGCCATCATGGCTTGGCGAACTGCGCCAAAGTTTACCCAGCGTCCGGCTTCCATTTTAGGGTTGTTATTAATAGCAGCACGTAGGCTGTTCAATAGTTTCGTATCACATTTTAGCCGCTGTTCATCCCATGCTTTGCTTGCTTGTTGCGGATTAGCTTTGGCAATTATGGTGGTCTTAGCCGCTTCTTTTATCTTAATAGACAAGCTCTTATTGACTTGGCGTACTTCATATACGTCTAACGCTATCATCAAATCCGAAAACTTCTTATAGCCGTATTTCCCCCATTTTACATTTTGATGATGTTGGTTGATTTGACTGGCAATATAAGACAAATGTGACCAGCCTTTATCAGACTTTGGATTTTCTGTTGTCAGTTTATTTAAGATACTAATCAAGTGTGTTTGGGTTTTTAATTGCTTGGTTGTCCAACGTTTGGACGTATCGGTGGTTGGTGGGATTGCGACTGGTATTTTAACTCGTTTGGGCGTTACTAAATTATTTTGAGCAGAGTTTTTTTTGGGTATTGCTACAGTTTTCTTTGGTATGGGCGGTAACGGTAATAAGTCCTCAACATAATAAAAATTATCACAGGCTTGAAAAAAAGCCTTAACCGTAATTTTTTTACCAAAGCCAAAAACGTTTACATGATTTTTGCGGATACGCAGCGCCAAAGCAGTAAAATCACTATCACTAGAAATCAGACAAAAGCAGTCGTATTGGTTGCTATACAGCAAATCCATCGCGTCAATAACCATGCCAATATCGGTCGTATTCTTACCGGTGACATAGGCAAATTGTTGTATGGGATTTAAGGTATGGGTTAGCAGTGCTTCTCGCCATCCTTGAATATGGGCGTTACCCCAATCGCCATAGATATTTTTGCAAGTGATACATCCAAAGCTTTCTATTTTTTTTAAAATATCACCAATTGTATGAGCAGAAGTGTTATCAGCATCGATAAGTACGGCGATGTTCTTGAACGTAGCTGTCATGACACTCCTTAGTGCTTTGTTTAACCTATTAAAGCTTGGCACTCATCATGATAGAACGCACCTGACAGGGCGTAATTTGTTTAATAATATTTTCTAGTTTTGGCTTAGCCGTCAACCCTAGCCAATAAGCAAAGCCGACTTGCGTTAAGTCGACACCGCTATGAGTGGTATAACCAATGCCACCAGAGGGACGACTATTGATTTCAAGCACACGGTGATTGCCATCATCGTCAGCTTTGGTCTGTACGCTGACAATGCCATCACAGCCAAACGCTTTAATTAAGGGAATAACCACTGCCATAACCGATTCGTCATAGCCGATATGTTGAATTTTACCCGTTTTATGGCGGGTGATGGCGGCTAACACGTCACCATATTCACACACTACGTCGATAGAATATTCCTGCCCCGATAAATACGGCATTAATAGCATCGGAACGGGCTGCTCCTGCATCATTTGGCTGTTGCTATAAGCATTAATAAACTGCGTGGTGCTTATTTTTTTATCTTCTGTGAAGTATAAATGCTCAAAGCTATCATAGCGCTCATCTGTATCTTTACCAGTATCCAATCGCCAAAACCCTTGCGCAAAAATGCCAGTCACCGGCTTCACGCATAGTGGCTGATGGTCATGTTCAGCAAGTAAGGCAGTTAGCTCGGCGGTATTATCAAAACGCCAGCTTTGGGCGACTGGAATATTATGCGCGTGACAGTGCTGCATAAACGCAAATTTATCATCAATACTTTCTAAGGCGGACACGCTAGTAGCGCCAGTTAATAAGCGAATACCGGCGGCAGAAAATGCCTCACGATGGGCTTCATAGTCGCGACTGTTACGACCTGTGAGCAAGACTTTAACGTTATTTTGCTTGGCATTTTCTAATACAAATTGCCAGCGCGGCATAACTGCTTCAAGGTACTGTTCAAGGATAGGCTCATCTTCATCATCAACGATATCATTATTAGCCATAGTATTGGCTGGCTCATAATACACGTTATCCGCAAACTCAAAAATTTCTGGACGCTCTTGGCGATGTGAGGCAATAACGTTAAAAGGAGTGGGAAATTGTGCTTTTAATAATTGTAGGCTTTTGAGCATATCGCGCTGGCTAGATTGACCTTCAGCCAACCATGCTGCCACGTCAACTTGAAGGTTGCTATGAGTATTGTTATCGTTATTCATCATTCTCTCAGTACCTACGTTATTTATTTTATTATTTACTGTTTTATATCACCGCCATTATATACAAATGCAGCCGGATATAAATGCTTAACGATAACTTGCATACCGGTTCGCTGCAATTATTTTGCTAGATGAGCTCGTTAAGCAATAGTAGACATTCGTGCTACTATACGCTGTGCACCACGATAAAAAATAATATGAATGATAAGGATAAACTATGAGCCAAACCTTGATTGCCGGAGCCAATGCACCTTTACCGAATGACAATATTAGCATTCGTATTATGAGTCAGAACGCTATTGACTGTGCCGCCTATCGTTTGACTACCGATGGACGGGTGCGCGGTGATGGTGATATGATTTTTTATGGTCAGACCCGCAGCGATGATGGCAATGTCAGCTTTCGCGGTCATGATAGCGATGGTTTTTTTGATATCAATCTACCTGCACAGCCTGTGAATATTGATAAAATTGCGCTCGCATTTTCAAGCGATCAACCCCTTGCGCAGATTGGCGATGTTGACATTCAAGTCATGCGAGGCAATCAAGTGTTACTCAGTTGTCAGCTCAGTGCGACAGGGCGCAGTGAAAAAGCCATTATTTTAGCAGAATGCTATCGTCGGCAGGGCAGTTGGAAGTTTCGCTTTATTGCCCAAGGTTTTGATGGCGGACTGAAACCGTTATCCGAACATTTTGGCGTTGAGATTGCCGATGATGTACCCACACAGGCTAATCCCGTTGCCGCTATCAATACCCAAAAACCTATCAATACTCAAAAAGCAGGCAGTCCACCACCGATTCCCACAGCTAACACAAAAGCTTCTTCAGTTAATTTAAGCAAAATTACCTTAACTAAAAATCAATCCAGTATTAATCTTAAAAAGCGTGATGACTTCGGCAAAATATCGGTCAACCTCAATTGGAACCAAAAGCCAAATATCGACAAACAAGCGCCCAAAAAAGGCTTGTTATCTGATTTATTTAAATCGCATAGTGCTGGCGGCATTGATTTAGATGTAGGGGCGATGATTCATCTTAAAACTGGTGAGAAAACACTGATTCAAGCATTGGGTAATCGCTTTGGCAGCTTATCATCAGCGCCTTACGTGTATTTGCGCGCCGATGATAGAACGGGGCAGACCAGTGGCGGAGAATGGCTCGATATTAATGGTCAACAATGGGCGCAAATTGAGGAAATATTTATCTTTGCTTTCATCTATGAAGGCGCACCGAATTGGGCGCAAACCGATGGTGTGGTCACCATTCATGTCCCTGAGCAGCCACCGATTGAGACACGCTTAACTGAAGGCGCAGGCAATTTACCTATGTGTGCAATTGCGCGCTTAGTCAATCAAAATGGCAGCATCAATGTTGAACGTATTAATGAATATTTTAAAGGTCATCAAGAAATGGACAAAGCCTTTAACTGGGGCTTTAGCTGGAAGCGGGGTAGTAAATAGGTATTTTATTCTAAATTAGTAGGTCTGATAAACCCATTGCAATTTAGTGAAGGGCTTGATAGTAATTATTAGTTTGGTTACTACCTATAAGATAATATCTATATTCATTACAACAATGAGATGTCTTAATGTGGGAATTGATCACACAAATGTTGTCAAGGATGACACTGATTATAACCATTGCTTTTCTAATCACACGCTTATCTATCTTTAGAAAAATGATTTACTATCGGGTCGGTATTGGCGATTTATGTATTTTAATCATCATTTTTGGCATGTTTGGGGTTATTGGCAATTATACAGCGCTTGTTGTAGAGCCTGAGAACCAAAGGATTGTCTCAAGCCTATGGAATCCTACGCTTAATTCGCATAATGCTGTAGCAGATACCCGCAATATTGGTATTATCATTGGCGGCTTTTTTGCAGGTCCAATCGTTGGTATCGGTGCTTCCGTGATTGCAGGCGGGCACCGCTTATTGATGGGTGGCTTTATTAGCGACTCTATTTTTTGGATATCTATCTTAGGAGGCGCGCTTGCAGGCTGGTTTGGCTACAAGCGTCGGGGTATGAGTCTCATTAGACCCAAGCATATGTTTTTTATCAGTATCATTATTTTAACCATTCAGATTATAGCTGTTCCCATCTTAACTACTGATCATATGCGCGCGCTCAAATTAATCAGTTTTACAGGTGTTCCAATCATTGTTATTAATAGTATTGGTATCTGGATATGTGCGATGATATTTTACAATACGGTGCAAGAAGAGGAAAGAACGAGAGCAAATCAGACGGTAAAAACCTTTTCAATTGCTGATCGCACTTTCTCTTTATTTCGCGCAGGATTGGATGAAAATTCTGCCAAAGAAAGTATAAAAATAATTAAACAGTTAACAGGTGTGGAGCATGTTGCGATAACCAGAGGGTTACGCGAACTTGCGTACACAGGAACAGCTGCGGATCAAAACAGAAAAAGTGAGCAAGATTTAATCCTGCGTAAAAAAGTGTTAGAAACGGGAAAATCTGTACTAAGTGAATCAAAATCAAAGTGGGTATTTTCAAATAAAGCTAAAAGCCGCGCAGCGGTAGTACTGCCATTTTATGTTCAGGATAAAACAATTGGCACCATTACCTTTTATTATGGCAGTTCGATACACATTACTGCTGTTGAAAGAGAGCTGATTGAAGGGTTAGGAAAGCTCTTTTCAAGTCAACTAGAGATTGGCGAGATTGAGCGACACAATAAGTTATTACAAAATGCGAGAATAGAAGCACTACAATCGCAAATTCAACCTCACTTTTTATTTAATGCGCTCAATACCATTGTCGCTTTATGTAGAATTGATCCCATGCTCGCTCGAGATTTATTACTACACTTATCGACATATCTACGCAACAACTTATCAGGCATTGGCGATTTTTTAGTATCGGTTGATAAAGAGATGGAAAATGTACAAGCTTATTTAGCCATTGAACAAGCTCGTTTTCCCAATAAATTTGATGTGCAAATAGCAATAGATAGTGATGCAACAGATCTACTTATCCCACCATTTATTATCCAACCCTTAGTTGAAAATGCCATCAAGCATGGCGAATTTAAAAAGGCAAAAATAAAAGGCATCGTTTCTATTGAAATTAGAGTTGGTACTGATAATCTAATTACTATTAAAGTGAAGGATAATGGTGTTGGCATAGAGTTAAATCGCAGGGTAGATTTGGGTGAACGTGTGGTCAAGTCTTCAAAGGATGGCAGTGGCACGGCACTATTTAATATAAAAGAACGGCTTACCGCATTATATAGTCAAGATGCTAGGTTCGCTATCAGTAGTCATCCTGGTAAGGGAACGTGTGTTTCTATTAGCTTGCCAGCTAAAACTTAGGGAAAAGTGCTGATGAATGTCTATGTGATTGAAGATGAATTATTGGCAAGACAAGAATTGATTTATTTGCTCAATGATACAGGGCAGATAAATGTGATTGGTGAAGCGGAGGATATTCATCAAGCCCTGTGGGATATTAATGAGAAACAGCCAGATGCGGTATTTTTGGACATAGAGTTGGAAAATGGCAATGGTTTAGATCTTGCTAAGCAATTTAGTAATATGAAAAAGCGACCTATGATTGTGTTCGTCACCGCTTATGGTGAGTACGCATTAGATGCTTTTGAGCTTGATGCTATAGATTATATTGTTAAGCCCATTGATAAAGTTAGACTGCTAAAAGCGGTGGACAAGTTGATAAAATTGATTAGTATGCCTCGTTTAGAGAGTAATGCTGAACCCGCACCTTCGATGAGTAAAGAGAAAAAATATAGTATTACCGTAAAAGAAAATGATCGAATTATCGTCATCAATACTAAAGATATTTTATATATCGGTACTGAGAATCGGCAAGCATATATCCAAACAGTAGAAAAAAAATACACAACAGATACTTTGCTTTATAAAATGATGGACAAACTTGGGGACGATTTCATTCAAGTACATAGGGGTTATATCGTTAATATCAAACAAATAGCGGTGTTAGAGCCTTGGTTTAATCGAACCTATTTGATTGTATTAAAAAACGGCGCTAAAATTTCGGTAAGTCGTACTTACGTTAAGGCGATTAAGCAAGTGCTGGGTTTATAGTACTTAAGTATAAATAAAAGGAGTAGATGTCATAAACATTTCCCCCTTTTATTTGAACAAAGCTATTTAATGATTGGTTATGACCAACCAATCATTTGAGCGACAATTAGAGAGCCAATGGCAATCATCGCCCAAACCGCAAAAAGAGGTAAGAAAAAGCGCAGCCATTTTTGATAAGGCACACCCGCGATAACCAGTGCTGCCATAAAATATCCGCTGGTAGGGAAGAGAACGTGAGTAAAGCCATCGCCAAGTTGATAGGCTAGAACAGCTGTTTGTCTGGTCACGCCAACGAGATCAGCAAGTGGTGCCATAATAGGCATCGTGACAAGAGCTTGGCCACTACCGGACGAGATCACAAAATTAATGGCAGTTTGGACGAAATACATACCAACTGCTGCCAACTCAGGAGGTAAATCTCCAACTAAAGTCCCTAAAGAGTGTACAAGAGTGTCCATGACGTTGCCATCTTCTAAGACGACAGCGACTGCACGAGCTAAGCCGACGATAAATGCGCCCATCAATACATCTTTAAACCCTTGGTTAAATCCCTCACATATCTCAGTAAGCTTAAGACCAGCAATCAGTCCAACGACGATGCCCATGATGACAAAGAGTCCAGACATCTCTATCATGAACCAGCCTTGCTGCAGCACGCCGTATACGAGTACTGCAAATAGAATAAGCGTGGCATAGGCAGCTAGCTTTTGACGATATGTCATGGTAAGCGCAGTACCACCAACAATTTGATTAAATTCTATTCTTTTTTCACTATCTTCTTCATAGACATAACTTTTGGACGGATCTTTCTTAACTTTTTTCGCATATCTTATAATAAAGAAAACCACGGCAGTGACTGCTAAAACGAATACGACTGAACGTAATCCCATTCCTGAGAATACTGGTAATCCTGATAACTTTTGTCCAAGACCTGTATTGATTGGATTAAGCACACCGGCGCTAAAACCAGCACCAGTCCCACATAGTGAAATCGCAGCAGCCGTTACCGAATCGTATCCCAAAGCAATAATTAAGGGCATAATAACTGGAATATAGACTAATGATAATTCGGGCGTACCAATTAGTGTGGCAATAAAAGCAAATGTTGTGGTTAATACTGCTATGAGCAACAAGCCATTATTGGCAAATCTACGGGCTAACTTATCAACGACAACTTCGATAATTCCCGTTCTTCTAAGCACCATAAACATACCACCGATGATGAATGTGAAGAACACGACTTCACCGGCATCGATAAGACCCCTAGGTACAGCAGTTAAAAATTCGGTGATGCCAACTGGCGTTTGCTCTATTAAATGGTAGGACGTGGCGTCGATGGTTGTTCTACCTTCTGGTCCAAGTACACGGTCATATTTACCAGAAGGTATAAAGTGAGTAAGAATAGCGGCGATGGCGCTGAATACAAATAAGATGACATAAATATGTGGCATCTCGAACTTCTTCTTTTGCCCCGCTTCTTTATCAACGCTATCAATTTTATGGTCTGACATTTGTTTACTCCAAATAATCCATTTTAGAGAATGTAATTTATTTATCATTTGTAAACAAAATAGTATTACAGAATGTGCTGCCACTGTTACTAATCCTACGGAAGGGACATATAGACGACGAGATGTACATAAGGAGCAACGAGTTGCCTGTTTAGTTTATATCTCAACAGCACGATAATATTGACGTATCGAATTTATTTCAAACTAACTATACAGAGCAATGAGAGATAAACTGTGTCTTCGGTTGAGACTTTATTGGTAGAAAGAATAGAAGTAAAAAACAATAGTAATGAGAGCCAAATTGAAAAGCCCAGCTATTTACAATAGCTGGGCTTTTTTATTATCACTAATTTATCGTATAACATTAATTAAGCATGCGGAGTAATAGCCGGCATTAAATCATGGAAAGTACGCCCAGAAGCGGTTTCACCAATGGCGTGCATTTTCCATTCATCATTATGACGATAAACTTTTGCCATAATCATTGCCGTATGAGGACCTTGTGATGACAAGTTATAACGCGCAACTTCACTGTTATTATTGGCGTTAACGATACGGCAAAACGCATTTTCGACTTTCTCAAAGCTCTGTCCGGTAAAGCTATTAACGGTAAATACCAGTGATGTCACATTGGCAGGCACTTTGGAGAGATCAACATTGATGACCTCATCATCGCCATCACCCGCGCCAGTGCGATTGTCACCCGTATGAAGGATACTGCCATCTTTTGATTGTAATTGACTGAACCAAACGGTATCAACGGGCTGCTTATTGCTATCAAACATGATGCAAGAGGCGTCTAAATCAATAGAATCACCACCGCTGCCACCGCCGAATAATTTACCTAATAGCCCACCTTTTTTCTCTTGAGGCGCTTGTGCCACATCCCAGCCCAAGCCTAATTTTACTTGAGTGAGCGTGCCGCCGGCTTCTTTGCTTAAGGAGATTTTTTGTCCTTTTTGGAGACTGACTGCCATGCGATAATCCTTATAATAGTTGTTGTTGACGTTATAAAAAACACAGATTGGTACTGATAAAATTTGGCTAAAATATTCAAATTTTTAATTACAATACATTGCCTAAAAGACTACTATTGCCGCCGCGCCCGCCTGAGCTAGTGCCCAACAGACTTTGTATCCAGCCTTGATAACTATCACGATTGCGCGAGCAGATAACCACTTTACCTCTACCAGAGAAGTTTAAAACCATACCTTCGCCACTGGTCACTGAGTTGATGATGTTACCTAAAAAGCCTTTTTTCTTACTGGTAGCGACCGAGAGCTTATATTCTAAGCGCGAATCCCAACAGACTACATGACCATTATCGATAATCACATCTTTGCCGGGTTCCACATCAATCTCAAACAACGAGCCAAAACCAGATACTACCACTTGACCGTTACCTTGAGTTTGCATGACCATAAAGCCACCGGTATCGCCGAATATTGCACCGCCTAAATTACGCTGAATCTTAGCGACAACATCGACTCCAGTCTGAGCGGCGACAAATGCTCCATCACTTAAGGTATATTGCTGCGCACCTACATCAAGTATCTGCATATCGCCATCAAGCGTTGGGGCAAGTAAACAGTCACCTTCACCATTAACGGCTTCGATCTGCTGCTGAAATAGTGATTCATCATTGGCGAAGCGGCGCATCAATGACTGCATGATTCCGCCCTGTAGCTTACCTTTAAGCTCAAGGTTAGACTCCATCATTACCATTGCATTGGCTTCACAATAAATGGAATCGCCCTTTTTAAGGTTACAATGTAAAAAAGGTTCAATCGTACCGATTAAGCTAAAGGTTGCTGCCATAGAGGGAAAATCCTTATATCGATGCTTTAATATAGTATTGTAAATACAGTGTTCTAAATATGGTTATGTAATTTCGAGTACGCTTTTAAAACGACGTCCTAAAACATATTTTCACTAGCCCAGTACTTTTAAAGCCATCAAATGTGATAATAGGGCACACTTGATGGCTTTTTTAAATTTGCCGATTCAGCTTTTAGTCTTAAACATTAACACCATAAGACGCGGCTAATGGACCTAGACCACCGCTAAAGCCTTGACCAACGGCGCGGAATTTCCAATCACCGCTATTGCGATATAGCTCACCGAAAATCATTGCTGTTTCAGTGCTACCATCTTCTGATAGGTCATAACGGGCGATTTCAGCCGCGCCATTATCATTAATGACACGGATATAAGCATCGCCTACTTGACCGAAGTTTTGGTTACGAGCTTGACCGTCATAAATAATGGCACATAGAGCAATCTTGCTCACGTCAGCTGGAATATTCGCTAGATTTACTTTGATGGCTTCATCATCGCCGTCGCCTTCGCCAGTACGGTTATCGCCAGTGTGCTCAACGGCACCATTGTCTGACTTTAAGTTATTAAAAAAGATAAAATCTTGGTCATTACGCACTTTGCCAGACTCATCTACCAAGAAGCCAATAGCATCTAAGTCGAAATCTTGACCGTCAGTAGCGCGGGGATCCCAACCAAGACCAACGGTAATGTTGGTTAAGCCTGGTGCTTCTTTTGATAAGTTTACGTTGCCGCCTTTTGTTAAGCTGATAGCCATGTAAATGTCCTTTGGTTTATTAATTAAAAGTCTAGTAATTGAATTAATTTTTTGATTATAAAGTGTACTCAAAATAATACAGCATAGTAACTATTAGGGCGCTAGTTACTTATAATGCTACCCGTGAGCTATATGCTGCATCTCATTACGTTTTACTATACTAAGCGAATGAGCACTAAGCAAGACGAATTTTGTCTGTTTACTAAGCAACACAATAACCCTGCACAGCTGATAGCTTTTTAACATCCGGAGTATAATAGGCAAGGTATTGTTATTAAAAATATAAGCGGATTAATATTCAGAAAGATGACGAAAAAGTAGGCAGTCAAAAAACAAAACAGGTTATACCAAATGCTTGATATAACCTGTGATAAAAATACAACTTTAAAGCAGAGTGGTATTAATTAAAATTTTTACTATATTTACTCATTATCTACTCAACAACTTTTTGTGCTTCTATTTTGCGATGCTTGAGCGATGCCAGTAATGCCCAACCAATAAAGGCGATACCGATAAGACCAGTAACCAATTCTGGTACATGAAATTTCATCGATAACAGCATGATAAGAGCAAGCGCACCGATAGCGTAATGTGCGCCATGCTCAAGATAGATGAACTCATCAAGCGTACCTTTTTCTACCAAAAAGATAGTCATTGAACGTACGAACATCGCACCAATTGCCAAGCCCAACATGATGATAATCACGTCATTAGTAATGGCAAATGCACCAATCACACCATCAAAGCTGAATGACGCATCAAGGACTTCAAGATATAAGAAGCCGGCAATACCGCCTTTCATAATAGCACTACCTGCGGCAGCACCAGCACCACTACTTTCGTTGCCTTCTTCCTCTTCTTCACCAAGGTCGCCTTCAAGCATACCTGACACGACTTGTACGCCTAGATAAATTAAAATACCCCAAACGCCTGCAATCAATACCGCAGGTGCTTGTGCGTCGTTTACCCATGTTAAAGATAACATCAGGATTGCAAGGGCAACAAAAACGCTCATTGCATTTACTTGCCCGAATTTGGCTAAGCGGCTCTCTAACCAGTCAAACCAATGCACTTCTTTTTCATCGAATAAAAAGTTTAAGAACACTAATAACAAGAACATACCACCAAAGGCTGAAATTTCAGCATGGTGTGCTAAGAGTTTTGCTGAATATTCTTCTGGATTGTATAAGGCTAAATTGACCACTTCCATCATACCGAGGTCAGCGGTAACCGCGACAATGACAATCGGGAATACCAAACGCATACCAAATACGGCAATCAAAATACCAACGGTTAAAAATATCATTTTCCAAAATTTGTCCCAATGCTTGAGCACTGAGGCATTGACCACCGCGTTATCAAATGATAACGAAATCTCCATGACGGCCAAAATAGCGGTAATTGACAGCGCGGATATCAGCCCGCCCATACCACTATGTGAATATCCCCACCACGCGGCCACCATCAATGCGATAGCCGTGAAAATGAAGTCTAAATAAAAATGTCTCATGACATATCCTGTCTGGTTACGTAAAGCTCAGGTCTATCTATTAAAGAGATAGACAATAAAAAAGCAGCTATCGCTAGCCACTTTTTGTGCATAATTTTAAATGAAACATAAAGCATTATTAAATATTTTGCTATAGCGAATTGTGGCTATTTTGCAACCAGTAGTGCTTTGCTTTTTAGGCACGATATAAATGCAAAGTACATTTTAGATATTAACACCGTATTGTTGACACATCGCTTGCAAGCCGCCTGAATAGCCTTGACCAACGGCGCGGAATTTCCACTCGCCGTTATGGCGATAAACTTCACCAAATACCATGGCTGTTTCTACTGAATAGTCTTCTGCTAAGTCAAAACGCACCACTTCAACGCCCGTTTCTTCATTAACAACGCGGATAAAGGCATTCGCAACTTGACCGAAGTTTTGGCTACGGGCAGCAGCATCATGAATGGTCACAGTGACGACGATTTTATCAATATCAGCCGGCACTTGCGCTAGATTTACTTTAATGACTTCATCATCACCATCGCCTTCGCCCGTACGATTATCGCCCGTATGTTCAACCGCGCCATTGTCTGATTTAAGCTGATTATAGAAAATGAAATCGTGATCACCGCGTACTTTACCTGAAGTGCCGACTAAAAATATACTGGCATCCAAATCGAACTCGGCACCAGAAGTTGCGCGTTCATCCCAGCCAAGTCCAATAAGTAGCTTATTTAAGTTGGGGTCAGTTTTGGTTAGTGATAAGTTACCGCCTTTATTCAATGATAAAGCCATGATATATCCTTGTTATTAGAGTGAATTATTAGATTGAGTTATTAAAATAAAGTAAACGATGATATAAAACATGTTTACTCAGTAGCACTCTATCATAACAACAAAAAATGACCCAATCAAAGTCGATTGAGTCATTATTTTTTTAAATCCGTGATTACTTATCCATGCTTACTTAATTGACTAAAAAATAAACGCTGTCAAATTAAGTGCTTTTAGACTGTAGTCAATTTAACGGTGACGGATCTCAAAGCTTTGATGAATCGGTTTTTTAACATCAAAGTCAAAGCCAATAGTTTGCGCCGTGATATCAATAATGTTGTAGCGTTCAGTTAACTGCTCATCCAACTCAAAACGAGTAAAGTTGTTTGAGAAGTACAACACGCCATCAGCGGTTAAACGGTTCATCGCCCGATTGATGAGCGCCGTATGGTCACGCTGCACATCAAACGTTCCTTGGAATTTTTTCGAGTTTGAAAAAGTCGGTGGATCAATAAAGATAATATCAAATTGTTCCGTATTGTCTTTAATCCACTCAAAGATATCGGCGGCGACAAAATGATATTTATTACCACTAACATTAAGACCATTGAGCGCAAAGTTTTGTTTGCCCCAATCAAGATAGTTCTGTGACAAATCGACACTAGTAACTTTTTTAGCGCCTGCCAATGCCGCATGAACACTGGCGGTACAAGTATAAGCGAATAAATTTAGCACCGCTTTACCTTTACTATTGGCTTTGATACGCGCGCGCATATTACGGTGATCGATAAACAAACCAGTATCAAGATAGTCGGTAAAGTTCACGTAAAAATAAGCGCCATCTTCACGCGCCACATAGAATTTGCCGCGCTTTTCGGTATTGCCTTGCTTGCTATATTGGTCATTACCCGATTGACGAGCGCGGGTTTTAATAAAAATTTGCTCACGGTTAATACCAAACACTTCACGAATACCCATCAATGCCAAATTAAAGCGCTTTTTCGCAGTTTCAGGTGGAATCGTTTTTGGTGGCGCATATTCTTGTACGTGCACATAATCGCCATATAAGTCGATAGCCACTTTAAAATCGGGCAAATCGGCATTATAAACACGCAAATTACTGACATTGTCTTTACTGGCTTGTTTTTTTAGGCGACCCAGATTTTTTTGTAAGCGATTGATAAAATCTTGTCCTTCTTCAGACACAATTTCACGCTTCTCAAACTGGCTCATTAAATAACCGACTTTCCCAGCAATCAATGTGCCGTAACGGAAATAAACCGTGATTGCACCATTATGGCAGCGCAAGGTTTTTGGCTCTTTAATCGGCAAGATATCCACTTGTTCAACGTGTGACGCTAATATGCCAAGCATTGGCGTGATACCACTACCGGCAAAGCTGTCTTGCAAAATAAGCCCAATCGCTTGATATAGTGGTTTAATCATCTCTTCATCGCCCAACCGTTCACCATAAGGTGGATTGGTGATAATGAGCGGATTACTTAATCTGCCGTCATTCACCATTGGGAGTAAGCGATTATTAAGTTGGTCAAGAGCGCGGGTTTCAAGGTCGATAAGGGGTAATAAGTCATGGAGACCAGCAGCGATTAAGTTCTTTTCGGTGGCTAGAATAGCACCGCTGTCCGCATCAAACCCTAAAATAAGGGGCAGGGTATCGGGTTGCTCACAAGCAATCGCTAATGCTTCACGGAATCGCGTTTGTGCATCATCAATCATCGACAACCATAGCGTTTTATCATGATGTTGCCATTGATAAAAACCAAATTGATTAGCCGCTTTATCAATGCCAACCGCATAATCGCAATGCATCAGTAAGGCTTCAATAAGAAACGTTCCTGAACCACACATGGGGTCAATTAACGCATTGTAGTAAGGCGCATCACCTTCGGCACTTTTCTTATGCCAGCCCGCACTATAAAGTAGAGCAGCCGCTAGATTTTCTTTTAAAGGCGCATCTGTCATTGCTACACGGTAACCACGGCGATGCAAGCTAGTACCTGATAAATCTAGGTATAATTCTGCTTGTTTATCATTAACGGTAGCGAAAATAGAGAAATCTGGGTTTTTACTGTCGACGTTTGGACGGCTGTCATAAACTTCATTAAAAGTATCGGCAATCGCATCTTTAATACGCAGCATCGCAAACTGCTGGCTAACCGCGACGCGCTTATCAACAGACAGACGAATGGCAAAGGTTTGGTCGAGATTAAACTCTTTTGTCCAATCTGTCGATTTTGCCAAGCCATATAGCTGTTCAGCCACATCATATTCGGCATTGATATTTTTACGTTTAATCAGCATTAATACACGCGAGGCAACCCGCGACCATAAACAAATGGTATATAAATCACGTAGCGAACCGGTAACGTTCAGACGTCCGGTACTTTTAATTTCGCTCTCAATACCGAAGCTGGTCAGCTCCGTTTGTAGCTGTACTTCTAGCCCATCGGCACAGGTGATAATCAGGTCAAGCGATAATGCGGTCGATGTAGATAAAGCAGTGGGCGCGGTGTGTTCGGTCATACGGATACCTGTGTGGCTAAATGGACTAAGCGAAGCATAAATAAGAAAATCTGACCAGTAATTTTACCATAATTCAAAGCATAAGGTTTAGAGCTGATAACTTTTACTTAAAGCCAGTACTTGAAGCCGGTAGTTAAATCAGTTACTTGAGGCAGGCTTCAGTATCGATGGCTAGTCATTTTTACTAATCAGTGCGCTAGTGTCTGTAGCGGTTTCTGCTGCCTGTGTGTCAGCTGCTAATAACGGGTCAGTTGCGAGCGCAGTGGTGATAGGATAGTCATCATCTTTTGGTATTAGCAAGCGTATATGTGGATAGGGCGTGGTGATATTGGCGGCATCAAAAGCGCGTTTGATATTCTCTGTCAGACCTTCTTTTATTTTTGGCATCCTTGCAACCGCCGCTGGTTTGACCCAAAAGCGTACGATAAAAAAGATACCAGACTCGCCAATTTCTGCTACTGTCGCTGACGTTTCAGGACGACTTAATACCACATCCGTATCGCTGAGCACCTTTAATATCTCACTACGTGCCGCATCGATATCACCTTCTAAAGCAATACGTACCCGAATGTCAAAACGAATAAAATTCTTGGACGTTAAATTGGTCACTTCTGAAGAAGCAACAGTGGCATTTGGCACAATGACAGTAATATTGTCACGGGTTAAAATATGAGTGGTACGCAGTGATATAATCACCACCCGTCCCTCAACATTATTAATATTAATCCAGTCGCCCACCTGAAAGGCTTGATCAATTAAAATAGTAATCCCAGCAATAAAATTAGCTAGCGTTGATTGTGCTGCAAAGCCAACTGCTAAACCAACAATCCCCAAACCTGCCACTAACGATACAATATCAAAGCCAAATTGTGCCATTACGCTGGCAAGACCAAAGACTAAAATCAGTACCGTTAAAATATTTTTTAGTAATTGCTCGATAGAAGCATTCAGACCATAATGCTGAAGCACTTTATGGATAATCTGCCCAGAAGATGCCCAGAGTACATAGTAGATTCCTGCCCAAACACTGGCTTTTGCCATCGATTTAACGGTACTGGTATCAAAATAAATTTGGCTCATGATGGCAAGCATACTGGCGACTACCCATATATAACGCAGCACTGAGCGCACAATCTTAGTGCGCCGCTCGTTGAGGCGAATACGGGCGCTGTTGTGCTTGACCAAATAAATCGCCAGCCAATAAAAAAACCCCAATATCACAAGTAATATGAGGATTTTAATACTGGTACTGGTCAACTCTACAGCATGAGCCGTCCAGTCGCGAGATTCTTCCTCTAGTGTACCGCCGATAGCAAGATATAAACTGGAATGCAAGTCACGCGCAATCTCTTGAAAAAAATCAGTAATACCAGCGATTGCCATTGTCTTATCCATGGAGGTTTTGGTCAGTAAAGCTTATCTAAAAGTGTAACGGAGCACGTGATTAAAAGCTATCTTCCTCTATTCCTTGCTTTTGGTGGGGTATAGACATTTGCACTTGCACATCGCGTAGCGCAGTACGCAGACCTTCTAAAATAGTCGGATGGTAAAAAGGCGTATCAAGCACGTCTTTAATGCTCAAGTCATTGGTTATGGCAACCGCTAAAATATGAGCAACATATTCTGCATCTGGTCCAACCATGCTTGCGCCTAGAATTTTATCGGTCTGTTTGCAGCCATAAATATGTAATAGCCCACAATTAACGCCCATGACACGACTGCGCCCTTGATTATCAAAACTTACCTTACCAATGACATATTCTAACGCTGCTTCTTGAATCTCGGGCAACGACATACCGACAGTCATAATTTGCGGTTCACAAAACACAATGGATAATGGCACGGTAGGCGGACGAATATACGCGTTCTTATTATCTTCACAAACTGTGCTGCCTGCATTAAAACCTTCATCGCTAGCAATGTGAAGTAGGGGAAGATGTGCATTGGCATCCCCAATAATATAAACCTCCAAATTGCCAATTTGTCCGGTATTTATATCTAAATTTTGCGGGCGATTTTTATCGTCTAAGCTAACACCTAAGTTCTCAATGCCCAATTGGTCAATTGTATTTTGCCGTCCGGTCGCGACCAGTACATACTCGCCGCACCACTCATGTGCTTGTCCCTCACTGTCTATATAATTAATAAAGGCGGCTGGTTTTTCATTATTATTATCACTATTAGCCCCATACGTGCCAACGTCTTCAATCTGACTATTTAGCTGCATAGTCAGCTCAGCACCTAAGCAGTCAATCGCCTTTTGATTGATATCCTCGTCTTTGAGACCACCGACTTGATTAACACGGTTAAATAACGTAATTGCAACGCCCAATCGGCTAAAAGCTTGCGCTAGCTCTAAGCCGATTGCCCCTGCACCGATAACAGCCAAAGATTTAGGCAAATCTGTCAATTCAAAAATCGTGTCTGAAGTGAGCAATCTCTCACCAAGCTTATCAGTCCAACCGTCAGGAATAAAAGGCGTACTACCAGTCGCGATAATAATTTTATCGGCTTTAATACGCTCATTATTAACTTCGATAATACCCTCTTGGTTAATGCGAGCCCGCCCTGATATTTTTTCAACTTCAGACCAGCTCTCAACTTGTTGTTCAACAAAACTGGCAAAACGGTTGCGCTCTGACTGAACACGAGCCATGACTTGCTTACCGTCAATTTTTACCTCAGCATGAATACCAAATGCCACAGAATCTTTAGCTTCGTGCGCACGATTAGCAGCTGCAATCAATAGCTTACTTGGCATACAGCCAACAGTGGCACAAGTAGTCGTCCAAAAGCCAGCATTAATAATAACGATATTTTTAGTGCTTTTACGGGCTGCGCGAAAGGCATTTTGTCCAGCAGTACCTGCACCGATAATTGCCACATCTACTTGACGGGTAATTGGAACAGAGGTGCTATCAGTGTGTGTCGTCATATTATTACCGAATGATAGATGATGAGATGGTGAGAAATTTTATTATTATCCATTACGATGCTGGTGCTAATTCAGTCAATAACCGCTCAGTATAACCAGCAGCGCGCAGATTACGCTGGGCATGCGTTAATGTGCCCTCTTTATCAAATACAAATGCTGAGCGTACTAGCCCCATGGTCATTTTGCCATACATATTTTTTTCTTTAATAACGTCGAAATACTGGCATAATTTTTCATCGCTATCACTGATTAGGGGTATTTGTAAGTCATATTTATCAAGGAATTTTTTATGAGACTCAACGCTATCGCGGGAAACGCCAATGATATCGTAACCTAGAGCATCAAAAGCATTGATATTTGCAGTAAAGTCAGTCGCTTGTGTCGTGCAGCCTGGGGTGTCATCTTTTGGATAAAAGTAGAGAATCAGTCCTTTCTTTTTGTGTTCAATCAACTCTTTTAAGCTAATGTCATCATGAATAAAATTACCGTCAAGCTCGCGTACTATCGTTACTGGAAATTCAGGTAGAGCAATCACTTCGGTGGTTGGCTTAGCCATTATAAATTCCTTTTTAGTTTTAATTTAATTTTAATATCTTGGAGTGGGGCGTTATTCATTGATGGGTTATAGCAAAGTATCAGTCTTACATTTTGGCTGTTTATTGGCAACTGTTGGCAACAAAAAAAGACTGACAATTGCCAGTCTTTTAATTTTCATAAGCAGTATTTGCTTTATTTAAGCAGGTTTTTGAGGCTGTTTTAAATCGAGTCCTACGGTACATTGTTGCAAGTCTTTTTGCATTTTTTTCACGTAAGGTAGCGTTGATGGATCTTTTTTACTTTGGGCGTAGCTTTCGATTTCCCACATTTGACCGATGGTCATTTTGCTACGGACACCGATGGTACAAGTGCAGAGTTTAGATGCCGTCGCTTTGTCAGCGACTTTATATTTTACCGCGCCATTGATACAGGCATTGATATTGTCTTGTTTGATGTCTATTGCATTGGCTTGCGGCATGGCAATAAGACCAATAAATACTATAGGTAGGAGTTGCAACAGCTTCATAAATATTCTCTCAAAGGGCGTTATAAATACATTAAAACAATAATGAAAACGAGGTACTAAAAATTTAACCAATGATCGTAAATACAATCTTCTCTACCATAACAACTATTTTTGGCAATAAATACTATGCGCCTGCTGTATTGATGCAATTAAATGTTACGCATATGTTTATATAGTTTGCTTTATTTGATTTTGAAGCACTACTGAATATTAATTTGATACTTAAATTATCATTATGCTTGATAATGAGTTGGGTCAGCGATACCGACTTGTGCAAAGCCTTGACGTCGCAGAGCACAGCTGTCGCACACGCCGCAAGCATGACCCTGACTATCTGCCTGATAGCAGGAGATAGTTTGACCGTAATCTACCCCAAGCGATAAACCAAGCTCAATCGTTTGTGCTTTCGACAGTTGTTGTAGTGGGGTTTGGATTTTCAGATGATGTCCGGTAACGCCCGCTTTGGTCGCTAGATTTGCCATGTGCTCAAAGGCGGCAATGTATTCAGGGCGGCAGTCAGGATAGCCCGAGTAATCGACTGAGCTAACGCCAATGACGATATGATTGGCATCAGTGACTTCAGCAACGGCTAAGGCATAAGATAAAAATATCGTATTACGCGCCGGTACATAAGTGTTTGGGATAGCATCATTATCGATTTCATCATGTTTTTTATTGGGAAACTTATCAGCATCGCCATCGGGCACAATCATACTGTGGTCAGTGAGTGACGAACCACCCAACTGAGCGATATCAATATCAATGATACGGTGATTGACCCCTGCTGATTCGGCAATGGCTTTTGCAGCGATCAGCTCACTATTATGGCGCTGTCCGTAGTTAAAGCTCAGGGCGGTAACAGAGGCATAACGCGACTTTGCCCAATACAAACAAGTGACAGAGTCGAGTCCACCAGAGAGTAGTACGACGGCATTTTGAGTTTTATCAGTAGAAGCAGTAAGCGTAGCGTTAGTCATAGTTAGGTCTGTCATTATTAATAGGTAAAGAAGCGTTATATTAACAAAATTGTATCCATTACAAAACCGTGAAGACAATACAGTGTAGAAAATAGCCTCAAAAAGACTGTCATTGCAGGCCTAAAGCACAGGCTAGGTAAATAGCCAAGCAATTTCCTATAGTATAAAAACCTCAGCTATTTATATATTTATTTCTACGAATAATACTACGAATTTTTGCTTCTAAAAATTAAGGTCATCTTTTCAATCGCTTAGTAAATTTTGTTATAATCGCTGCTAATTGTAAGACCGCATTGGCTGTCGCTATACATTATGACGACATCGCGCCATCCGCTTTATTACAAAACCATCATTATATAAATATCGAGTAATTTATGACCGCCGCCGCCTTATTTACGCCTACCTTTGTGCCACAATCGGACAGAACGTCTGCCGATATTGACCTTTATCCCGAGTTTAATAATGCGCCAAATTTTTTAGATAATGCGTCTGAAGATGACGATGACGATAACAACGAACCGTCTGATATGCAGCAGTCAGATAGCCAAGCTGCATACTTTCGCAAACTCCAAAAAAAGCTACGTAGACAAGTATCGTGGGCAATTCGTGATTTTAATATGATCGAAGACGGCGACGTGGTCATGGTCTGTGTCTCAGGCGGTAAAGACAGCTATACGTTGCTTGATATTTTGCTATTGTTAAAGCGTATCGCGCCCATTAGCTTCGACATCGTTGCGGTAAATCTGGATCAAAAACAGCCGGGCTATCCGGAAGAGGTGTTGCCTAACTATCTCAATGAACAAGGCATTGCGCATTATATTCTAGAAAAAGATACCTATAGTATTGTCAAAAGTGTCGTACCAGAAGGAAAAACCTATTGCTCCGCCTGTTCGCGCTTGCGTCGAGGTTCGTTATATGGTTTTGCAAAACAAATTGGCGCGACCAAAATTGCCCTTGGTCACCATCGCGATGATATGTTAGCCACTTTTTTTCTCAATTTATTTCATGGTGGGGCGCTAAAATCCATGCCACCCAAGCTATTGAGCGATGACAAGCAAAATTTGCTTATCCGTCCATTAGCCTATGTTGAAGAAAAAGATATTATTGAGTATGCGCGCTTAAAAGAATTTCCAATTATTCCCTGCAACTTATGTGGTAGTCAGACCAATCTACAACGCGCCATTATTAATGACATGCTGCGCGAGTGGGATAATGCGCATCCGCAGCGTTTGGCATCTATTTTTAAAGCCATGCAAAATGTTGCACCGTCACAATTGGCAGATAGAGAACTGTTTGACTTCGAGCGTCTGAGCTTAGAGCGTGATGATAATGAGCGTTTATTTGAAGGCGATAATATTCAGGCAGGGCAGACAGATAGTTTGACGGAGATTGGTTTACCCGTCGCTCCAAAAACGCAAACCTTTAATCCCAAGTTTGCTAAACAGGCCGTTATTGAAACTGATACCACGCTAAGTCAAAAAATACCAACCATCAATCCTGTTATTTAAACACTATCATAAACAAATCATGTATCAAAAAATCCAGCTATTGTTAGCTGGATTTTTTACATTATCAATGTCATAACTGATGTCAAAAACTAATAGTTTCAGTCATTTAATAACCAGACATTAGCTCTTTGCAAAGACCTGTAACGGATTAAAACTTACTTCGGGGCGTGGTAGTTTTGCCACATCTTTCATGCGCCAGTCATTTTTACCATCGTGGCTAACTTGTAGGTAATATTTAGCTTTTACCTCATCCAGTTTTACTTGCGCACTATATTTGTTGCCGCTTTGATGATGCAAGACGACATCACGGTCTTTATGCACATCTGTGGCATGAGAAATAGAAAGGTCTAAAGTATCAGGATAAGTTAACGGTTCACCATTAAGCAGTTTACCGGTTTTTAAACTTTGCTCAGGGTAGTCCAGATAAAATATCACTTCACCTGTTGGTGAAAACTGCATCTTACCGTGCAAATCTAAATCATAAGTCAGCTTATCGCGACCAACATCATGATATAACGTCTTACCGTCCATATACCAGTCATCACGTACCACGCTATCACGAATTTGATAAGAGTAATAAACAAACCAAATACAGGCAATAACCACAAAAGCGGGCATACCAATGACAAAGATAACCACCATGTAATTCTTATACCATGGCTGACGGTCTTGCTGTTTAAAGCTCGGGGCTTGAATCGGAGCAGACATAAAATACCTATTTAATGTATCAGCTGATAAACACAACTGCTAGCTGTTCGTTTAATAATAATGAATAACCGCAGTCAGTATAGCTTGATTTAACAAGTGCTGCATCTGCTAAGTCACTGATAATAAAACACTTAGCAGAAATTAGTATCTCTTAAAGGCTTACTGACCTTGAGTGGTAAATATATTTTGTTTACTCACTTTATATTTACCATCTTCACTAACCACATTTAAAGTCACCGGTGTTTGACCTTCAGCAACAACGGCAGGGTCACCGGAAATACTGACTGACATATCAAAGCTTTCACCAGGATCTAATGGCACATCATTAAAGCGCAGTTGTAGGCTCAGACCTTCTTGTGGCGCTAAAGTAATTTTATAAGTGTGTGCTTCTTGGGTTTTATTGGTCAGCTTAACGACATAACTGTTTTCAATCATACCTTGGGCATTGGTTGATGACAGCTGATTACGGTCACGGCGAATATCAATCTCTAACGGCACGCGATCCGTCAAGGCATATATAACACCACCACACAATACGGTAAGTAGCGTTAGATAAGCAAAAAGTCGTGGACTGAATACTCGGGTATTCTCTTTTTCTACCAACTGTCGCTCGGTGGTATAACGGATCAATCCGCGTGGATAACCAACCTTGTCCATAATCTCATTACAAGCATCGACACAAGCAGCACACTGAATACACGCTACTTGTAAACCATCACGAATATCAATCCCAGTAGGGCATACCTGCACACACATCTGGCATTCAATACAGTCACCTAAAGCTTCAGGATTAGTACCTTTTTTGCGCGCACCGCGAGGTTCACCGCGATCATAATCATAAGAGACTACTAGCGTATCTTTATCGAACATCACACTTTGAAAACGACCATACGGACAGATTTGAATACACATCTGCTCACGCATATAACCGGCATTAACATAAGTGGCAAAAGTAAAAATAAACATGGATACCCATATCCATGTTGACCAATTAGGAACAGGTATGAATCCTATCATCTGCCAGCTTTGATATAAGGCATCTGTGCCTGATACATAACTGACGAAAGTAGTCGCGGTAATCGTCGAAAACACAAACCAAATAAAGTACACCACAAAGCGCTTAAACGCTTTAGTCGCGCTCATTGGTTCTTTATCGAACTTAATACGTTTATTACGGTCGCCAATGACCAATTTCTCAACATATTGGAACATATGCGTCCAAATCGTTTGTGGGCACGCATAGCCACACCACACCCGCCCTGCGTAAACAGTCACCATAAATAGCGTGAAAGCCGCAATAAGCGCAAATGCTGCAATAAAGTAAAAGTCTTGCGTTAAAAAAGTCATGCCAAAAATATAGTAATGCTGTGATGGCACGTCAAACCAAATAGCTTGCCTACCATTATAGCGTAGCCACGGTAAAATCAGAAAAAGTGCCAAAAAGGCATACATGCTAATGACACGAATATTCTGATAAAAACCAGTAATAAAACGAGGATGAATACGTTTTTTAGTGGCGTTGAGATCGACCTCATGTACAGGAATGCGATTGGGTTGTGGTGCTGACATAAACTTGCCTCTTTAAAAAAAGAATCAGTCTGCTGGCATGGGTAACATACACTTATGATAAAAATACGATGTGTGAGCTTGCGCTGTTATCAATGTCAGTAAGTAGTAAGAATATTATGCAGGTTCTAACCACCGAATGAGCGATTATAAATAACGGACTTTAATGACAATCATTTTAACATTGCCTTCACTATAAATGGGGTAATAATACAAAAAAACAATTATTGCATAAGCATGAAAGTTAAAGCAGCGTCTAGGTTTGACTGGCTTATAACACTTATAATATATACAAAAATGTAGCTATAGAATTTTGTTTATTAATAAGTGAGAATAAACCTTCTGTTAAAATTATTAAGTAATCAGCAAAAATTCCTCATTACGAAACATCTGAAAAAAGTAGTACATGAACTAAAAAAGGAGAACTGCAATAGCAATTCTCCTTTTTGTAAATTATACCATTTTATGGCTCAATAAAGAATGAAACAGTCTTAATTTGCGCTGGCTACTGCTTTAGGAGCCGGTGCATTTGCAGGTACGGTAGCTGTAGCGGTTGGCACGCCTTTATCTGATAATGAATAGATATAAGCGGCAAGTAGCATAATACGTTCATTACCCAGTTTGGTTTCCCATTGTGGCATAACGCCTGCACGACCATAACGTAAAGTCTCGCGTACCGTCTCACGCTCACCACCATATAACCAAACATTATCCGTTAAGTTAGGCGCGCCTGCAGAAATCATCCCTTTACCATCTTGACCATGACATAGGGCACATTGCTGCTTAAAGATAGCTTGACCTTGTGTGACTAAAGTATTATCAAGCTCACCATTGCTCTTGCTACCATGATCAGGCGATAACGATAGCACATATTCAGCTGCTGCTCGTACGCCATCTTCACCGATTTGGTCGCGCCAAGCAGGCATACCACCAACACGACCATTATGTAGCGTGGTTAAAATATTGCTAGCTTCGCCACCATATAACCAATCATTGTCAGTTAAGTTAGGATAGCCTGTTGCACCTTTAGCGTTAGAGCCGTGACAAACTGCACAGTTCTGTAAGAACAAACGGCTACCGACTTTTAATGCATTTGGATTTTCAGACAGCTTAACAACGTCAGGTGCCAGTGCTGCAATATTCTCATCAATCTTAGTTTGCAAATCTGCAGGTGGCTTATCGCTACGACGCATGGTTGCTTGCATCTCAGAGAGTGATGCCAACGTCTTCGCTGCATCAGCAGCATTTGCTTGTACCAATATACTTTTTTCAAAGTTATCAGTGAATACCTTGTTATTACTTTCAAGGTCACTATATAGCTCGTTTTTAGACGTCCAAGGTACTGTCTTACCGTCAACTTCTACGGTTGCGATACCATCCCAGCTTTTTGGAAACATAGCAGGGAAGAATACCCAATAGACAACACCCCAAACAATAGAGCCAAAAAATATAACTAACCACCATTTTGGTAAAGGCTTATCGTATTCGCGGATACCGTCGTATTCGTGACCGGTTGTACCGTCTTCTTCTACTTCTGGCTTAAACTTTAATACCATCAATAAAGCACCAAGGATGAAAAGCCAACATCCAAAACTTAAGATGGTAATCCAAGAACTCCAAAAAAATGTCATTGTTCATCCTTATTGCGCTGCTCGTCAGACAAGGACTCTTTATCCTCATCATCAAGCGCAAGTTGTGCATCTTCTTCGAAGCGTTTTTTGTTTTTTGGCGAATACGCCCACCATGCAACGCCTACGAAGGCAATAAAGGCAGAAACGGTCGCAATTGTTTGTAATTCACCAATACCCATTAGCGCTGTCCTTCCATCGCAGTACCTAACTGTTGAAGATAGGCAACCAAAGCATCAAGCTCGGTAGCGCCTTGAACAGCATCAGGAGCCCCATCAATGTCTTCATTAGTATAAGGGACGCCAAAACGGTCACGGAAAAGACGCATTTTAGTCTGAATATTCTCACCGTCAACTTCGTTTTTAGCAAGCCAAGGGAAACCTGGCATGACGGACTCTGGCACTAGCGAGCGTGGATTGATTAAATGCTGCTTTTGCCAATCTTCAGAATAGCGTCCGCCAACACGTGCCAAATCAGGTCCTGTACGTTTTGATCCCCATAAGAATGGGTGATCCCACGTTGACTCAGCAGCACGCGAGTATGGTCCATAACGTTCAACTTCTGCGCGTAATGGACGAACCATTTGGGTATGACAGACGTGACAACCTTCACGAATATAGATATCACGACCTTCAAATTCAAGCGCTGTCCACGGTTCCATAGCCGGCAGGGGAGCGTTCACCCCACCTTCTTCTGGTCCTTTTTGATCGTATATCAGCGGTACAATCTCAACGAGCGTTGCAAAGCTAATCGCAATAACGATACCGATGACCAACAAGCCTGTATTTTTTTCAATAATTTCATGCGGTGTACCAGCCATGATCGCTCCTTATACTTTAGCTGTCGAGATTTGATCGACACTAGGTTCATGATCAGTTGGATCAGCAATATCTACAGGCTTACCTTCTGGCATCTTGAGCGTTTTATAAACGTTGTATGCCATAACAAACATACCTGATACATACAGCAGACCACCAAACGCACGGCCAATATATGGGAAATGCGAGAATTCAACGGTATCAACAAAGCTATAGACTAAGGTACCATCTGGGTTCGTCGCTAGCCACATCATGCCTTGACCAATACCTGAAATCCACATAGATACGATATAGAAAATAGTACCTGCTGTTGCTAGCCAAAAATGCGTCGTGATAAGACTAATAGAGTACATTTTTGGTTTGTTATAGATACGCGGTAATAACACATATAGTGAACCAATCGTGATCATACCAACCCAGCCAAGTGCGCCTGAGTGTACGTGACCCACTGTCCAATCCGTATTATGCGATAGTGCGTTGACCGTTTTGATTGACATCATTGGGCCTTCGAACGTTGACATCGCATAGAACGACAATGCCACAATCATAAAGCGAATGATCGGATCGGTACGCAGCTTATCCCAACTACCTGATAGCGTTAGTACACCGTTAATCATACCACCCCAAGATGGAGCAAATAGGATGATTGAGAATACCATTGCTAGAGACTGCGTCCAATCTGGAAGCGCTGAATAATGCAAATGGTGACCACCAGCCCACATATATGAAGCAATCAATGCCCAAAAGTGAACGATAGACAAACGGTAAGAATAAATAGGACGACCAATCTGTACAGGAACGAAGTAATACATCATCCCAAGGAAAGCTGCCGTCAAGTAGAAACCTACCGCATTATGCCCGTACCACCACTGCACCATCGCATCGGTTGCACCGCCATATAATGAGTAAGACTTAAAGGCACTAACAGGAATTGCCATACTATTCACGATATGCAGTAGCGCAATCGTAATAATGAAGGCGGCAAAGAACCAGTTAGCCACATAAATATGAGAGGTTTTACGTTTGATTAGTGTGCCGAAGAAAACGATGGCATAAGAAATCCATACCAAAGCAATCAAAATATCGATCGGCCATTCAAGTTCAGCGTATTCTTTGGTCGACGTTAACCCTAAAGGAAGCGTGATTACAGCTGATACAATAACAGCCTGCCACCCCCAAAAGGTAAACCATGCTAAATATGGGGCAAATAATCTTGTCTTACACGTACGTTGAACGATGTAGTAAGACGTTGCGAACAATGCACAACCACCAAACGCAAAAATAACGGCGTTAGTGTGTAGTGGTCTTAGACGACTAAATGTGATCCACGGAATGTCAAAGTTCAGTGCTGGCCATGCCAGCTGTGAAGCAATGAACACACCGATACTCATGCCGACGATGCCCCAAACTACGGCCATAATCGTAAAAAATCGTATAACAGTGATTTCATACTCACGGTCAACTGGGGCGACTGCTGTGTTTTGTAAACTCATTGGATGATTCCTTTACAGCCCGAATTATCAACAGAATTAACTAACGCTTCGCAACATCTACGTTATAACAAAATAACAAGATACTATTTGCGGTACATGCGGTTGTCTGACTTATTTATTACCGTAATGACTTATTAACTATCAGCTTAGAATTTTGACGATTATCAGCTGCTGCTGATGGGTGAGTGGCACTAAAATTTAAGGCGCGCACTGCTAAGCGGGGATAGAATAATTAATACATCGTTAAGGTAAATAAGAGAAAGAGCCATCTTTGAGCATCAATAATCTATTAAGAATAAGTATGTATCTTTATCAGGACTAATAAAAAATAGCGACTACTGACGTTAATAATTGAAACATATTTGATTAACGAGATACTCTTTTAATGATAGATACGTGCTAGCGACGGCTGACAAAAACATGTTTACGTAATGTTTAGTTAAAACTCCCGATTCTGTTTAAGGTATTGTAACGCAATATTAAGCAAATATCATCAGAACTATGCGCCAAAATACAAACTCTTTGGTAAATAAACAGGTCTGCAACCTTTGTTAATATCGTAACAAATTGGCTGTAAACCCTTATTTTTATTGTAGAAATAAGAAAATTTACAATAAAAATAGGATGAATGAAAATATCTATACTAGAAATATTGGTAAGCGTTAGACATCTATCTTGATATATGTTTGTCATAAATGACTAACATATCGTTAACAATATTATTTAACTCATAATACGCTGATAAGGTAGCGATGTTAAGACAAAAATGCTTGAATAGCCTCAGCATCTTTCAGTGACTACCATTATAATTATGATTAATCAGATAATACTGCCAAGGCTAACGGTCAACGGCATTCATCATAACAAAAAATTCCAACATATCAACACAATATGCAAGGGATTACTATGTTAGTTCATTTAATGGCAAAGGTAGCAAGTTCTCATGAGACTTAAATGGGTGATAGCAGCTTTCGATACGCACTAAAAACATCAATGCGTACTACAAATATAAGAAAAAATATGAGAATTTGTTACCGTTTGGCAAATAGTCATAGTTTTGGGTTTTACTTACTTTAAAACCGCGCCATAATAAGGCGGGTTAACATTACACGTCAGTGGTAGTGAAAATATTGGCACATAATGTTCAAGCAATTTTAAACAATAACTTTTTTTGAATCTCAGTATCAACTAAATTTCAATATCAACATAGATACCACTCTTTATTGTGTGGGCGTTTATCGTATGTGATATTTACTAAGGATAATAAAATGTTAGATTTTTTGTCGGACGCATGGTTTGAGCAAGTTGAGCAATTTGGTCAAGAAGCTGGTGAGCTGAATTTGCCACCTGCCTTGGCTAATATGGTTATTAATTTAAAAGTGGCTGATGCTGAGCAAGATATTGAAGCCAACTTTGCTAATGGCTATTTGCATCGTGGTCTAAATGCAGATGCAACCGCTACCTTGCTATTAGATCGTAAACTCTTAATGTCTATCATTACCGATTTTGATATGAATGAGGTTATGGGTGCTTTTATGGGCGGTCAGATTCGTGTTGAAGGGGACATGACACAATTGATGGCGCTACAGTCTGCACGCCCAAGTACAGAACAAAAAGAGCTGTTCAAACGTATTCGTGCAAATACTAATATGGCTTAGTACTGTTAGTTTAAGTACTTTAAACTGGTTTTGTAAATCAACCTTGTCAATCAACAATGAGATAGCAAAAAAAGCCCCTAACGTGAATTAGGGGCTTTTTTTATCAATAATTTTTTGCTCAACAATTAATACGTTGGATTAACTTGCTTGCGACTGTGAGGAGGTGGCATTCGTCTGATTTTCTTTATATATCGCTGCTTGTAGCCAAATATTGGCTTGCACATAATCATTGACTTGAATGGCTTTATTAGCCGATGTGCTCATTGCCGCCATACGTACTACGAATGGCGTGGCATTTTGCTCACGCAATATCACCACGTCAAATAAAATGATGGGTTTACCATTAAATAGTGTCTCTTGTTTACCCAATACTTGACCTTGACACCATGCTTCATCCTCTTGTCCTAAAGTATCACCAAATAAATAAGCGCACATATGACCCAGATTAATTTCTACGGGTTGCATTTGCTCTTTGGTTTCAGGCTGCCAGTCTTTAATCTGCTCTTGTAAATTATCAGGTATCTTACCATCGTTAGCCGCGACGATATCGTTAAAGGCACGATGATAACGAATGGCTTCTTGGTCTTTAATGACGATGACTTCTTTTTGCTCACTGTTTGTAATCTCATGCGCCCAAGCGCTAAAGTTCACAAAATAAGAGGTATTCTGTTGATATAGATGTTGATTAGCCGTATACAGCTGATCAAAAGCGTAAATGATGCTGCCATCAGCGGTTCGTAACCGTAGAACCGCATCATGGGTATTTTCATTAACAATCACGCGCTCAATGCGGCAGTCTAAACCATAGGGACCGTTGACGCATGGATAAGCATTAATGAAACATTCCGGTTTGCCGTCTTTCATCGCCAGCACTTGATTGATATGACAATGCTGATCTTCTGAAAGCAATATACGATTGTCTTTCGAACTCACATTGGCATTAAGACCTTTAGGCATTGCCGCTTTTGCAATCATTTGTTGTAACCATTGAGGTACATCATGACTCATATCATCGGTTAAAATACGCCAATGATCGGCATGACCAGCAGTTTGCTCGTTGGTTAAGGTAACCTTTGTGGGAGACTGGATATTTTTATATTGATAATTAATGGCCATGAAGATACTCAAAATTAAGTCAGCTATGAAATTTAGACGCTAAACTGTTGTTATTTATATATCGACCAATATTTAAAAATAATTGGTTTAGGATACACGGTAATATAATCAGTAAAAGGTCGTCAACCAAAAACGGTCAGTTAATGATGATTGTCCCTAGTCTATAATATATAGGTATAGAAACAACGAATAGCAAGTCCCTCACAAAAAATAATAATCAAGCACTGTGTTTTGTTAGAAAATATCGGCAGTTTTTATGAATGAATGGCATATGTTAGACAATTTGTGTCAAACTATCTCCTTTTTGATAGCCCTAGTTGCATGAATTGCTGCATAAACAGATGGGTTATCTAAAACCATATTTATGTGCCCGATAGCTTTAAAGCTTATACACAGTTGCACATAGATAAGATAAAGAGTTTGAATATGTTTCGTCCTTTAGCGTTATTTATTGGTCTACGGTACACTCGAGCAGAGCGCAGTAACCGCTTTATCTCTTTTATATCACTGATTTCGATGATCGGTTTGACCCTTGGGGTTGCAGTATTAATCACTGTTTTATCGGTGATGAATGGTTTTGATCGCGAGCTAAAAACCCGTATTTTGGGCATGGTGCCGCAAGCAACAGTCACGGCAACTGAGGTTATCGGTGACTGGGAAGTGTTAGCGAATCGAATCAAAGCAGAAGACCCAGAAGTGGTGGCGGTTGCGCCCTTTATCCAGTTGCAAGGGATGTTGACTTCAAATGGTCAAGTCGCTGGCATCATGGTGACAGGTGTTGATCCTAAATATGAGAAAAACGTTTCCATTATCAATGAGCACATGACTGAAGGCAGTATCGATACGCTAAAAAGCGGTGACTTCAGTATTGTGCTCGGTGAAGAGATGGTGCAATCGCTTGGTCTGACTATCGGTGATAAAGTCACGTTAGTGCTGCCAGAAGCGTCACCATCACCTGCTGGCGTGATACCGCGCTTTAAGCGTTTTACCTTAACGGGTATTTTTAGTATCAGCCCAGAAGTCGATAGCATCATGGCATTTATTCCCATGAGTGATGCGGCTAAATTGCTGCGTTTACCACCGGGTGCGCAAGGTATTCGTCTCAAGCTTAATGATATCTTTACTGCTCCAATAGCAGCACAAAAAGCAGCGGCAATTGCTCCTGACCAGCTCTATCCGAACGATTGGACGCAAACCCACGGTAATCTATTTGGGGCGATTCAAATGGAAAAAGCGATGGTCGGCTTGCTGCTGTTCTTAATTATTTTAGTTGCCGCGTTCAATATTGTTTCAAGCCTAGTGATGTTGGTCACCGACAAAAAAGCAGACATTGCGATTCTAAAAACCTTTGGTGCGTCTCCGCGTCTGATTACGCAAGTCTTTATGGTGCAAGGCGTCGTTATCGGTGTCATTGGTACGGTTGCGGGTACGATATTGGGCGTGATATTTGCGCTGACGATTAGTGATATCTTGGGCTTTATTAACCAAAGCTTTGGTTTGCATTTATTTGATGCTTATTTTATTAATTATTTGCCATCACAGTTACGCTGGGTTGATGTGGTACTGATTACGGGTGCATCATTTTTTCTGAGCTTTTTAGCCACTATTTATCCTGCGCGTCGTGCGGCTAAAATTCAGCCAGCCCAAACTTTACGCTATGAGTAGATACTGACTCATTGCGTTTAGATTTATCATTTTTTAATCATGCGGTTATGAAGTACGAATAAAGGAAACGCTATGTCTGCCATATTAGAGGCGAGCAATATTAGTAAGATATATGACGAAGGTACGGTACGCACACAGGTCTTAACCGGTCTGGATTTGTCGGTAAAGGCGGGTGAGCGTATTGCTATTGTCGGTACGAGTGGCTCTGGCAAAAGCACGTTGCTACATTTGCTGGGTGGGCTTGATACACCGACCAGTGGTGAGGTGTGGCTACACGGTAAGTGCTTAAATCATATGAATGAAACTGAACGCGGGGCAATGCGTAATCAGTATTTGGGCTTTATTTATCAATTTCATCATTTATTAGCAGAATTTACCGCGGTAGAAAACGTGGCAATGCCGTTATTGATGCGTCCAAAAGTATCGACGACAGATGCGCGTAAGCAAGCTATTGAGCTGTTAGAAAACGTGGGCTTAGGTCATCGTTTAGACCATAGACCTGGTGAGCTATCGGGTGGTGAGCGTCAACGGGTAGCCATTGCACGTGCGTTGGTAACGAAACCGTCCCTTATTTTAGCCGATGAGCCCACAGGCAATTTGGACTATGATAACGCGCAAAGTGTCTTTGGCTTATTATCAGAACTACAAAGCACCATGCAAACGGCGCTATTAATGGTCACTCATGACCGTAATTTAGCGGCACTTGCTGATCGACAGCTCTTGCTACGTAATGGGCATTGGGAAAATTATTAAGCGGTTGTTTATTTTTTAATAAGTGGTTTCTTTTTAATAAGCAGTATTGAGACCGATACTGCTTATCACTATTTATTACTGTTTTGGCGGTTTATTAGACGTCTCTTGCGGGCGTTTTTGCCAACTGATAATGGTCTTATACCGCCAAATTACTTTGAACGCTAAGCCGCAAATAATACTGGTAATCACTGCCAGTATTATCAATCCTAAACAAAATGCGGATAACGATACGGTGCCGCTATAGGTCGTGAAGGGATTGTCACCACCTGCTAATACCCATAAACTAAAATCAGATATCATCTTGCCAATCAGTCGTAAACTAATCATGGGTACGTCAAGAATCTTAGCACCAACATAATATGCCGCATAAAAAACAGGTAGGGTGGTCACTGGATTGGTAATCCACGTGAGACCAAGCGCCATTGGTACATTAGCACGAAAAATAAGCGAACCAATTAATGCCAGTAACATCTGTCCGGGTAGCGGAAAAAAGGCGCTAAGCACACCGATATAAACCGCTTTATTTAAACTATGACGATTAAAATGCCACAAACGAGGATCAACCAGATGTGGCGCCAATAGCTTTAAAGAGCGGCTTTCTAGTATTTTTTCGGGCGTGGGCAACATGCTTTTGAGTCGTTTTTTTGGCACAGGCTAGCTCTTAATCATTAAATACTGACTGCTCACTATTGCGTGAGAGGCGGGCGTCCTAGTGATATTATCAGTGATAATACCGTTAGCAACAAGGATAGAAGTGGCGGCAAAGTCAATGCATCTTAATATCGCCAAACGTTTATTGAGTATAGGGTAATCTTCCGAGTAATGCTATTACTAAGCACAATGAGAATTAAGATTGTGGTGGCTATTTAACCTAACAATGAAACCTAATTATTAATCATTATCTCTGAATTTTTAGCGCTTTAAATTTAACGCTTTAAGTTTAGATCATCAAGCAAGGAGTGCTGGTGTACGGATTGATTGGTATACTCATAATAATTGTTATGATAGCAGCACTGTCAGTTGCCAGTGCTATAGGCTTACCCGATAATGATTTACTGGTTAGTATCAGTAACTTTTCGCTGATGCCATTGTTGCTCATTATCGTGAGCATTGTGCTGATAGTAACGACTCAGCGTAGTGCACCAGCTGTAGCGCCTGCTCGCTCTGGTAAGTCTCAGCCTGCATTGTCTATTCGGCATTTTTCTTTACATACGACTCGTTATTTATTTATCACTCTATGCATCGGCATTTTAATTGTTGGTAGCGCATGGCAAGCTTTAAGTCATTACCAACAAGCAGAAGCGACAAAAGTTACCGATACGATGCGCGTAACTGCATGGGTTACGATTGAAGGCATTAGTGACAGCGTTTATGACTCTGAGATAAGTAGCGGCTATCGACAAGTGGCGATGATAAGAGCACTCTCACCTTTAGTATCTAATCTTACGGCGCAAGATTTAAACAATGCGACTGCTCAGTATATTGAGGCACAAACGACCACTAATCTAGTGGATAGTAAATTTGAGGATAAGTCATATCGTATCTTACTTAATGCTTACCCTAATAATAAGAAAAATGAGGGACAGCTTGCCGCTTTAAATAATTTACAACCTGGTGATCAGCTATTAATGACTTTAACGCTAGCACCGCTAAAAAATTCAAAAGAAGCTATTAATAATTCGTCAGGGTTTGACAGCTATCGCTGGCTACGTGCGCGTCATATTGATGGTGTCGCTACTATAATAGCTATTGGTTCGCCCATTCAGAACACTGATAATTCGTTAACATCAACAGCGGATTCTGAATCTTATCTGCAGCGGTTGCGTGTGACGATTGATCAAGGACGCTGGCAATTGCGTCAGCATTTTTATCAAGATTGGACGCAGTATTCTACCGCGCAACAGCAAGCGCGAGCGGTCACGTTAAGTTTGTTAACGGGCGATCGCAGTCTTATTAACCGTGAGACGAAAGATTTATATCAGCTGGCGGGCATCTCGCATTTATTAGCCATTTCTGGTACGCATGTTCTATTTTTAGCCATTGTGCTGGCAAACTTGGTTACTTTATTGATTGATAGAAAGTGGGCGACACTATATCGCACGATGCCGCGTTGGCAGGTGCGCTTGTGGGTAATGATTAGCGCGGCTTTTATTTATGCGCTATTTACAGGCTTTGATGTGCCGGCAGCGCGAACGGCATGGCTGCTACTTGCGATAGGATTGGTACGATTGACCTTATTGCCTGTTAGTACCATGCGTGTATTATTAGCGTTGGCAATATTGATGGCATGGTTTGACCCTTATGTATTGTGGCAAGCAGGCTACTGGTTGTCTTTTATCGCAGTGGCATTACTCCTAAAATATGACGATGCATCAACATTAAAAAGCCAAAACAGCTCTCAAAACAGCTCTCAAAAAATGTCTTTCCATCAGCATCCTGATATTCAAAAAAACAATCAACTTTATACTAAAACATGGTTAGTCGTTAAACGGTTATTTAAGTTGCAATGTTGGTTATTCATCGCGCTATTACCGATTACTTTATTACTATTTGGCAAAGTGTCGCTATGGGGCTTGGTCATTAATCTGTTTGCCATTGGATTGTTTGGCTGGGTGATTGTGCCGCTTAATTTGTTGGCAGGACTTTGTTATCTGATATCGCCCGTAGTGGCTGATGGTATATGGACATTAGTCACAGCCATCGTTGCTAATTTGCATGAGCTAATCACGTGGCTGACGGCATTACCTGTGCTCAAAGGCGCGTGGCTGTATACGCCTATGAATACGGCTATGCTCATTATGGCGTTGTTAGTCATGCTGCCGTGGCTGTTACCGCGCGGTCTGTTCAGTCGCTGGTTGGCAGCGCCGCCCTTGGCTTTATTAATGATGACTGTGTTTGCCAATCAGCAGTCTTTTTCATTAAAACCAATATTAACTGTTTTACCGACTGGCGACCGTTATCTAAGCGCTGCGGTGTTGCAATATCCTATTAATAGCGATAATGCTAAGCAAAATAGTGAGCTTAAAGAGTCAACGACTTCAGCTAGTGTCAGTTGGTTATTCTTAGCCAATCATCGTCCGCAAGGGATGCGCACGATGCCAAGCACATTGACGGCTGACAAGTTATCAGCGACATTAGAGCAACAGCTGCGCACCTTATCTATCAATCGTCTAGAAGGCATCGTGGTACAGACAAGTGTTGCCGCGTTAACGGATACTGTAACCAATGATTTGCCACCTAAAAAAGCAGCAGAGAAAAACATGGCGTCAGCGCCTGAGCTGCTACCAATGACGGTTGCACAAATTGTTCAAAATTTCCCCACCAAGCAATATTGGCAAGCTGGACGTAGTGAACGTTGGTCAGACCGTCAGCAAGCCTATTTAAATGAAGGTGCGTCGAAATCTAAAACTCTGATAAGTGTGCAACGCTGCGAGCAAGATAAAACATGGCAGCTGCCTAATGGTGACTTAACGCTACAAGTGGTAACTGGCTGGCATACCATAGACGATGACAGCGTTTGGGATTGTGCATTGGCAATCGATAGTAAGATGCCAGTAGACGTTGTGCAATATAATGCAACTGATCCGCAGCAGTCGCAAAAATTGACGGCACAGAAATTAGCATCCTCTACCAAATCATCAACAGAAAATTCAGGCGAAAAATTAGGACAATCAAATCTAAAAAACCAACAAGATAACTTATCAACTCAATCGGCTCAATCAAGACTTATGCTTGATGCCAGTACGCATTCACGTACGTGGCAGTTATGGTCATTGTTATGTAGCGCCAAGCCATTTGCACTTAATAATGCTTTGGCGCACTCGACAAGGTGGCTTGCTCATAGTGCATCGCAAGTATCTGCTAGTATATTAACGACGCATCAGGTAGATGAGGTGATGACTTATGATAATGAACCTTTAGAAGTGGCATTAGCTCTTGGTACAAAGGCACAAGTAGATTGAGCGGTCACAAATAACACAGTAATCATCGTAGATTTTATGGTTTATGAGTTTCTACTATTGAACCATGACTAAAATACCACCATACTTAGCAGCTCATTAATGCAGATTTATATCACAGTGAAAAATGAAATTTTCTCGCTGCGATTATTGTTTTTTATTGCTGTAGACTGTTTCTAACTTAGGAAGTTATATGTCCAACTGGCCACCAGACCCTAATAAACGCCCTGACAATGTTGCAAATCAGCCCGCGCCCCTACAATCACTGCCGCCCAATCAGCCAAGTGGACAAGAATGGCGACTTATTGAAAACACGTTATTAGCCAGTGTGGTAGAGCAGCGCCGCGCCCGTCGTTGGGGTATCTTTTTTAAGCTGCTCACGTTCGGTTATATCTTATTGATATTTTTGACTATTGGGCGCGGTTGTAGCACCAAGGCTCCGACGGCACTTGAAGGCATAGATACCAGTAAGCCGCATTTGGCAGTGGTTGAGCTACAAGGCACCATTAGTAGTGGCGACAAAGCCAATGCTTATGATGTGAGCCAAGCTTTGACCCGTGCTTTTGAGAATAGTAATGCAAAAGCCGTGGCATTAGATATCAACTCACCCGGCGGCTCTCCTGTACAGTCAGATGAAATTTGGCAAACGATGATGGATTTACGCAAAAAATATCCTAATAAAAAGCTGTATGCCGTTATTGGTGATATTGGTGCCTCTGGTGCTTATTATATTGCGTCTGCTGCGGATGAGATTTATGTCAATCCATCAAGCCTCGTCGGCTCTATTGGCGTTATTATGCCGAGCTACAATATTGAAGGGCTCATGGATAAAGTGGGCGTAAAAGACCGCACCATTACTGCTGGCGAGTATAAAGATATTTTAAGCTTGTCACGTCCGCTCACGGAATATGAAGAGCAACATGTTGAGAAGGTACTGGCTAATACCCATAAGCACTTTATCAATGCCGTGAAGCAAGGTCGCGGTGACCGTTTGAAAAACCCAGAAGAAAATAAACTATTCTCAGGATTATTTTGGACAGGTGAGCAGTCAATTGCGCTAGGTCTAGCCGATAAAACCGGTAGCATCGCGAGCTTAGAAAAACAGCTTAAGCTTAAAAATGTGGTGAACTATACGCCAATGGATCCGTTCCAGTTCTTTATGGATCGCTTTGCCGTTAAAATGGGCGCGGGTATCGGCTCAAGTATCAATCTTGATTTATTGCCGCAAGAACAGGGCAATGCAGAGATGCGTTAGTCCCGAATTTTTTTAATAACGTTATTTTTTTAACAATTTTTTAATAACGTTTTTTCATAAAGTTGCTTAATGTCGTAGATACTGACTATGATTGTTATCAAAACTGAGCCATGCATAACGGCTCGGTTTTGTTGTTTTACTCTCTATTAATTTTATTGTATCAGCGCCAACCAGAATCAGTGAGAAAAAGCCATGAGTGTTATCAATTCGCAGACCTTTGCGTCTCTTCCTCTCTCCCAAAAAACGCAAAAGCCAGTGATTCATTTCGCTCATGCTAATGGTATGCCAAGTCCGATATATAAGGTATTCTTTGCGCGTTTGGCAGAGTTTTTTACGATTGAATATGTGCCGATGTTGGGCGGTGATCCTGATTATCCGGTAGACAATCATTGGCGTAGCCTCACCCAGCAGATTATTGATAGCGTACAGCGTACCTGTGAAAATCATGGAGTCGCGCAAGTGGTGGCAGTTGGGCATTCACTAGGTGCTATGTGTACGTTGCAAGCGTTATACCGTGCGCCTGAGTATTTTAGCCAAGCGGTACTACTCGATCCACCTTGGATTTATGGTAAAACCAGTTTACTTTGGCATCTGGCAAAGACCGCAGACCGTCTACCACTGATGAACCATAGGCTGATGGATAAGTTATCGCCGTCCGGTATTTCTAAATATCGTCGTGATGTGTGGGACAGTCGTGAAGATGCTTATGAAAAATTGCGTCATAAGGGATTTTTTAAACATTTTGATGAGCGAAGTTTTCAAGGTTATGTGCAGCATGGTTTACATGAACGTGCTGATGGTAAGGTGACCTTAGCGATTCCTAAAGCGAATGAAGTTGCGGTATTTCGCAGCAATCCGTCGTGGTATTGGCTAGCACCGAATCGTGCGCCTAAGCCGCCTTTGACCTTAATTATTGGTGAAGACAGTGTCTTTTTCAAGCAGCGTTTTCCGCAACAAATCAACGCTCGTTTAGGTATTGCTTATGAAACCCACGCGGGCGGTCATATGTTCCCACTTGAACATCCCGAATCGGTATCTGAGCGCGTCTTGAGCTTGATTGCTCAGCAATTACCAACATAGAAATGACCTGAATATGCCACTACAATAGATAATCATGAGTAATCATTGATTTTCACACATGAATAAGCAGTCGTTTGCTACTGTTTTGAGTCACTATGCTATGACCAATGCTACCAAGCCTTTATCTACCATAGACGTTAATTTGTCGACGCATCGCCCGTTATTTTCACGTTTTAGCGTGGTGGCGTTGGTTATAGGCATGGTCATTACTTTTTTTGTCAGCCAGCTGTTCGGTATTTATCTTGCTGGCAAGTGTTTATTACCAGCCGCTGATACGTTGGCAGTGAGTGATATTTTATTTTTAGGCAGTACTGACGGCACCATCGTGAGTCTGTCCATCATAGTTAGCTGTGTCATATTAATACTGTTTAGCGTCTTACTTATTCGCTTAAAAGGCGGCAACGTTCAACGCTATTTAGCCCTCAATGCGTTTTCGCTAACCATTGCTATGGCGATGATTGGTGTCCTGTTGCTATTTATGATTGGCAGTCAGGCATTGACGTATTGGCTCGATGAAACGCCACTCGACTTTGTCGATCCGTTATTTCAGACGGTCAGCTCAGTATGGCTGTTAATCGTCGCTATGGTGATTATCGCGCCAATTTATGAAGAGCTGATATTCCGAGGATTGCTGTGGTCAGCGATTACTGAGCAGTTTGCAGGGCAGCGTGGCGCGGTAATAGCCAGCATAGTGACGAGTATTATTTTTGCCACGATTCATTTGCAATATGGCATCTATGAAGTCAGCACCATTGTGGTGCTGGCACTGATATTTTGTTATGCGCGTATTAAGTCTGGCTCATTATTATTAGCTATACTGCTGCATATTCTAAATAATGGTGTCGCCATGTGCCAGTACTTATTGCAAGTCGCTTAGTTTGGCAATAGCTAGCAAAGCATGGCGTGAGCTATGTGGTAAATTCTCACTATCTTAAGCTGTGATCAATTAAAGTAGGGCTAAGCTAAGCTAAGCATCAGGATTGAGTTGCAACACTTCAAAGGCGGCTTGTTCGAAATCCTCAAGCGTCAAATGCGGTTTGCCACTTAATGCTTGTCGCCATTTACGCGCCCCCGTCAGCCCTTGAAATAATCCTAGATAATGTCGTGTCATCGTTGACAGTGATTCACCTTGAGCCACTTGCTGACGTAGATGCGGATACAATTGCGCTAAAATCTCTGACCGCTTAGGAATAGGCTGATTCCATAGCGTATTGGCTTCTGCTAATAAGTAAGGGTTATGATAAAACGCCCGCCCAATCATTACGCCATCAATATGTTGCAAGTGCGCTTCAATATCTGCTATCGACTCAATACCGCCATTAATCTCAATGGTCAGCTCAGGAAAATCTTGCTTTAATCGATATACATCGTCATAACGTAGCGGTGGAATCTCACGATTTTGTTTGGGGCTAAGACCTTGTAGCCATGCAGTACGGGCATGGACAATAAAGCGCGTACAACCTGCGGCAGCCACCGTCTGCACAAAATCTGTCATAAACTCATAACTGTCAAAATTATCAATACCAATACGATGCTTAACGGTCACGGGAATATCAACCGCGGCTTGCATGTGCTTGACCACATTCGCAACCGTCTCAGGCTCCGCCATCAAGCACGCCCCGATTTTATTATGCTGTACACGGTCAGATGGGCAGCCAACATTGATATTAACCTCGTCATAACCATGTTGCTGGGCAAATTCCGCGCATTGCGTCATCTCATGGATATCAGCACCGCCCAATTGCAAGACAATCGGATGCTCGCTTGTATCAAAGCGCAAATGCCGTGCACGATTACCATGCAGCAGCGCCCCCGTGCTAATCATCTCAGTATATAGATAGACATGGGGATTGAATAACCGCGCAAAATAACGATAGTCGGTCGTCGTCCAGTCAATCATCGGCGCAACCGACAGCCGCTTATTGGTCATATCAAGCATCATTACTTCCTTTCTTTTTAAACGCCTATTATTAGAAGATTCATTTTTTAATAATAGATATTCTATGGTTTAACCTCATTATTTCAGCGGTCATTATGCTAACGGAATGGTTTTAACGAAACAGTTTTAAAGGGATTGTGTTAAATAATATGCGCTAAATAATAGTATCTATTCTTTTAAATTCAGGTAAATGGTAAAAATAAAGCCCCATAATCACCCCAATAAAGCCAATAAACGCGATATATAATGCGGGTGAAAAGCTGATAAACATGGTCGCATAGGTCAGCCCAAAGGGTACTAATCCACCAACAATGCCGTACATGATGTTATAAGAAAGCGCCATTCCTGTGAGCCGTACGTTGGTTGGGAAAAGCAGCACAAAAATCGCCGGTATCATACCAACAATTCCTCCAAAAAACCCCAAGAGCGCATACATAATTAAAATATAGTCGCCACCCGCTTGTAAATGATAATAAAAAGCGAACATCTGAACGATTAATAACAGTGAACCAATGATTAAAATTTTACCAAAATTTTGATAATTTGAAATTATCCCATAAAAAATACAGCCAAAAATCATAAAGACAATGCCAAGGCTGTGCGAAAAATTAAATAAATCACCGTTTAAAGTAAAGCGCAACTCAATCAAATCCGGTAGCAATAATACGATGACGGTACTGATACTAGAGATAATCAACGTCAGCATTAAGCCAATAAATATTGACTGCCGACAATGTTTAAATAATAGTGTAAAAGGTTGATTGATGTGTTTTTTCGGTTTGATATCCCGCAATTCAATAAAAAACGGTGACTCTTTAATCAAACGCCACGCTAACAATGGCAGAAAGGTGAGTGCTGCTGCCACAAAAAACGGCAAACGCCAGCCATTATCAAGGAGCTGCTCAGGCGTCATAGAACCCGTCAGCCATATAAAAAAGGCATTACACGCCAATACTCCCACATAAAAGCTTGCCGTCACATAGCTACAACCAAGTGACAAATATTGGCGCGGCACATGCTCAGCGATAAATATCCATGCCAATGGCGTATATACCCCAAACGCCATTCCTTGTATCAGCCGTAGAAAGATAAATAGAGCCGGTGCTACCAATCCCCATTGCGCATAAGTCGGTAGACATGCCATTCCCAGCATAGTCAACCCGGTAACCAGTATGCTACACAACAGCACAGGCTTGCGACCTTTAATATCACCGTAGCGCCCAAAAATCACACCGCCAAGGGGTCGCGCCAAATAACCGACCGCAAACAACCCAAGCCCTTGCAGTCTAATAACTGCTGGATCGATACTGATAGGGAAAAAAGTAGCCGAGACGATATCTGCCATATATAAATAAATCAGAAAATCAAAAAACGCCACAGCGCTACTGAAGCAGACGAACAACACGGTGTTCTTGTCTTTTGAAGACATCAGTTCATACTGAGAACGAGAGGGCATAGTAAGTCACATATCCACTTATTGACATGGTAGCTAAGGCAATCATCATAAAGCGTACATATAGAACACGCTGTCAGAGAACCGTCCACCATAAAAAGCGATAAATCATCAAGTCGCCATGATGATTTATCGTGTTATTAATTGAAAACTCAAAGAGTTATTAAAATATAAAAAGTGCAAAAACTTATGTATCAACTTATGCGAAAAATTCAGGGTGATTAGTGCACTAGAGTAACCAGTCAATAGGTAACCATGACATAATCGTTAGCCAGACATGATCAACCGCATCAACCTTTGGTTCGGAGTCGTAAACGACCTTTTGCCCATGTTCGACGGTGTGCCACTGTAACTTGCCATTAGTGGTTAACTTGACCTCATATGCTTGGTTCAGCAAATCATCACTCAATGCTTCATGCAATTGTTGCGCCAGCTCATTGTCATTAATAATAACGCCCATCTCAGTATTGATATTGGCTGAGCGTGGATCGACATTATATGAGCCGACAAATACTTGATGGTCGTCAATGGCAAAGGTCTTGGCATGTAAGCTAGTAGAGGATTGGCTACGGGCTTTCCATAGTTTATTCTCCCGTTTTTCTTCGCTAGCGGTTGATTTTAGCTCATAAATTTTGATACCCGCACGCAACATTTTAGGTCGCCATTGGCTGTAGCCAGAATGCACGGCGGTGACGTCCGTAGCGTCAAAGGAGTTGGTCAAAATTTTAATCTCAGTCCCTGATTGCGCCAATTGTACCAGCGTATTCACCCCATCATTGGTAGGCACAAAATAGGAAGAAATAATGGTCAATTGCTTAGAGGGGCTACCCAGTAAGGTACGCAGTTGATGGACTAAATTGGTCTGGGCAGAGACGCTTTTAGTCAACTTACCCACATCGTCACTCAAAAACTGCATGTCAGTCCAGCGAAAAGGCACGCGCTTATTAAGCAAGTCAGAGTCAATAGTCGAGTCTTCAATCGCCGCCCTATAAACCGTTAAGCTGGTGCGCGTATTATTTTTCTCATTCTCATCAAGCTTGTCTAAGCCTTGTAAAAAATTAGTCGTCGTGCCTTTATCTAGCGTCGCTAAGGTTTCAATATCAAAAGAGATCGGTGCTGACCAATAGCTAGTAAAGCTGTTATCTATGTCTGCCACTACTTTACCAATGAGCAGCACATCGAGATCAGCAAACTGACTGTTTTGACTGTTACTTAAATACTCATCACCAATATTACGACCACCAATAATGGTAATTTGCTTATCAAAAGTCATACTTTTATTATGCATACGCCGATTGATACGTGGCAGTCCGGTGACAAAATTTAATGCCTGAAATTTACGGTGCATTAAAGGATTTATAATTCGTACGGCAATATTAGGATGGCTGGCAAAACGCAATAAGTGCTGATCAAACGCTGCATTATTATTAAAATCGTCCAGCAATAAGCGTACAATAACCCCGCGCTCAGCCGCTTCCCACAAGTCTTTTAGTAGCAATTGTCCCGCTTGGTCATCATGCCAAATATAGTATTGAGCATCGATATTACGCGTAGCCATGCCGGTCAGAATACTGCGAGACGCAAAAGCATTTGCACCCGTTACAATAGGGTGATAGCCAGATAACTCAGGATGAATGTTTTTTTGGGCGCTAATGGCGGTGACCAAATCAGCCTTCTTAGGCTTGCCAGTCGTTGTAACGGCGGACTCACTCTGACGGACTTTATGCTTATCGTGCTGATATAGCGCATTCACACGCGCTGACAGCTGTTGGCTGGCGGGCAGATGTGGCTGTTTGGGTAACGTTTGACAGGCACTCAAACTCAAGGCTAACCCGAGCGTCAGACTCAGCGATAGCCTGTTTAGGTCTATATTAAACATCGACATAACGGGTTGACCTTAATGGGCTTAATCTTTTGCTAAAAACTGACTACGATAGGCGAGCGGTCGCTGAGTATCCGTCATGGTCAATTTTTTAAAATATTAAACAATAATCTTAAATAATAGTATTAAAGTATGAGGTTTTATAAAATGAAGGCGCTGATATTTAGATAAGATTGGGTATTAACCTATTAAAATTAGTATGCCTATTTTTCAACAATTCGTAATATAAATTGAACTTGAAAAAGTAAGGTTAAAAAGATATGGTTTTATCCATTGCTAAGCTTAGCAGGTGTATCAAGGTCTGCCTATTAAAAATACGTTACTTTTCTTAGCTGAATTTTTATTCTAAACCATTGCCTAGTTTCTTTTGCAACTCAGAATATCATTTAGGAATAAGGCTTATTAATCATGCCCAGTAAGCACGCTTAGTAGATGCCCGAAACAAGTGAGCGTGATATCATAACCTGAATGTATAAACTTAAAATCTTGCTCGCCAAAGTTTTGAATTTATTCTGATGATTAACCTTTATATTTAACAGCTTTCAGTCATAATTTAAAACAATCAATAACAATGGAATCGTTATGAGTCAGTCGCAAGCGCAGGAAGATAACATTTTAGCGAATAAGCATTTAGACCATGATTTAGACAGTGGTTTAGATGCAAATTGGCGTTCTGATGCGTTAGATTTAGGGCTAGATTACGGGATGCAGACTATCGCTGTGCGCGCCGGTCAGCACCGTACGGATGAAGGCGAACACTCTGAGCCAATATTTACGACCAGCTCTTATGTCTATAAGTCAGCAAGAGACGCCGCTGCACACTTTGATGGCACTAAAACGGGTAATGTCTATTCGCGCCATACCAATCCAAGCGTGCGTACGTTTGAGCGCCGCCTTGCTGCGTTAGAGAATGGCGAGCGTGCGGTAGCTACGGCATCAGGTATGGGTGCGATTTTAACTATGTGTTTGGCGTATCTAAAAGCCGGTGACCATTTATTAGCGGCAAATCAATTATTTGGCTCATCCATTGGGCTATTTAATAACTATATGGCAAAGTATGGCGTTGAAGTCAGCTATGTCGATTGCTTTGACAATGACGCATGGGCAAATGCCGTGCAACCTAATACCAAAGTCATCTATTGCGAAAGTCCGAGTAATCCGTTAGCGCAAATTTGTGATATTGGCTTCTTAAGTCAATTGTGTAAAGCCAATGATATTTTATTGGTGGTTGATAATTGTTTCGGTACGCCTGCGCTGCAACGTCCGTTAGATTTAGGTGCGGATATCGTGATTCATTCAGCAACTAAATATCTAGATGGTCAAGGTCGGGTGCTTGGTGGCGCATTGGTCGGTAATGATAAGCTGATGCAAGAAGTGTTTACCGTCGTGCGCTCAGGTGGTATCAGCATGAGCCCCTTTAATGCGTGGGTATTTACCAAAGGTCTTGAGACGCTCAAGTTGCGTATGCAAGCTCACTGTGCCAATGCCAATCAAGTGGCACAGTTTTTGGTTAATCATCCCAATGTCAGCACTGTCCATTTTTCAGGATTGCCCGATCATCCCTCACATGAATTGACCAAACGTCAGCACCATATGAAGAACGGCTTTGGAGCGATTATGGGTTTTGAAGTCAAAGCAACGGGTGCGCATGATCCAAAATCTGCCGCTTGGCATGTCATTGATGCCACGAGAATGGTGTCTATCACCAATAATTTAGGAGATGCGAAAACAACGATTACCCATCCCGCAACCACCACCCATTTTCGCTTGTCACCGCAAGAGCGTGCTGAGGCTGGGGTCAAAGATGGTCTGATTCGTCTATCAGTTGGTTTAGAAGATGTAGAAGATATTATCAAAGACTTAGCGCGTGGTTTAGACAGTTTGTAAATATGGCGGTATAATCGCTGTTAGCATTTGTATTTTGTGAGTAAAGCGCCTTTTTTATACCATTATTTTTATGATATTTATCACTATATAAGAGATTATTATGAATATTCAAGCATTGATGCAACAAGCACAAACCATGCAAAAGAAAGTAGAAGCCAATGTCGAAACGGCAAAGAAAGAATTGGCAAACAAAGAAGTACACGCTGAATCAGGCAGTGGCTTGGTTAAAGTAACCATGACAGGTCGTCATGTGGTCAAGCGCTTAACAATTGACCCAAGCTTGTTAGAAGACGAGCCAGATATGATTGAAGATTTAATTGCGGCGGCTATTAATGATGCCGTGCGTCAAGCTGACGAATTATATGAAAAAACCATGACGGGTGCGACTTCAGGCATGGGCTTACCACCGGGTATGCAAGGTCTATTTTAAGTCTTAGTTCACGCTAAGTGCTACATATTGAAGTAAAAATTGGGGTTGTTATCTGAGTGATATGACCCCATTTTTATAGGTACAATTTTAGATTTTACCGTGCGTTTACTTATACAATCTAAAAATTATACGACCTATAAAGGAAGTTATTTTGCTTACAGCCAAATTTGATCAGCTGGTTAAACAGCTGCGTATTTTACCGGGTGTTGGTCAAAAAAGCGCTCAGCGTATGGCGTTGCATTTGCTCACGAAAAAACGTCCACAAGGCATGGCGCTTGCTCAGGCGCTTGATGAGGCAATGCGTGATATCGTTGAATGTCAACGTTGCCATAGCTTTAGTGATGACAATATCTGCCCGTTGTGCCAAGACCCGAGACGTGATGATAATTTATTATGTGTGGTTGAGACCGCAGCCGACGTGATGGCGATTGAGCAGACGGCAGGATATCGTGGTCGCTATTTTGTGTTAGGCGGGCATCTGTCACCGATTGATGGTATCAGCGCTGATGATTTAAATATTGAGCAGCTAGTGTGGCGGGTGAAGCAAGAGCCCGTTGAAGAAGTGATACTGGCAACAGGAACGACGGTTGAAGGGCAGACTACTGCACACTTTATCAGTGAGGCGGTCAGTCGCCATGTGACTAAAGTGACACGTTTGGCGCAAGGTGTGCCGATGGGCGGCGAGCTTGAATACCTTGATAGCATGACCCTTGGACAAGCGCTACAAAACCGTTCTTTTTTATGACGTTTTAGCTTTGACAATCAATAACTATTTTCTATTTTGTACCATGATATTGTTATAATTCATAAACTACTATTTTTAATTTACTAACGCTCATTGGTTATGGTCAAGTACCACACTTTTAGTGTTTTCTCTTTTTATTTATACAGGTATTTGCCCGTGTCCGACCACTCTCTTGCTTCAAACGCTCAGTCCAATCATTCTCATTCCTCTATAACGACGGATACGATTCAGAATACCAGTCACCATATTGCGCCAAAAGACTCGGTATGTGCCAATGACGCATCAATAATGCTGCCGTCAGAGCCGGATATTGATGCCTTGTTAGATGCAGCGGATGAGTTGCCCGTAACGTGGATAAAGCAGCAGTACCAGCTTGATGAGGTTATTGATGCCTTAGAAGGTTGCGGACGCGTGGCGTTAGATACGGAGTTTATTAAGCGTGATACGTATTATCCACGCTTGGCTTTGGTGCAAATTAATACCGGCGATCATATCTATTTATTAGATGCACCACAGCTACAGTTGGGTGAACTTTGGCAGGCGCTGAGCGAAGTCGATGTGGCTATTTGGCATGCTTGTGGGGAAGATTTGGGTATTTTTTACTTATTATCTGACTGTCCACCATTGACCAATATTTTTGATACGCAGATTGCGTTGTCTTATTTAACGGGACAATTGCAAATGGGCTATCAGCAGGCGCTTGATGATCAGTTGGATATGCATATTGATAAAGAACACAGCCAGTCGGATTGGCTCAGACGTCCGTTATCAGATGAGCAAGAGCAGTATGCCATTGATGATGTGCGCTTTTTACCGGCGTTATATTTAAGTATTGAACACGCCCTCAAATCGCAAGGGTTGTACGATTATGTGTGGGCGGATTGTCAGCTTTATGCTCATGAGCTGTATAAAGCGCAAAATGTTGAAGATGAAGACATGTATCTAACGATGGCAGATTATCGTTATACTGCGGAGCAAATGGCGATATTGCAAGCCGTAGCGACATGGCGTGAAGAGCTAGCACGTGCAACCAATCAGCCGCGTACTTTTGTGATTAAAAAACAAGCTGTACGCGAGATTATTACTGAAAAACCCAGTAATATGCGTGAGCTTGCGCACAAAACGACCATACACCGTAGTATGTTGCGCCTGTATGGTGATGAATTGATGACGGTGATTAATAAAGCAAAAATGCTGTCACCAACCGAGTATCCGGCGTGTCTATTGCCGCCTTATCGTTCTAAAAATAAAGTATTATCAAAAGCGGTAGAAGCTGCTATTGCTGAGCGTGCTGAGCAAATCGGTGTACCTGAAAATGTGCTGATGCGTAAAAAATGGCTCGGTCAATTGTACGAAGTGATTGCCTTCGATAAAGATTTCAGTGAGTTACCACAAGGCTTAACAGACTGGCGCTATGAATGGGTCACGCAAACGCTAATCCCTGTTATCGAAGCACATAAAACAGAGCTACAACAAGGTATGGGGATTAACGTTTAAATTTACCATTACTTAAAAAATAGCCTGTCTGCTCAGCAACTGTCGCATTGACCAACATACCGGTATGCGATACTGGCATCATTAAATGGTCAGCGGCAGCTTCAAGCTTCGTCTCCCTTAAATACACGGTGCCATCATGTATCAGATTTTCTGGTAGTATCGTTGTACCGAATTTTTTTAATTGATGATTATGGTAACGTAAAAATAACTGACCTAAACCGTAAGGCTGATTACCAGCAATCACGCCCATACTGATATGCTCAGGTAATGGCGCGACCGTCCCATCTAGGGCATCGATATAGGATTGCCCCACGATAGGAGGAGCAAATCGCCAAATATAATCCGCAGTAACACTACCTAAATGTGGTGTACCCAGCGTGACGCAACGTCCAATTTGCCATTGCGGATAATCTGCAATAAAATCTCGAATAATCAGTCCACCCAAACTATGACCCACCAAATCTATCGGCTGGTCAGGATTATGATGTGCCTCAAGCCATGCATTTAGGCGGGCGCTATTGGTCTTTATGCCGTCACGTAGACTGCGATAGCCATATTGATAAGTAGCAAATCCTTGTAGTTGCAAACGTTTGGCTAACGGGCGCATGATAAATGGGGCGTGATGGAGACCATGAATCAGAATAACTTGGTTTTTTTGTGACATATTAATATCCATAATTATCATTTATTTTATTATAACGTGAATTATTAGCGTTAATAAGAGATAAAAAAACCTCCAAGTCAGCTGCTGACTTGGAGGTTTATCGTATGCGTAATTTAAAACTACTTGCTTACAGATTACATGTAGTTTTCGATACTTGGGCAAGAGCACATCAAGTTTTTATCGCCATACACATCATCAACGCGAGCCACACTTGGCCAGAACTTATTGTTGCGAATGTATGCTAATGGGAATGCGGCTTCATCACGGCTGTATGGATAATCCCACTCACCATTAGTGATCATCGCAGCAGTATGCGGTGCATTTACTAATGGGTTGTTCTCTAGCGACCAGCCATCTGTACCAGCTTTTGCTTTTAAGGCTTCAGCTTTGATAGATTTAAGCGCATCGATAAAGCGGTCAATCTCTTCTTTAGATTCAGACTCTGTCGGCTCAATCATTAAGGTGCCCGCTACTGGGAAGCTCATAGTTGGTGCATGGAAACCATAATCCATTAAGCGTTTGGCAATATCAGTTTCAGTAATGCCAGTTTCTTCTTTTAGCGGACGAATATCGATGATACATTCGTGCGCCACATGACCTTCTTTACCTGCATACAGAACAGGATAGTCATCTTTAAGTTTCGCGGCAACATAGTTGGCATTCAATAGCGCAAGATTGGTTGACTGTAGCAGACCATCACGACCCATCATGGCGATATACATCCATGAAATAGGTAAGATGCTGGCAGAACCATAAGGTGCTGCTGATACCGCTGAGCAATCTTTTTGGGCGTTATGTACTGGGAACAATTTATGGTTAGCCATAAACGGTGCCAAATGTGCCTGCATACCGATAGGACCCATACCTGGACCACCGCCGCCATGAGGAATACAGAAGGTTTTATGCAAGTTCATGTGCAATACATCAGCACCCACGTCAGCGGGTTGCATGATCGCAACCTGTGCGTTCATGTTCGCGCCATCCATATACACCTGACCGCCGTGCTTATGAATAAGGTCACAGATATCGCGAATACCTTCTTCAAACACACCATGCGTTGATGGGTACGTAATCATCAAGGCACCAAGATTGTCGCTATGTTCTTCACATTTAGCGGTCAAATCAGCGATATCAACGTTACCATTATCATCGGTTTTTACGACAACGACTTTCATGCCCATCATCATAGCGGTTGCTGGGTTAGTACCATGCGCAGACTGCGGAATTAAGCAGATATCGCGATTCATCTCACCTAGTGATTCATGGTAACGACGAATAGCAAGGATACCGGCATATTCACCAGAAGCACCAGAGTTTGGTTGCATAGAAACGTCATCAAAACCAGTGATGGCTTTTAGTTGTTCTTGTAAGCCGTCAATCATTTCGATATAACCAGAGACTTGGTCAACCGGAGCAAAAGGATGCACGTTGGCAAACTCAGGCCAAGTAATTGGTAGCATTTCACTGGTCGCATTTAGTTTCATGGTACAGCTACCCAATGCAATCATACTACGGTTCATCGCCAAATCTTTATCTTCAAGCGATTTCAAATAACGTAGCATTTCATGTTCGGTATGATGCGAATTAAATACTGGATGGCTTAAAATAGCATCGGTACGTAAATGTTCCGCATCAAGTGAAACGGTAGCGGCTTCTGGTAGGTCATATGCTTTATTAACAAATAACTGAGTGAGGACGTTAAAGTCGTTTTCATCACTGGTTTCACTGAAGGCAACGCCTAACTTAGTGTCGCCCAAACGCCATAAGTTATAACCAACATTATCTGCGTTTTCAAAGATTTGCGTCGCAAGTTTCTCTGAACCACAATCAACCACTACCGTATCAAAGAACTGGTCATGAACGACGTTTAAGTTATTATCACCCGCATTTCTGATGACGTCAGCGAAAGCCGAAGCAAAGGCATGGATAAGGGTCGCAATGCGTTTTACGCCGGTTGGACCATGATAAACGGCATACATACCGGCAAGATTAGCGAGCAATACTTGCGAAGTACAAATGTTAGAGTTGGCTTTTTCACGGCGAATATGTTGCTCACGAGTTTGCAATGCCATACGTAGCGCGGTGTTGCCTTGTGAATCTTTTGAAACACCGATAATACGACCAGGCGCTGAACGCTTCGCTTTATCAGAGAAAGCAAAATAGGCGGCATGTGGACCACCAAAGCCCATCGGAATACCAAAGCGCTGCGTGCTGCCAAGTGCAACGTCTGCACCCATATCAGCAGGTGATTTTAGCAACACCAAACTCATGATATCGCTGACAACTGAGGTGTAAGTTTTCTTTTCTTTTACAGCGCTGATAACGTCCGTTAAATCTTTAACATCGCCTTCAGAGCCGACATATTGGAATAAAGCCCCAAAGTAGTCGCCAGATTTAGCCAACTCAAAATCACCAACAATAACGTCCCAACCAAAATATTTGGCACGAGTACGGATAACGTCTAGTGTTTGTGGATAAACGCGCTCATCAACGAAGAATTGATTAGATTTGCTTTTGCTCATGCGCTTTGACATTGCCATTGCTTCAGCAGCAGCAGTCGCTTCATCTAGTAATGACGCGCCAGCAAGTTCAAGACCGGTTAAGTCAATACAAACTTGTTGGAAGTTTAACAAGGCTTCTAGACGACCTTGAGCGATTTCAGCTTGGTAAGGCGTATAAGCGGTGTACCAGCCTGGATTTTCAAGGACGTTGCGCTGAATAACCGCAGGCATACGTACTGGAGAGTAGCCTTGACCGATATAGCTTTTATTCACCGTGATGTTGTCTGCCATCGCACGCAACTTAGCAAGTGCACCGTGCTCACTCATCGCTAAAGGTAGATCAATCTCTTTTTGTAGACGAACCGTATCAGGCACGGTCGCATTGATAAAGCTTGCCATATCATCATAGCCAATCTCTTTTAGCATAACGGCTTGCTTATCATCGTCAGAACCTAGATGACGATAAACGAATTCTGATTCGTTAAATAAACCTTTGAACGTATCAAAAGTCGGATTTTGAGAAATAGACATAATAATCCTTGGTAGAGTTTGTAATACAGACAATAGATAAGGGAAAAATGCATCCTATGATAGCGAGTAAAACTATCAGATAAAAACCCAGCAGATAAAAAGTAGATTAATTTACGATCTGCAATCGCTGGTTACTTATTTGGTTATTTAAGTCAGTTACTTATTAAGTAACTGACTTAGTTATTTATTTATACATGATGCACAAGTTGTGTTTGGTCAAAACGAAACTGCGATTCATAAATGCCATTATCAGCACGCTCACCAGCACCAATCATCATGACAATATGATGGTTGCCACCTAAGCCTAATAATTGCTTCATCGCCGGCTCATCAAAGCCACCCATAGGACAACTATCGAACCCATGGGCACGTAATGCCAGCATCAAATTCTCAGCGGCTAGTGCCGTATTGTTTGTTGCCCAATTTTTCACATCATCAAACGTATAGTATGGTGATTTGATAGGTCCTTTAACCTGCCTAATGGCTTGAGTCGCACCCCATTTCGCTACTGATATCACATTCATGGGACCGCGAATAAAGTCCATGGCAACGATTTGGGCATAGTAGTTCTTGACTTTTTTGGGTACAGGCTTATCAGGATATTCACGCAAAATTTGCTGGGCGTGCTCATGCCAGATATCAGTACGCGCTACTACAGCAATCAATCGCGAGGCTGTTTTTGCCGCATTTTGGTTCATACAGTTTTTAACGGCACGCTTGCGTTTATCCGCGCTGTCAATCACATAAAATTCCCAAGGCTGCAAATTACTTGAGTTGGGTGCTAGCATGGCTAAGCGTAAACAATCAGTCAGCACGTCATCAGGGATGGGCGTATCAGTAAAGCGCCGTACTGAACGACGGGATTCCAGCACTTGGCGAAATGCTTGCAATTGTGGGGTATATTCGGGGGTTGCTAGGTTATCTACGGTTTCATTACCCATCACGGTCTCTTTACTTGAGATATCGCTATTTTCTTGGGAATGAGCATGAGCATGAGCATGAGCAAGGTCATTATCATTAGCCGCCTGCGAGGTATAATTTCTGTTCGCATCGCCATGATTGGTATGAGTATCAGCGGATTTCATACGTGACTCCAGAATCAGACCATAAAATGATGGCTATCAAATAGATAACAGCAGTGAATTGTGAATAGGGCATCGCAGTATTACTGGGATAATATTCCAAATAAAACGAAGCAAAAGTCATCAAGTCAATTTTATAACTTGGTTATCTTTTGACGTTATAGGGAATATCCATTGCCTATTATTAATAATTTAGCGTGTTCACTATAAAGCGGGAGCAGATACCAACTGAACGCTGATATCTGCCGTATCACATATTTTTGATATTAACGGATGATAAAATATCACCGTTAATATACAGGCTATCTTAAAACTTATAGCTCGTTTTCGTACTCTTCAGCACTCAATAGACCTTCATAGTCTTCAAGGTTAGCGGCTTTCATTTTGTATAACCAGCCTTCGCCATATGGGTCTGAGTTGATGACTTCAGGATTGTCTTCAAGATTTTCATTGATAGCAATAACATCACCTGAGATAGGCGCATAAACGTCAGATGCCGCTTTTACAGACTCAACAACAGCGATTTCTTCGTCAACAGTAATGTTAGCGCCAACTTCTGGTAACTCAACATAGACCACGTCGCCAAGTAAGTCTTGGGCGTGTTCAGTAATACCTACAGTAATAGTACCGTCGTCTTCAAGACGTAACCACTCGTGACTGGCGACGTATTTTAATTCTGCTGGGATATTGCTCATGAGAAATTCCTTTGAGGAGGGTTAAAAATAAAAGTTACAACACCTAAAAACGAACTATAGATTGTTGGTTAGTCAAATGGTTAATTAACCAACAATCAAATACTATTTGTTAAACGTAGTCAAGATGAGAATTAAGCAAATTGCTGTTTGCCGTTACGAACAAAAGGTAGCTTAAGCACACGAACATCAACAAATTTACCTTTACCGCGCAAATCAATCTGTACGTTATCGTCTTCAGATAAGCTATCAGGAACGCGAGCGATAGCGATAGAGTTTTTCAGGCTAGGAGAGAAGGTGCCGCTGGTAATAACGCCAGTTTGCTCGTTGTCAGTACCTTGGTTAATCGTTACTTGCATACCTTCACGTAACACGCCGCGGCTGGTGAGCAATAAGCCCACTTGTTTCATAGCTGTGTTATTGTCTTTTGCTTGTTTGCGATTATTCACCAGTGCTTCACGACCAATAAAGTCACGTTCATCTTTTAGAGCCAGTGTCCACGCCATATTACAGTCGTAAGGACTGATGGTTTCGTCCATATCGTGACCGTATAAATTCATACCGGCTTCCATACGTAGGGTATCACGAGCACCTAGACCAGCAGGTTTAATACCGTTTTCTTTGAGCAATGCAAAGAAAACAGCAGCAGCATCGGCAGGCATAATGACTTCAACGCCATCTTCACCCGTGTAACCAGTACGAGCGACAAACCAATTTGGCGCTTCGATGTCCGTCAAATCAGCGCCAACAAATGGGGTGATTTTCTCTAAAGTTTCCGCCCAGCTTGGTTTGGCTTGAATCAGTTTTTCAACTGCTTTAGGGCCTTGTACGGCAAGCATTGCCAAATCATTACGTTCAGTGAGCGTCACATCAAAATCTTTAGCTACTTTTTCGAACTGCGCCATGTCTTTATCACGGGTTGCCGCGTTAGAGACGATACGATATTCGGTTTCATCCGCATTTGATAAATAGACGATTAAATCATCGATAATACCGCCTTGCTCATTCAGCATAGGAGAGTATAGAGCTTTACCGACCATTTTTAGCTTGTTGACATCATTGGCTAATAGCTTTTGTAACCATGCTTTGCTTTGTGCGCCTTTAACATCAACAATGACCATGTGTGAGACGTCAAACATACCAGCGTCGGTACGTACGGCTTCATGTTCGTCAATTTGTGAGCCATAATGAATAGGCAGTTCCCAACCAGAAAAATCGACCAGTTTGCCTTCACTGTCAACGTGAGACTGATAAAGAGGAGTGCGCTGCGGGGCTTGATTGTCTGTGGTTGGAGCTTGGATATCGGTCATAACAAATCCTTAAGTGTACGCCGTAAGTGCTTACATCAAACTAGTGTTTAAATGAAGTAAGTACTCATAGCGTGAAGAGCAAAATTGCACCGTGCAAAAATTGCGATAAAGGGTAACACAAAAACATAAAGCCGTATGCTAAACGGACGCCATACGTCTGTTTAAGCAAAAGCCCTATCTGTCCTGTGACCTGAGATTTTCAATGCCTGCCAACCTTTATTTAGCACAGTTATCAAAGATAACTACATTTATTCGCTAAAAATACTTTCGCTAAAGGTATTTGGCAGTACATTTTCTCCCCTTCGGTGGATAAGACATCGTCTGTCCTTATCGCTCTCCAGATTTGTTATGCCGTTATGTTTATGTTTATGTTTGCAAAAAGCAAATAAACAAAGGTGGCATGTGTTTTTCAGTCCTTTTACCTGAGCGATTGGCAGGGTGGATGCGCCTTCGGTGGTATTGTGGCAACAAATAGTGACGAGGCTTAATAAGCGCTGCGCCGTGCCGCAAAACTCTCTCCTGAAAAACGCTTTTATTATGAAACGTTCACGCCAGTTTTACAAGTCATCAAATGAATTAAAATGAATTAAAGTTAGTTAAAATGATTCAAAACAGATTAATTTGATAAAAATTAGTCGTGTTACTATGATGCTTTCCCATAAACCTTATAAATTAAGCATTCGAATAAGAGTTTTTATCTAAAACATATACTGTCGATTAATTTTGATAAAGATATCAATGAATATAATGGTGCTAATACGTAAAGCCACTACTGATAATCAGGTGAATTATGCTACGCTAGTTGATAATAAGCGTCTTATGCGGCGCAGTGATGGGGCGGATCAGTAGTATTGCTAGCGTGTGGTATTGTTTTCTAACTATTATCTTTAATTTTAGCTTTTGATAGGTCATATTTATGCATTGTGATATTTATAAATTCCCTAAACACGACGATATGTATGTCTATATTGCCCGTCCTGATTATCCTAATGACACTGACGATATTAAGGACTGGCTTGGCGTATTGCCAAAAGATTTTCGGGCGGGTTTGGGCATCAGTAAATTTGTGATGCATTTAGACTTAGAAACGACGCCAACCCTTGCTCGTGTTGATAAACAAGAAGTAGTGGCGAAGTTAATATCACAAGGTTATTTTGTACAAATGCCACCGCAAGATGTGCTGCGTCGGCAGGCAGAATTACGTGCTCTAGATGCTCAAGATAGTAAATATCATTAATACGGTTGCTCAAATTAATACCATGAGCAGGTAAAAAAAGAGCGACTGAAAAAGCTGTAATATGCATTTTGGTATAAAGTCGTGATAAACTATCGACCTATTCGGCGTGCACGTTAATTTCTTTCTAACGCTTTATTTGTATATTAATCATTAATATCAATACTAATATTCATAAATGAAAGCGCAATAGACTACTGAAATATTAACTTGGCGCATGACTTATAAACGCAGGTATCTAAACACGCATGGACTGGCTAAAAAGTATCTTACAGAGCTTACCACTTGAAAAAATCAGTGACATTCTTGGCGAGATTGTTATTTGGTGGAGTCAGCTGGTAAAAGGTGTTCCACCCGCCGATTTACCAATGTATGCCTATATTGGCGGTTCGATTGTCGTATTGGCGCTGTGGATATTGGTGGCGCGCATGTTACCGAAACCATTAGGTGGCATAAGTTGGATGGTGTTATTTGCTGTTTTATTAGCCCCTGGCACCGCCCTTGGTGATCCAAGTCTGCTTGCGCCTGCAAGTATCAGCGTCGTCTATGCGGTTATGATGAAAGACACCACGGCTGCTGCCAGTAACGCGCTACCAGTATTGATTGTACTGGTCGTAGGCTTATTTATTGGCTTCGTTTGGCAACTGATTCGTGGTGCATTCGAGTCGAGCTTGGATAAAGCCCGGCTGCACACGGCTGAAGATGCTGAAGCCAATATGCAGTTGGCAAGCGGTAACTATTTGGCAAGTGGTAATTATGCAGATAGTAACTATGCAGGTAGTAACTATATTGCTGAAAGTGCCCCTTTAAAAGAGCCGCTTGATGCGCCTTTAATCGTCTCTGTGCCTAAGGCTGATGAAGTGGTTAATGCTGAAGTGAGTGGTTCTAAAGTGATTACTACTGAAGTAATTAATACTGAGGTTATCAATACAGATACAGATATCAACCTTAAAAAAGCCCCTGAATTAAAGAGAAAAAAAGTCGAAGGATTTTATAGTAAAAAGGCTGACGAAGAGACTATTGCCGAACAGCCTGCTATAAAGAGTGATGACGACAATAAAAATGATAAGTAATTATTATTCTTATTTCTGAATTGCTTATTTAAATACAAAAAAAGACACCGATGCGTGTCTTTTTTATGGTTGTTGATAAGGTTGTCGTCTTAAGACAACTCTATAAATGCTAAAAACGGTCTATTCTAATAAATCGCTTATCGATTGCGTTTGACTCAGCTCATCATCGTACTTATCCATCGACTTTATCTTTGTTTATTGCTAAAGTGTTTTGCTTATTGTAAAAGAAAATTCTATTTATTAAGTTATAAAGCTGCGATAGAACATTCGTCTATCTTCTTCAACTTGCTTTAAATTTGTCCTACTTTTTTTGGTTATTATTTTCATTAGAGACTTTTATGATGTTAAAAAAGCACTATATTGCGCTATTCCCTGTGTTGTTCTTAGCCAGTTGCGTCAGTCAGCCGCAGCAGAAACCAGTGCGCCAAGGCAACGTTCAAGTCACTGAAACGCAAACGATTATTAAGCCTAAACCTGTCATTGTACAGCCGAATAAGGTGGTTAAGCCGACACCGGCACCGCAAGCAAGTTATAGCAGTTTTGCAGACTGGAAGTCAGACTTCTCAACACGGGCGATTGCCTCGGGCTACAATAGCTCGGACGTGCAGCGTTTGCTTGCGTCCGCTAACTTGAACCAACAAGTTATCTCATTAGATTCAGGTCAGCCTGAGTTTTCTAAGATGCCTTGGGAGTATGCGGATTCTGCGGTATCAGATGCTCGTGTCAATACCGGACGCAGCAAATTTGCCGAACAGCGCAGCTATTTATCAAGCTTAGAGTCGCGATATGGTGTCAGTGCAGAGATCGTGACGGCAATTTGGGGTATGGAATCGGCATATGGCGTGGTAACCGGTACTAGCCATCTGCCAAGTGCATTGGCAAGTCTTGCCTATGATGGTCGTCGTCAAGCGTTTGCTGAAACTCAGCTATTGGCATTAATGACGCTCTTACAACGCGGTGATGTGTCTTGGTCACAGCTTCAGGGTTCTTGGGCAGGTGGCATGGGGCAGACGCAATTTATCCCTGATACATGGTTAAAAGAAGGGATAGATGGTGATAACAACGGATATAAAAACCCGTGGTCGACTGCTGATGCATTGGCTTCTACTGCCAGTTATTTAAGTAATGCGGGTTGGGTACGTGGTCTTGCACCGTTTTATGAAGTCAGATTGCCCGCCTCATTTGATTACGCCACATCTGGTAGCAAGCAATCGGCTGCTCGATGGGCAGCGCTTGGTGTTGATACTATCGCTGATGTCTCGCTAGATGCTAATGCGCAAATGGAGCTATGGCTACCGGCAGGTAAAGACGGTCCTGCACTATTACTCAGTAAAAACTTTGACGTCATTAAAGTATATAATAACTCATCAAGCTACGCGCTAGGCGTTAGTTTATTAGGTAAAGCCATTACTAGAGAAAATGGACTACAACAGTCATGGCCACGCTATGAGCGCCCATTATCAACGGCGCAAGTGAAAAACTTACAACTGCGCCTAACCCAAGCAGGTTATGACACACAAGGGGCGGATGGTGTAGTGGGTACTAATACGCGTAAGGCATTCCAGCGCTGGCAAGCAGCGAATGGGCAAACGCCAGATGGTTTTATTACTCAGCGTAGCGCTGCATCACTGACGGCATGGTGAAGTGCTTGGACAGTGCCATTTTTTCATAGTGATTATTGGCGACAGTCTCTGTTAAATCGGTAAATCGATAAATCGATAAATCATTAATGTAAAAGGTACGTCATTAAAAAAGCACCCAATCATGGGTGCTTTTTTGGTGGTAAATATTGTCATGACTATTATTGATTAATAAGCGTTTTTGTTGAGCAGTGACTGTTAATTCACCACGCTATCAAATAACTGAAAGGGAAAAGTGACCACATCAAAGGCGAGAGCGAACGGTAGTAACACCAGTTTTTGCGCACCACTTTTTCCATTATGTGACACGTCACTTTGCTGTGTTTGCGTGTAGAAACTGACGGTATAGGGTTTACTTAATGGACGATATTTGGACTGAATGAGGGAAAGATTATTGACCTGCGGATAAATAGCACCTTTAACGGGTATATTAAAGCAAAAGCGCTGTGCTGCAATACGCTGGTCACTCGTGGTGGTACAATCTTGCCCGCCATTTTGTAGGAAAAACTGATAATCAGCACGCTTAAATTCATCTTTTAATTTAGCGTATGACAGCTTCATGTCACCTTGGAAGTAACCGTCATTATTTGGCACATAAAACGACATATCATTTTGAACTTGGATGTTTTTTGGCGTTAAGTTGCTTAACAGAGTGACCATCTCTGTACCGCCTTGGGTCAGAACATAGCTGTTTTTATTCCCAACGATAACCATTGTGGCGTTTGGCATATTAGGTAACGATTGGGCAGGACGACCAAAAGCCACGATTTGATCTTCAGACAATACTTGCTTGACGTTTTTAGTGCTGGATTGGCTTGGGCTGTCCAATAATGAGCTGGTGGCACAGCCGTTGCTGGCAAGGATGGCGACTATTGATACACCAGTTATTGCAAATTTATAAATCGTAGTGTTATGAGTAAATGGAGTCATGATAAGGCTTCCTTGTCTGTCGTATCAGGATATCGTACCTGTTTTGACCTTATGATATCTACTAAAGATTTTATTTAACAGTGTTTCAGTAGATAAAGTAATAGCAGCTACGCCAAGCTCACTAAAATTTTGCTGACAATCCTTATTATTATTCTTATAAACATTATCCGTCTTATGAATGATTATAGAAATTGAGTAGACACAAAAAAACCTCAAGCAAACAATACTTGAGGCTGAAACTTTACTTAAACTTAAAAAGTTAACTCAGTTTTAAATATGGTGCAGCGGACGGTACTCGAACTCGCGACGTGACAAGCTAGACCCACTAAAATTTATGTTCTATAAAGCACTTTAACCACATGCCAGCCAAACTTAGTTTTCACTAAATGCGGGGTGAAGAGTTCGCCACTGAAGCAGACTTTATCAAATGCAGGTACCATGTCGCCTTTTTTAAATTCACCTAAGTTGCCGCCTTTTTTACCTGATGGGCAGGTTGAGTGCTTTTTAGCGAGCACATCAAACATGGCGCCTTTCTTAAGCTTGGCAATAATGTCGTCAGCTAGTTCTTTGTCTTTTACTAAAATGTGTAATGCGCTAGCTGTACGAGCCATAATGTAAACCCTTCATAAAATATCGATTATCGGGGCATTATATCATTACTTAGCTTAGTTGCTCTACTTCATCAAAAGTTATTATCTAAACAGAGTCTACAATTTAAATGGGAATCAGTACCTTTTGATTGTTCCTGCCACTACAGTCTTTGAACTACAATTTTTGATGGTATCAACGATCTCAGTGGTGGTTTGATATTTTGCATATGAACGAGGATAAGAAAGTATCTGGGAGATACTTAAATTATTTTATAGACACAAAAAAACCTCAAGTAAACGAATACTTGAGGCTGAAACTTTGCTTAAACTTAAAAAGTTAACTAAGTTTTAAATATGGCGCAGCGGACGGGACTCGAACCCGCGACCCCCGGCGTGACAGGCCGGTATTCTAACCAACTGAACTACCGCTGCTTAGGTCGTTTTTAGCGTCTTGCTCTTATCAAGGAGCCCACTTCGCTAAAAGAGTGGTGGGTGATGACGGGCTCGAACCGCCGACATTCTGCGTGTAAGGCAGACGCTCTACCAACTGAGCTAATCACCCTGAATTGCTTTATTAACTAGAGGAGTCATTCTTTAGTTAACATTCGAAATATCTTAATAATAAATCTAACAGCGTTGGAACTCATTAAAGCCCGTTGCTGTGGGTGTGTATTATATAGATTTATAATGGCGTGTCAAATACTATTTTCACTTATTTTATAAAATAGTTTTATTAAAGGTCAAATGATGAAGATAGAGGACGAAAGCGGGCTACATAGTTGTCTATTGTATGACCGCTAAAAGCCATTATACTGTTAGCATTTTTGTGCTTGTGGGTTTGTTTATTTGGTTGTGATGATATGGGTCAGATGGTTATGGAGATGAATGTAGGCACTGTCGCTGCGGAGCAATATATCGCGTCGTGGACATGGACTGATTTTGCAGGGTTGGGTCTGATACTGCATATTGTTCTAATGGTGGTGATGACTTTACGCATTGTCTCGGTACAGCGCAACATTGGTGTGGCGATTGCGTGGATAGCTATTTTGTTTACGTTGCCTATATTTGGATTACTTGCTTATATGTTGGTAGGTGAGCCGATGATTGGCAGTCGCTATCGGCAGCGCGTTGATCAGGCACGGCTTATCCTGAATGATATGGCAGAACGTGAGCGTTTGATTTTTGATCAAGGTCAAGATTTACTTTCTGAGCACTATCGCGGTGTCAGTAAAATTGGGACACGTTGGACAGGTTTTGGGGTGTTTCCAGATCATCAAATGCAGCTTTTGACCCATCCTGAGGCGATTTTTAAGCGTTTGATTGATGATATTAATGGCGCTCAACGGTCGATTTTGATGGAATTTTATATTATTTATCCGAAAGGACAAGTGCAAGACGTTATACAAGCGTTGATTGCCGCCGCGCATCGCGGTGTGGAATGTCATATTCTCATCGATAGTGTGGGGAGTTTTAGCTTTTTTAATAGCGCTGAGCATCATCAGTTGGAAGGTGCGGGCGTATTTGTACATCAGTCGCTGCCTGTAGGATTATTTAAGACCTTATTTAAGCGTTCTGATTTGCGCAATCATCGCAAAATTGTGGTTATTGATGAGCATGTTGGCTATATCGGTAGTTTTAACTTGGTTGATCCGAAGTTTTTTAAGCAAGATAAAGCGGTGGGTCAATGGATTGATGTGGCGATACGCAGCGTCAGTCAGAACGAGGTGAGTATCGCAACTGCGATGGCTAAAGTGGTGGTCACTGATATTGGTGCTGAGAATAATGACAATCTAGATGCGCTGCATAAACGTGTGAACAGTTATACGCGTAAATTGTATGTGCGCCATCCAACGATTAACGATATGAATAGTCGCATAAAAGCACTTAATACTATCGTCGATTATTTTGAGCCACTCAGTACTGGTGCGAATTCGATTGTCATTCCGCAGATGCCTGTGGTAAATGGCGTGGTGGCGCAACTGATTCCCTCAGCGCCACAAGTGACCGCGCATGTGATTTACAATACTTTGGTCACTATTATTCACCGCGCTAATAAACGTATTCGTATTACCACGCCATACTTTGTGCCTGATGAAGCATTATCTGGTGCATTGGTGACGGCAGCGAAGCGTGGGGTTGAGGTGACGTTGATTATTCCTGAAAAGGTGGATTCGTTTTTAGTGCAGCATGCCTCGCAAGCGTATTATCAAGAGTTGTTAGAAGCAGGGGTGACCATTGCCTTATTTCAAGGCGGTCTGCTACATGCCAAAACGGTGGTTATCGATGATGATTATTGTCTATTTGGTACGGTTAATATTGATATGCGCAGTTTCTATTTAAATATGGAAGTGACGTTAGCGATTTATACACCAGCAATGGTCGCACAAGTGGCTGACTGTCAGGAATCCTATTTACACAGCTGTCGTTTTTTAGGATTAGAAGAATGGCAACAGCGCAGTAATTACGAGCGTTTATTTGATAATGTGGTGCGTTTATTTAGTCCTTTATTGTAGCCATTTGGATTTTAGGTTAAGGTAACTGCTTTATTTATAGTAATTATTTTTGGTAGCTTATCGACGGCGTTACTTAACGACTGCGCACTTATATTATAAAAGGATTCGCCTACTTTATGACTATGATGACTGCAACGTCCTTACCTAAAACGCCACTCGATTATATGGCAGAAGGGTATTGGCAAGATTTTTTAGGGCATCGTTCGATTGCGGGTGGTATTGCCTATGAAATGGCGCTGCGCGACTGCGAGTTAGATGAGTCGTTGAATAGTTTGCAACGGGTTGATACGCTGTTAACACAGATACGTCGTGAGTTGATTAGGTCTCATACGTGGGATGAAAAGGCTTTATTGAGTGATGAGCGTCTCCGTAATCTGTTAGTGTTTTTAGCATTTTATGCGGGACGCGTTTTGGCACAGCAATGGCAAGATACGCCTCATTGGTATGGTCAATTTGAAATGCGGTTGCGCTATCCTGAGTTACCGTTGGGAGTAGATGATTTTTATCAGCATATGGCAGTGTTATATAGTGACGCTTCTGCTAATGATATCAAAAGTAAAAAAGTTGCCCCACTATTTTTCGCATTAGAGCCGATAGGAATGCGCTTATTTGGTCATATTGACAGGCAGTTTTCTGCGGTAATGGGTGGGCAAGTTGCCAGTGGATTGTATCAAGCGGTCACTGAATTATTGCCGTCCTCTGGCATGATGGCTACAAAGAATGACGTATCAAAGAAAGAAGCATCTACTCCGGTAAATACCGCGATTAATACATCGCCCGTTAAATCCACACCAATTAATACAACATTAGTCACTGAACACTTAAATACAAACCAGACGGTCGTTAATACGGCAGAGTATATTGCTAATAAACAGGCAAAAGCCGCATCGTCATCAAAATTATCATCAACTGCTATAACCAGCCATCAACCAACAATAGTCGAAGCCAGTAATAACGTAGCAGCTACTGCCATTACGACTGATATCGTTGATGATAATTCCTCTAGTACGGTGTTGCAAACGGCATCACCAGTGCTAATAAAAGAAGAAGTTATAAATAGTTCCCCAGCAGCAGATTTGCCTTTCCAAACACAGACAACACCATTAAAATCAGTGCCACCAACGCCAGAGGTTTTTACGCAATTGCTAACTGAGCTTAATGAGATAGAAGTTAACCAAACAGCAGGTCATAGTGATTATCAACAAGCGTGCAAAATTCTTGATCAGTTTGAACAGCATATTGCCAAGCAACATAAACCGCGCGCCCAAGTGGTGTTTTCAGTTTCCCATCAAGCCGCACGGCAGCAAGCACTTGACTTGTTAGAAACATCTGCAACGGCTGGTCATACTGCTGCGATGCTGCGCCTTGCGATGTATGAGCTGCTAGCAGAGGGGTTGACCGCGGACACTGAACAAGCTAAAGATATTGGCGTCGATTGGGTGAAGCAAGCGGCTAACCAAAAAGACAGTCGTGCTCAACGTCTACTCAGTAAAATGTACTATCAAGCAGTCGGTGTGCCACAAGATATGAATAATGGCAAATACTGGCTTGAGCAAGCTGCTGAAAATGGTCATATCGAGGCGACTGAGGTGATGGCACAATGGCAACAAGCACAAAGCTTAATCATCACCCGTCAGCAAGAAGAACATAGCTTTAAGCGTTATCAGATTTTGATAGCGGCTATTGTTGTCGGCGCTTTATTATTAATTATTTTTGTATAAATACTATTTTTAAACGCTATTTTTTAAACGTCGTTATTAAAATTTTTTAATGAAAACGTCACCTATAAATAAGTCAATGAGCGGTACTATAAAAACCATGTCTACTCCGATAACCAAGCGCGCAATCAGTATACCTCCTTTATATTATCGACTAATTATTAGCCTGTTAAAGCCATTATATCGCCTGCAAGTTTGGCAACGCTCGCATCAGCGTGCTAACTATCAGCAAGAAGTGGCACAGCGTTTTGGTAAATATTATCCGCCATGTCCAAGTAATAAAATTACTGCTAATAACGATAAGGATAACAATAACAGAGTCATTTGGTGTCATGCCGTCTCATTGGGTGAGACCAATACCGTTGCGCCGTTGTTAGATAAATTATTACAGCAGGGATATCAGATTTGGCTGACCAATACTACCCAGACTGGTTTTGCGCGCGGTGCTAGCCGTTTCGCAGAGGATATTGCTCAAGGGCGTATGAGCCACAGTTATGTGCCGGTAGACAGCCCTGCAGTTATTGAGAAATTTTTAGCCCATGTACAGCCTATTGCCGCTTTGTTTGTCGAAACTGAACTGTGGGCAAATATTTTAACCATCCTCGCGCAACAAAATATTCCCAGTATATTGGTCAATGGTCGGCTATCGGCAGCATCTTTTAAACGTTATCAAAAAATCAGTGCCGTAAGCCAAAGTATGATGCAAAATCTGACGTTAATCATTGCGCAAGATGAAGAATCGGCGCAACGTTTTCAACAACTGGGCGCTGAAAGCTCGCATGTTCAAGTGGCAGGCTCACTAAAATGGGTCATTAATGCCCCTAAAATAACGGATATTAATACCCAAAAATCAGTTATCACGGACATTACGCAGCCGAAAATTGCCAATGAAAAAATAATAGACGTTGATTTAGGAGAGTTAAATCGTCCTATTTGGGTAGTAGCCAGTACCCATAGCGGTGAAGAAGATACTGCGCTGGCATGGCAGCAGCAACTGTTAGCGATACCTGAACATAGTAAAACCTTATTAATTATCGTGCCAAGGCACCCTGAACGCTTCGATGAAGTTGCCGCACTTATCCAAAAATCAGGTTTAAAAATGGTAAGGCGCAGTCATCAAGACGCCATTCACGCGCAGACGCAAGTGTATTTAGCAGATAGTATGGGCGAGCTGATGACGTGGTTTGCCTTAGCTGATGTGGCACTGGTTGGTGGCTCATTGGTAGATATTGGTGGTCATAATCCCGTTGAGCCTGCGAGTGTGGCGACGCCGATATTAATGGGACGCTATACACAGTCTTGCCAAGTGGTCGTGGATATGCTGGCTGGCGTGGGTGCGTTGTATCAGCCGTATAATAATTTTTATCAGGCGATAACTCTTAATGGTGGGTCTGATGAACAGGTTGATGAGCCTTTTTCTGAGCAGGATAAGTCAAAATTTATGCAGCCTGTGTCGGACACTGATGATGTGGCGCTTATTTATGAGCAGCTGCAATTTTGGCTCAGTCACCCGCATATTGCTCAGTTGGCAGGGCAGGCAGGGGCACAACTGGCAGCGCAACAGCAATCAGCACTTACCCAGCAATTAACCCTTATTGAAGAAGTTATTAAACAATTTGCTACTATTAATAATTGATGAATAAATAGTTGATAAATAATTTCCACGATTAGCACTCTTTCACTTTAAGTAAACCATTCCTATGAATTGTATTTTATTACCAGCTACCCATTTTTCCTTACCTTTTGCGTATATTGATGCGCCCAGTCAAATAGAACATATTCAGAAAGTATTGGATGCAACAGTAGGCGACACACTCAAAATTGGTCAGCTTGACGGTAAACTTGGTACTGCCGTCATTGATAAAATATCAGAAGATAGTATTGATTTACGTGAGGTTCACTTATCCAAACAGCCTCCTGCAAAGTTGGATGTCACCGTCATTTTGGCATTGCCACGCCCGAAAGTATTACGCCGATTGATTATGGATATGACCGCGCTTGGTGTGCGTGATATCGTTCTTATTAATAGTTACCGCACGCAAAAAAGTTATTGGCAAAGTCCACTGCTCGCGCGACTTGACGAATTTGTGCTAGAAGGTTTGCAACAAGGGGTTGATACGGTTGCACCGCGCATCACCTTACAAAAACGCTTTAAGCCTTTTGTTGAAGATGAGTTGGCAAGCTTAATTACTGGGCACGCTATAGTGGCTCATCCTTATAGTGAATTGTCGCTCATGCAATATTTACAACAGCTAGCCTTGTTGCAATCACAATCGCAATCATTTTTAGCGTTAACAGAGGGGCAAACAAAGACAGTATTGCCAAGCGTAGTGTGTATTGGTGCTGAAGGCGGTTGGATTGATTACGAGATTGATTTGTTCGGGGCACAAGGTTGTCAGGCAGTCAATATCGGCAGTCGAGTACTGAGAACTGAGACGGCAGTCAATGTCATTTTGGGGCATTGGTTACTAAACAGCGGTTGTTAAATAGCGGTTATTAAACAGCACGCTTTAAAAATCTTTCATTCATTAATAGCATTAACTTTACGTATAGCATGGGCGCATCTCTAAACAGTAACTATAAAAACAGTAACTATAAATAACAGGTTGAGAAAAACAGTAGCATGAGGAAAGTGACTATCTTTGATAAATGTATTGATAACTAATATCATTTCTATTAGTATATTGCTTTGAGTTTTTAGCCTGTACTTATCTGAATGTTTTCAGTTTTTCTTATCGGTCAGTAGCTGATTCTTTCGTTTTATCTCATCTATTTATTGCCCTATTTATTATGGAGAAAACCATGTCGTTAAATGCGGTTGCAGCACCTCTATCTTTTAATCGCTCTATCAAAGCGAGCTTATCTGTTGCTGTATTTAGCTTGATGTTGGGTTTGGTAGGTTGTAATAAAGCCGAAACGCCTGAGCAAGGTGCGGATGCTAAAGCACCTGTAGCCGGGCAAGACGCAGCTATTGACGGTGCTGCAACAACTGACAGCGACCAAGTGGTTACTATTTATTCTTCACGTAATGAGCAGTTAATCAAGCCATTATTAGATAAATATACTGCAGAAACAGGTGTAAAAATTGAGCTGGTGACGGATAAAACGGGTCCGCTCATGGCGCGCTTAGAAGCAGAAGGCAAGAATACGCCAGCCGATATGCTGTTGACCGTTGATGCGGGTAATTTATGGCAAGCGGCAGAGCAAGGCTTACTGCAACCTGTTTCTTCTACTATCTTAGAGACTAACGTGCCAGCTAAATATCGTGATCCCAAAGGGATGTGGACGGGTCTGTCATTACGTGCGCGTACTATTTTTTATGATCCAAGTAAAGTGGATGCGGCACAGTTATCAACCTATGCAGATTTAGCGGATCCAAAATGGAAAGGCAAACTGTGCTTGCGTTCATCAAAAGCGGTCTATAACCAGTCACTGGTTGCTAGTATGATTGAAAATTTAGGTGCGGAAAAAACCGAACAAGTGATTCGTGGTTGGGTGGCTAACTTAGCGACAGATGTATTTAGTGATGACACCAATATGTTAGAGGCAATTGCCGCTGGTCAGTGTGAAGTAGGTATCGCTAACAGCTATTACTATGGTCGCCTGCTTGATGAAAAACCTGGCTTCCCAGTGAAAATATTTTGGGCAAACCAAGACACCACAGGTACGCACGTGAATATCTCAGGCGCTGGCGTGATTGCCAATTCTGACAATCCAGATGGCGCGCTTAAATTAATGGAATGGCTATCTTCTGATGAAGCACAAGGTCTCTATGCCAGCTCGGATAAAGAGTATCCGGTTAAAGAAGGGATTGATGAATCTGAGCTGCTTAGATCTTGGGGTCCATTTAAACAAGATAGTATCAGCGTGCAAAAATTTGGTGCGTTGCAAACCCAAGCCATTCAAATGATGGATAAAGCGGGCTATAAATAATCCGCTAAAATAGTTCAGATAAACATACTATAATATGGTCTTTTATGTGTCTGATATGGTAATAATTTTATGATGACAATGCCAAAACTATCTTTTCGTCAAAATAATACGGTCAAAGAAGGCAGTGTTGTCAGTCAGGATTATACGGTTAGTAAACGCATTATCTCGAAATCAGTCTTAGGACTGATTTCGTTGTTTATGCTCGTACCGATTTTAATCGTGCTGCTGTCATGGACACAGCCGGTAGCCGATATTTGGACGCACATGCGCGAGTATATCTTGCCGCAAGTGCTCAAAAATACGGCAATATTATTACTGATGGTCATGGTAATCTCTGGTACGGTTGGTACGGCGCTGGCATGGGTGACGAGTATGTATCGTTTCCCCGGTCAGCGCTTTTTTACGTGGGCACTGATGTTGCCGTTAGCGATACCCGCTTATGTACTGGCTTTTGTCACGATAGGGATTGTTGATTTTAGTGGACCCCTGCAAACGGGTCTGCGTGATTTTGGTATTACTACCGCCATTCCGTCGGTGCGTAATGTCTGGGGCGCAGGCATCGTATTGTCGCTAGCGTTTTATCCTTATGTCTACTTACTGGCGCGTCAAGCCTTTTTGTCTCAAGGCAGAAGAGCGATGGAAGCGGGTCAAATGCTGGGATTGAGTCGTAGTAAAGTATTTTTTCGTTTGGCGTTACCGCAAGCGCTGCCTTGGGTCATTGGTGGATTATTACTGGCGGCAATGGAAACGCTGGCGGATTTTGGTGCAGTATCGGTATTTAATGTCGATACCTTTACGACGGCTATTTATAAAGCATGGTTTGGCTTTTTTAGTTTAACCACTGCCGCTCAGTTAGCCGCCTTGCTGATTGGGGTGATATTTATCGTAGTATTGTTTGAGCAGTATTGGCAAGCAAAGCGCGGTAATGCCGTGTCGCAAGGCAGTAATCGTCGCTTTGAAACCAGTAAACGTGCTAAATTTGCGATGACATTGTTATGTACCGTGGTGTTTTTGATTGCCTTTTTAGTGCCCTTTTTACAACTGCTTTATTGGACAGCGATAAATTTTCGGCAAGATTTTGATGAGCGTTATATTGATTTTGTCATGAACAGTCTATTGCTGGCGAGTATGACGACGTTATTTATTGCCGTGCTTGCCATTATTATTGCGTGGATTAAACGCCAATATCCTGATAAATCCACTAAGCTAATGACCACCTTAGCCAATTTAGGTTATGTGGTGCCGGGTACGGTATTAGCGGTTGGCGTATTTATTCCGATTGCTTGGCTCGACAATCAACTGATTGATTTTGGCATTACTTCGCATCAAGTGCTGTCAGGTAGCGTGGTGGTGATGCTTTTGGCATTAGCCACGCGTTTTATGACCGTTAGCTTTCAGCCGATTGATCGCCAATTACAGCGCTTGACTGCCAATCAAGAAGCCGCTGCTAAATTGCTTAGCGATAGCGCCTTGCAACGTTGGCGACAAGTGGTACTTCCGGTACTGAGCCCCGGTGTGCTAACCGCTTTATTAATGGGATTTGTTGAAGTCATGAAAGAGATGCCGATTACTTTAATGACGCGTCGGCAAGGTTGGGATACGTTGGCAGTGCGGGTGTTTGAGATGACCAGTGAAGGTATGTGGGCGCGGGCTGCATTGCCAAGCTTACTCATTGTGCTGGTCGGTCTCATTCCAGTATGGGTATTGCTGCGTCAAAGTGACAAAAATGGCTAGCCAACGCTGTTAATATCTCCTTATCTAGTACAATAATACTGAGCACGACCTTATTTTTATCGTTCTATTCATTAATCGCTTATTGGTAACGTCTATGTATACTGACCTTATGAACGACTCCACAGACCAAGCAGATGCACATTCAACCAAGCGTAATGCTCGGCTTGATACTCAAAAAGTACCCCCTGAGCCAATACTACCTACGCCAATACTATTAGTACCGAATACTCAAAATAATCGCACACAAGACCGTCAGTCGCGAAATAAACAGACCAAAAATCAGCAGGATAACAATATTAATATACCCCAACAAGACAACAGCCATACAGAACATCCTACAGTGCTCGTTACTGATAAGCCTTATTTTAGCGTGCAAGATTTGGTAGTGGGCTATGACGATACAACAGTGGTGAATGGACTGTCATTAACCTTACAGCAAGGTGAGATTGGTTGCTTTTTAGGTTATAGCGGCTGTGGAAAAACTACGGCGTTACGAGCAATTGCGGGTTTAGAGCCGACGCGTTTGGGTATTATTACGCTAAATGAACAGTGCTTAACAGAAAAGACCACCAGCAAATCCTATGCGGTATCTCCTGCTAAACGTGGCATGGGTATGGTATTTCAAGACTATGCGCTGTTTGGACATTTAAGCGTGGCGAAGAATATTGCGTTTGGGCTTAATAAATGGTCGGCTGCTGATAAAAAAGCGCGGGTAGCTGAAATGTTAAGTCTCGTTGAGTTGTCTGAACATGCCGATAAGCGCCCATCGGAACTGTCAGGGGGTCAACAACAGCGTGTTGCTTTAGCACGAGCATTAGCCCCAAAACCTCAGTTATTACTCCTTGATGAGCCGTTTTCTAATCTTGATGTGGTGCTGCGTGAATCACTTGCCATGAATGTGCGCGATATCTTGAAACGTACTAATACTACCGCAATTTTGGTCACTCATGATCAAAACGAAGCCTTTGCATTAGCGGATAAAGTCGGCGTGATGCATCAAGGAAAATTGGAACAGTGGGCAACCCCGACCGAGCTATATCACGAGCCAGTCAGTCCGTTCGTTGCCGAGTTCGTTGGTGAAGGCGCGATGATAGATGGCGTGATTAAAGAAGGTCATGTCGAGACTGCGCTTGGTGATATTTATCGGCGTATGGAATGCTATGATGAGGTAGGGCAGCCACAGTATTGCGATTATGATTATCCTAATGGCACGCCTATTAAGGTGTTGGTACGCCCTGACGATGTCATTCACGATGATGACAGTACGCAGACGGCATTGGTCATTGGGCGTGTTTTTCGCGGAGCAAATTATCTCTATCGTTTGCAACTGGACGATGGGCAGACGGTATTGGCTTTAGTGTCTAGCCATCATAATCATGAGGTTGGCTCGCGTATTGGTATCTTACCGATGCTGAAACACGTAGTGGTTTTCGATGAAAAAAATATCAACGCCACCACATGGTCAGATTATGATAGGTCATAATTAATTATTAATACAAGCGATTACGATTTAACCCTAGCGACTTGCCAAAATATGCAAATAGCGCCCTAACCATTTATAAGGCTCTTGCTGTGAGTAGCGCAGCTCCATCCGAATCACGGCTTCGGGGTCATTATGACCGCCACGTTTGAGTGGTGAGTAATCATGAAAGACGCGCAGACCGCTAGTCAGTAGTGTTTGATAATGATGCTGCTGTAACCACGATTCTACTTCTTGCTTGGCTACCGGATGATTCGGGGTCAAGCTTTTTTTATTGTCGGCTTGATTGTCGTCTTTATGAAGCAAGGTATCGAGAAGGTTAAAATTTCCCATTATCAAATTACGATAATCAAAGCTTGCAGGGTTATAAAAGCATAACGACAGCGCCCCATTATCAGTCAGATGTTTATCAAAAAAGTCCATGACGGCTACTGGTTCTGCCAGCCATTCAAGTAACGCATGACACAATATTAAGTCAAACTTCTCGACGTTTTCAGCGGCAAGTTGTTCTTCGAGCTGTTGATAAGGGCATACGTACCAGCTTATATTTTCTGTCGCCTGCGCTTGTTCTGCACTGACTTTCGCCTTAGCTAGCATATTAGCGGAGATATCATTCACTACCACGGTATGTCCTTGAGCGGCAAGCTCAATCGCTATTTGTGCAAGCCCTGCACCAACATCTAAAATATGTAGCGGTCGCCCTAGCTTTTGGCTCATTTGGTTAACATAAGCAAAAATATCACGGCGCAATACGGCTAACCGAATATCACCTTTTAAACCGCCATAGACTTTTTTTTCAAAATGATCGGCAATCGTATCAAAGCTGCGGTCGCTACGTTGGTCTTTTTGCGCTATGACATCTGGCGCTTGACTGTCTTTATTATCCATTTGCATAAGGTTTTACACTGTCTTTACGAGGATTAAGTGAATAACATTCTCTAAGCAATATGACTCTAAGTAGTTTTATTCTAAGGAAGTTTACTTTAAGCAATATCAGTTGAGCGTTGTCGATTGATGAGCCATTTAAATGTGAGTTTGGATAAGGTGATAATGATAAATACCACGACAAGAAATATCCACATACCCGACCCTTGTAAGTTGGCTTGATACGCTTGCGCTAAATAAGCAGATAGTCCCATCGCCATGAATAACGAACCCCAGCGTACCAAAGGTAGAGCACGATGGCTGTGATTGGGAAAGTGGACGGCATAATCGCTAGAAAAGCTATAAAGTACCATTGCCAAAATCCAGACGATAGCTAAAACGATGTCCATGAACATAAATGCCTATATAGTTGTTGCTTGTATAATAGTGGCTTATTTTAAACCGTGCTTAGTGTAGCGGTTAGAAATATTTTGTCCACTATAACCGAAAACGTCAGGTTGTCAGGTTGTCAAAAAAATACCAAGAATGTGAATCACGCTACGCGGAGAATATTATAGGATGACCTTTTATTATAAGGTGACCTTTGCTTCCGTAGTTTGTAGTATCTTTTGATAACATTTTACGGTATAACCAGTAAGGTATAAGACATAAATATTACCGTTATGGTTTACTGATAATATTAAAAAACGCTCATATTATTGCTAAGGATGGCATTCATGACTATATCTAAGACGAATACTAAGGTCGCTAAGCAAGCGAATCATCTTTCTCCGATAAATCTAATAAATACGCCCGTTATGTCGCGCTGCCTGCTATCAGTAGCGGTTGCCAGTGCATTACTACTGGCGGGTTGTGGCGATGATAATGACACGCCTAACACGTCTATTAATGCCCCTCAGTCTATCGCCACTTTTACGCCTATTCAAATAGATCAAGAATTGTTAGAAGCCTCGACGATTGGCAAAGCCATCACACCCGCTGCGAAATGTGGGGTGACAGTAGAAAAGATTGGTTATCAAACCAAAGGGGCGGCAAATGAGCCGACCAATGCCACAGCCGCGCTGATGATACCTAGTGGCAATACGGCTGAATGTCAGGGCGACCGCCCGATACTGCTATATGCGCATGAAACTACTACTGAGCAAAAATTTGATTTTACACAAGTGGGCAATGCACAGAACCCTGCGGAAATAGAAGCAACCATGATAGCCGCAAACTTTGCCGCGCAAGGCTACATAGTCGTCGCGCCTAACTATGCCGGTTATGATAGCTCTGATCTGAACTATCATCCGTACCTCAATGCTAAGCAGCAATCTACAGAAATGGTCACCGCGTTAGATACGGCACGTGCCGCTATCAATCAGCAGAGAAATGCTAATAATGCCACCTATACTAAGGTTAATGACTCAGGCAAGCTGTTCCTATCAGGTTATTCGCAAGGTGGACACGTCACTATGGCGACCGCGCGGCTGTTAGAGCAGCAGAACAAACCAATCACTGCTATTGCCCCTTCTTCGGGTCCATACGCCTTGGCAGCCTTTGGCGATGCTATTTTTACAGGTAATGTGAGTATTGGCTCGACGGCTTTTGCGCCTTTATTGGCCACTAGCCTACAAAAAGCAAATAACAAAATTTATAACAATCCAACAGAGATTTTTGCCGGTAATTACGCCAATACTAAATTACCCAATGCGCTAAGCTTTGAAGATTTAGTATTGGCAGGAAAATTGCCGTTAACCGCCTTGTTCCAAGCTAAGCCGACAAACTCTCCTGTGCTTGATGGTTTACCAGCAAGTTCTTTACCTTTCGCTTCAGTTGGATTTGACAGTAGTAATTATCTGATTCAAACTGATTTTCGTGCCGCTTATGTCATCGATGCGCTACAGAATCCTGATGATTTATTGGCGCAGAACGGTAGAGCCTTTCCTGCTTTAAATCCGCAAAATGAATTACGTAAAACTTTAAAGGTCAATGATTTACGTGGTTATGTGCCAAAGATACCCACGCTGCTTTGTGGTGGCAATCAAGATCCATCGGTCTTTTATGATTTAAATACCAGTTCAATGGCAAAAATATTGCAGGGTGCGAATGCTCAAAACCCAGCCGCTCAAATAAATGTGACTGTGCTGGACGTTGATGGGTCTAATAAAGACAGAACCACATTAACGCTGATTGGAAAAGCGTCTATGAACGCATGGAACGTTCAGACAGTCCTTGATAATGTGCAAGCCAAGTTTGCTGGCACAGTGGGACAAGAATACGCCGCTGCTTACCAGAATGTCATAAATAATGGTGGTACGGCACAACAAGCCGAGCAAGGTGCAGGCGCTGCGATTTTAAGAACCTATCATGGCACTCATGTCAGCACGGCTTGTACGCAAGCAACACGCGAATTCTTTGATCAAGAATTTAAAAAATCTTAAGTTGAATAGGTTTTAAGCGTTAAAAAAGCGCAATCAAAAAACGGCATCCATTAGGGTGCCATTTTTTATAGATAAAGGTTTAATCTAATGCTTAGAAAAAGATAGCTTTATTCTTATTACTGGGGATTAATATTGGGGCTGTAGACAATAAATAATGCTAGACAGCACTAATTAGTAAATACGCCTAGATGGTCTACAATATTAGACCTAAACGTCAAATCTCCTTTGCGGCGAATGACGCGCAAATGCCCCTAAATAAGCAAATTTGTGTTAAAATAACCTCTTTTATTCAACATTACTTTTAACAAAAACAGTATCGCCATTTCCCCTTTGTTTTGCACCCTTAGTAGTGCTTTTTTATAGTTGATATCTCGATAATCGCTGCATAGTTATGCTGCTTTATTTATGTATCACTATAAAGATTATGGTTAACAATCATATTAATGCTAGCTAAGACGTAAAACGGTAGGAGATGGAGGCGAGTGAAGGAAGGTATATGAGCGAATCGGTCAGTCCTATTGGCATCGTCGAAGAATTAAAACAATCCTATTTGGATTATGCGATGAGCGTGATTGTCTCGCGCGCGCTGCCTGATGTGCGTGATGGGTTCAAGCCAGTACATCGCCGCGTGATGTATGCCATGCATGTGCTGTCGAATGACTACAATAAGCCGTATAAGAAATCGGCGCGTGTAGTGGGTGACGTTATCGGTAAGTATCATCCTCATGGCGATAGTGCAGTGTATGATGCGATTGTGCGTATGGCACAGGATTTTAGCCTGCGTTATCCCATGGTTGATGGTCAAGGTAACTTTGGTTCGATTGACGATGATCCACCGGCAGCGATGCGTTATACCGAAGTGCGTATGACCAAGCTGACCCATCAAATGCTTGCTGACTTGGATAAAGATACCGTCGATTGGGAAGACAACTACGACGGCTCTGAGCGTATGCCCAGTGTCATGCCAGCGCGTGTGCCAAATTTATTGATTAATGGTGCGACTGGTATTGCCGTTGGTATGGCGACCAATATGGCGCCGCATAATCTGACCGAAGTTATCAATGCCTGTTTGGCTTACGCTAGCAATCCGCAAATCTCTGCTGAAGAGTTGATGACCCATATCTCAGGTCCAGATTTCCCTACAGGCGGTATTATATACGGTCGAGCGGGTATTGTAGATGCCTATCGTACGGGTAAAGGTCGTCTGCATATCCGTGGTCGTTACCATATTGAGCCGATGACAGATACCGGTGTCAATCGTGACCGTGAACGCATTGTTTTTACTGAAGTACCGTATCAAACCAATAAAGCCAAACTCATTGAGCGCATTGCTGAATTGGTTCGTGATAAGAAAATAGAAGGTATAAGTGAGATTCGTGACGAGTCTGATAAAGACGGTATGCGTATTGCCATTGACCTGCGTCGTGGCGAAACGGCTGAAGTTATCGTTAATAATTTATTCTTACAAACGCCACTTGAATCTAGTTTTAGTATTAATATGGTGGCGCTCGATAATGGTCAGCCAAAATTATTAACGTTACGTCAATTGATTGCGGCATTTGTGCGTCACCGTCAAGAAGTGGTCACACGTCGCACTATTTATGAGCTGAATAAAGCGCGTGTGCGCGGTCATTTACTCGAAGGTCTGACGGTTGCGTTGGCTAATATTGACGAGATTATTGCGACGATTAAAGTGTCGGCAAGTCGCGCGATGGCACGTGAAAATTTATTAAATACCACTTGGGGCTCAGGTAGCGTTCAAGCCATGCTCACGGCAGCAGGTAGCCAATCGGTACGTCCTGATTTTATCGAAGGTGAAGATCCAAAAGCACCGTTTGGCTTAATTAACGATGGCACTGATGGTATCGAGCGCTATCGCTTATCACTCGATCAGGTGAATGCCATTTTAGAGATGCAATTGCATCGTCTAACGGGTCTTGAGCAAGACAAGCTGACCGAAGAATATCAAGATTTATTACGTGAAATTGCTCATTTAGAATCTATTCTTGGTGATTTTGATAAGTTGATGACCATCATTTCTAATGAGATGATTGAGATTCGTGATAATTTTGGTGATGAGCGTCGTACGGATATTATTGATTCACGTACTGACTTTAGTCGTGAAGATTTAATCCCTGAGCAAACGGTCGTGATGACCGTGTCGCGTACCGGCTATGCAAAAACGCAACCAATCGATGATTATACGGCGCAAAAACGGGGTGGGAAAGGCAAGTCTGCAACCGCGATGAAAGAAGACGATGTCATCGATCATTTGGTTGTGACCTCAACGCACGCTACCGTGCTTTGTTTTACAGATACAGGTCGCGTGTTTAGTTTACGTGGTTTTGAAGTGCCGATTGCCAGTCGCGGCGCACGCGGTCGTCCCTTAGTCAATCTTATCGGGCTTACCGGTGATGAGTCGGTCACGGCTATTTTACCGATACCGCAAACGACTGAAGAAGTGACCGGTCATTTCGTATTCTTTGCGACGGCTAATGGTACGGTGAAACGCGTTGAGCTTGAGAAGTTTGCTACTATTCGTTCTAACGGCTTGATTGCCATTGGTTTAGAAGACGGTGATAAGCTGATTAGCGTTCATATTACCGACGGCACGCAAGACGTGATGCTGTTTGCGTCAAGTGGTAAAGCCATTCGCTTCGATGAGAATGATGCACGTTCAATAGGTCGTACGGCAAAAGGTGTGCGCGGTATGCGCCTAGCTGCTGACGAGGTTATCAAGTCGCTCGTAGTCATTGAAGATAACGTCCGCGAAATCCTGATTGCTTGTGAAAATGGCTTTGGTAAACGTACCTTTATTGAAGAGTTTAATACCCAACATCGTGGCGGTGGCGGTGTTATCGCGATTAAAACCAGCGAGCGTAATGGTGCTTTAGTACGTGCCACTAATGTTAATCCTGAAGACGATATCATCTTGATATCAGACAAAGGCACCCTAGTACGTACACCGGTTGAACATGTTGCCAGTAGCGGTCGTAACGCTCAAGGTGTCACCTTGATTCGTCTGTCAAAGGATGAAAAGTTGGTCGCTATGGCATGCGTTGAGCATGAAGAAACTGATAGTGATGATGAATTAGTCGATGCGCTTCAAGAAGAGGGTATCCTTGAGGTAGAAGGTCAGGAATACGTAGATAGCGTTAATACTGACGCAGAATAAGTGTCTGAATGTAAGCTCATACCGATATAAATTGAGATAATTTATTGTAAGTATTGCATTAGCATTGTCATAAAAGTATTTTTCCAAAAAAGCCTCAGACGTTATCGTCTGAGGCTTTTATTTTTTAATGAATGATGGCTGATATTATCTATTTTTACAGAATGTTTTTTAAAAGCACTTTCTAAAAGTACTTTCTAAAATCTATTTCTAAAAACGACGTCTAAAGGCTGTTTTTATGCTAACTACTAACCAAACCGTACAAGGAATTGCCGCAGCAGTCATATCAAATTTTCTATTCTCATTACTATTTTTGTTCGGGCTATTTTTACAGCCATTGTCGGGCACGCAGGTAGCGGCGTGGCGGATAGTTATGATGCTGATTAGTATTATTTTATTAGTGAGCTTTTTAAAACAATGGCAGCATACTTTTGATTACCTAAAAACATTAAAAACCCCAATAGAGTGGCTATTATTTATATTGCCGACTCCGATTTTAGGAGGGCAACTTTGGCTATTTATGTGGGGACCTGTTAACGGCTTAGGTCTTGATGTGACGTTGGGTTATTTCTTATATCCATTGGTCATGATTATCATTGGACGCTTTTTTTATCATGAAAAGATGAGTGGTTTGCAGTGGATAGCGACGTTATGTGCGGCTGTCGGCATTGCTTATGATGTTTTTCAATATGGTTCGATATCATGGGCGACCTTGTTTGTGTGTTTGGGCTATCCGCCTTATTATCTCTTACGGCGCAAATTAGCTGTACCGCCTATTACGGGCTTATTGTCTGATTTGGTGCTACTGTTACCTATCGTCTTAATAGTGCTTTACAGTAGCGGTGGCTTTAGCATGGCATTACACGCCAGTAAGCTTTGGTATTTATTACCTCTATTAGGGATTGTCAGTACTGCTGCGATGTGGCTGACGATGGTAGCCAGTCGTAAGCTACCGGTTTCATTATTTGGTACTTTATGTTATCTCGAACCCGTATTTTTATTTATATTTTCCATCACTATTTTGCATCAAAACGTGGAAGAATCAGGGTCATTATTGATGTACGGTATGATTTTTACTGCGCTATTTATTATGATTATTGATAGTACGCTGAGTTATTTGGCTCGCAAGCGCGACGACCGTTTACGGTCTTATGAGGATCTACAAATTGAGGGCTTTCCACCACGTCACCGTATCAAAAATCGCCGTATTAAAGGCGTATTAGTGGCGCATCGTTTTCACAAAATGCGCCGCCATCAACACAAAACAAACAACAGGAAAGAGAGTAGATGAAGCGTAAGATTAATTAATTGTATTCCAAGTAAAATACGTTTGTGTAGAAGTGCGGTAGTATTGATATTGAGGTCAGTTTAGCTAAGCTTTGATAGAGCTAATATTGACCCGACAGACATTATTTTTCGTAACGGTTGCGGTTGCAGGCTGTGTTAAAGGTTAGGTAAGTGCGCTATTATCATTAGCAATGGCATCGTCTTTCTTTGTTTACGCTTACTTATGACTAGGATTATTTATGTTACATTTGCATCATTTAAAAAATTCACGCTCGTTTCGTATTTTATGGTTGTTAGAAGAGCTGGAAGTAGACTACAAACTGACTTGCTATGAGCGTAATAAAGCTTATTTAGCGCCAGAGAGTTTAAAAAAAATCCATCCGCTCTGTCATGCGCCAGTATTAGAAGTAGATAATCGCGCAATAGTTGAGTCTGGGTTCATTATTGAATATCTGCTCAAGCATTATGATACAGAGAAGCAGTTTAAGCCTGCTGATGACAACGAAGCGGCATGGGAGGCGTACACTTTTTGGCTGCACTTTGCTGAAGCTTCAGTGATGCCGTTGTTGGTCATGCGTTTGGTGTTTACCAAAGTGGTTGCAAAGTCACCAATGCTGATAAGACCCATTAGTAGAGCCATTCGTAGACAAGTTGAAAACAGTGTGATTAAAGGTAATTTAACCAAAATGCTGACGATGATGGAGCAGCAGTTGCAAGACAATCATTGGTTCGCAGGCGAAGCCTTTAGTGCGGCTGATATTCAGATGTATGTGCCGGTGGTCGCTGCCAATGCAGGCAAAGGCTTAGACAAGGTAAAATATGCTAATTTATTAAATTGGCTAAACCGCTGTCAAGAACGTGCCGCTTTTAAACGTGCGGAAGCCAAAGGTGGCAGTCTTCATTTCTAATGGAATGGTTGATATTTAACGCACAGGTTTATGTATTCTAAAAACAGTTACTGTTAATTAACAGTGGCTGTTTTTGGTATGATGTTGGCTCATAAATACTGCCTCATAACTGACAACGCATAAATAACTGATGACGCATAAAAGGTAACGTGATGACTGAACACGATAAGCTTGACCCTAAAGCTCCTAATCCTTTGGTAGAGCCGCCAATAAATCCCCAGCAAGTATCTATCAAAGCATGGTCACAAAAGCTGTTGGTGGCTTTCTTATGTGTCGCTAGCTTTTATGGCGGCTGGAAGTCGTATGAATCGCGGATGGTCAACCAGTGTTTTGCTAGCGGTGGACAAATTATTGAGGGTGGCAAGACCCTCTTGTGCAAAGTATCATAAGTGATGTGTCATAAATCCCACGTCATCACTCATAATAAAAATGAATAAACAAAATGAATAATAAGCTATGCTACAACTGACCTTTTTAGGGACATCAGCGGGTGTGCCTACCAAACATCGTAATGTGACCGCACTCGCCATTGAATGTCTGAATCCTTATCTAGCAAAATCTAAGCCGCAGAGTCTCGCATCTACTATTCAGCATCATAAAAAAGCGCGTCCGTGGCTACTGATAGACTGCGGTGAGGGCACGCAACAGCAGCTTTTACATACCAAATTATCTTTGCATCAGTTGGCAGTCATTTGCATTACCCATGTGCATGGCGATCATTGTTATGGCTTACCCGGTTTGTTGGCGAGTGCAGCGATGTCCGGACGGCGTGCACCGCTGACGCTTATTGCCCCAAAAGCCATTGCTAAACTGCTCGATGCTGTCACTTTAACCACTGAATTATACTTTCCCTTTACCATTCACTTTATGGCAATTGAGGAAGTATTATCCCAACAAGATGGTAAGGTCAAGATTAGCCTAGATGCGCAACAACAGTTTGAAATTGACATCACGCTATTATCGCATCGTGTGCCATCGCATGCCTTTACTATCACGCAGACCATCAGTCATCGTACCTTAAATACGGCTAAGCTGATAGCAGATGGTATCCAAGCCAGTGAATTATGGGGCAAGCTACAACAAGGCGCAGATGTTTCCACCGCAAGCGGTCAGCAGTTGCGCTCAGAGGATTATGTTGATAATGAGAAACAGCGTACACGGGTGGTTATAGCGGGTGATAATGACAATCCAAACTTACTGACAGATACCGTCAAAAATGCGGACTTATTGGTTCATGAAGCAACTTATACTGCCGAAGTGTTAGCGCGTATTCAAGCCAAAAATCCTGAATTCGATCCCATGCACAGTAGTGCGCAGCAGGTTGGTGAATTTGCTCAAAAATCAGATATTACTAATCTCATCCTTACTCACTTTAGCGCCCGTTATCAGAGCTTTGATAATCCGCAAAGTGCTACCCCAAATATGGGACATATTCGCCAAGATGCGCAAAATGTCTATCAAGGTAATCTGTGGTTGGCAGTAGATTTTGCCCAATATATGGTGAATGGAGCAGCGGAAAAAATAGATGAAATCAATAGCCGCATACAGTACTTAGGTTCTGCACGCGACAATAAAAAATAGCCGCTAAAGAATAATGTTTAGAATTTATAATAAATTATCAGCCGCTTGTAGTTGTGCTTGACCTATCCAATAGCGGCTAAATTGATATGCCACGCGCCCTGAACGTCCGCCACGCTCTGATGCCCAGCGTAGCGCGTTGGTTCTAATATCTTCGGCAAGCTCTTTGTTTGCGTTCTCACTATTTGCTGCCGCCTGCCCTTGCTGAATGGCTAGATAATGCTGCACGATTTGCAAATAGGTTTGCTGATTCATCGGATAAAACGACAACCATAAGCCAAAACGGTCAGATAATGATACCGTTTCATCAATAGTTTCATAAGGGTTAACTTCATCAGTCTGCCCATTATAAATATTAACATTGTCTTTCATCAACTGCGGCAATAAATGGCGGCGGTTACTGGTCGCATAGACGAGTAGCTTATCTTGCTCTGAGTCGAGCGACCCATCCAGCACACTCTTTAACGTGCGATAGCTCTCGTCTTGTCCATTAAATGCCAAGTCATCACAGTACACCACATAGCGACACTGACTGTCTGCTGGTAGCGCATTAATCGCTGCGCGAATTTTATCAAGCACCAATAAATCATCACGGGCAATCTCAATCACTCGCAACCCTTCGGCATGATAAGCTTGCAGCAAGGCGCGAATCAAGGAGGATTTCCCTGCGCCACGCGTTCCTGTCATTAATACATGGTTTGCCGGATAGCCTTTGAGAAACTGGCGTGTATTTTGTACCAGTTTTGCCTTTTGCGTATCAATCCCGTGCAAATCCTCCAAGCTCAAAAACAAATTAACCGCTAACGGTTCTAGATGACCGGTATGTCCACCAACCCAACGATACGCCAGCTGTGCCGGATCAATCTTAATAGTCGGTGTCACTTGTTGTTGTAAATACTGAGTCAGTAAATCAAGTAATGGTTCAGGTAAGATAGATACAGGATTTGATTCAGACATAATGGCTCTATAATTAGTAAAGGAATGTAGTGTTTAATAAGACGGTAGCGACGTTATAAAGGTTTGACTGTGCCATGAAGAATAGTAATAGCAATATATCAGCAGCAGAAGCAAAAACCCAAAAATTGCGCAACCAAGCAGCACAGATACTACCTAGCTTGGCAGTTACACTCACGCAATTAGGTTATGATAAAGTATCCCATCAACGTATTAGTCAGCAGTTTTTAAATCAGCAGCAGGATAACAAAATAACGGTTTATCAAGGGTTAACACGTGCTGAGCATTCTCAGTTTGGCTGTGTGATGATTAAATGGGCGTTAAACGCTGATAATGATGATGACTTGTCTAATGTTAATAGCTCATTTTCTAATGATCTTAATCATGAGATTACTGTTTTAAAGACTTTGAGTACATCAAAACACTTTCAAAATAATGCTACATCTATTGCCCCAGCATTGTTAAGCAGCTACAAATCATGCTTGCAAGTATTGGATAGCGTTTATCGACTGACTTTTATGGTCATGCCGTATTATAAAAATGGCAGCTTAGCGCATTATTTACGCCAAAATAAAATAATGTCCAATAAGCAAAAATATCATCTCATCGTACAAAGCGCGTGTCTTATTGCTCGTTTACATCATCATGGCTGGCTACATAACGATATCAAACCAAGCAATATTTTGCTAGAAGATTTTGCGCCCAATGATGCCGAGAATAGCAAAGTGACACCAAGATTATTACTGACGGATTTTGCTTTAGCGCAGCGTTTTAATGAGATTAAATGTGATAAACCCGCAGGCACACCCGCTTATCTAGCGCCTGAACGCTGGCAAGGGCAGGGTGCAACTATGCAAAGCGACATATATGCGTTTGGCATAATGATGGTTGAGATAGTAACAGGTAATAGACCATTTAAAATGGATGAACAAAAAAGCAATGAAGTGTTGCACGATTGGGCAATTGCACATTGTCAAAAGCCAATATCAAAGTTACCGGAAGCATATCAGCCGTATCAAGATATAGTGAATAAGGCATTAGCAAAGCGAGTTGAGAAACGCTATAAGAGTATGGAGGAGCTTTTAGCAGATCTAAAGCAGTTATAAATGGTTAACTTATAATAAAGAATCTAACGCTCGCCAAGCTTAAATTCCAGACACAAAAAAACCTGCTATGAAGCAAACCTTGGTATTTATTCTAAGATGTGAGCTATACTGAAAAAACCGTACAACTAAACTTGGTAAACTAACGACTCAATGAGGAGTTTATTATGACCAAGAAAGTGTAGAGCTACAGTACGGAATTCAAAGCAGAGGCTGTCAAAAAGATAGCGGACAACAAAGGCAATCTGAGTGCGACGGCTCGGCAGTTAGGTATAGCCATGCAAACATTATATAATTGGCAGCATAAAGCGAATGAAGGCAAGTTTGTCGGTACTAAGCAATACGATCCTGATCTCATCGCTATACTAGACGAAAATAAGCGCTTAAAGCGGGAACTTAAAGTAGCTGAAGAGGAAAGAGGGATCCTAAAAAATTCACCGCGTACTTTGCCAAACACAGCTCGTGAAGTACGCTTACATTGAAGCTAATCAGCAGTTTTTTAGCATTGCCCGCATGTGTAAAGTATTAGATATTGTATCCTCTAGCTACTACGATTGGACGAAACGCGATATCAGTAATCAGAAAATCCACTGTAGTCAGTGTTAGTTGCTAGTCAAAGTAGCTCATGATGAAACTAAGCAACGCTATGGTGTTGAGCGATTGCATGCATAATCATGCCGTGTGTTATCGCGCTGTAAGCATAATAAACGTAAATTTTTATATGCGCTGCACCGTACTACCAAAAATACTAATGGTGATTGTAATTGTAAATTTGGTAATTACAGATATATTAATACCGATTTTTCCGTCTTTGCTGATATCACTATACAGCATCAGTCCAAATACAGCACTAACGACTGCTACCCAGACTTTTGGTAAAAACGCTAACAGCTTTAATGTGAAGATGTCTCAAAATGGTGTGTCGTTTGACATACTTCTTATTTGAAATTTAGATAATAAAAAACCTCAAGAATGAGGTTTTTTTAAACTGATTGCGCTAACCCACTAGATTTTCAATAGTTAAGCAATAAATATTATTTACCAGTACAGGCGCGACAGCGACACCTACTCGGTTATTCGTTATCATAATATTTCGTAAAGCGTCTACTGCTGTGTCAGTCATTATGTTTTGCGTCACTATATTGCCACTGATGATTCCGTTAAGTGACTGCCCTGCTAAGTTTATATTGTCACACGTCACACCTGACACTTTAAATCCGTACAAAGCAGATAGAGTCATGTTAGAGAACACACAACCATTACCGATACTCACATAAGACCAAGGTTCAGCGCCACGACCAAAAGACCTAACCTCAATTGTGCAACTAGGGGCAATAATATTATTAAGGGTTGCGCCTCTACGACCAGAAGTTGCATTCCCTGCTATGTAGATGTGTGCTGCTGCCTCTATATCACCATTACTCAGCATGAATGACTTACCTATATCTGCCTTAATTGTCGTTGGGTATACATTAGTGGCTGCTCTTTTGATGATAAAGTTAGTGATGTTCATACCTGACGCATCGGCTGTTACAACAATATCTTGATTAGCACTGCCTGAAATGTGTAGATTAGTAATATTGGTGTGCTCTTTTTTGTCTTTAGATACTAACGTTCCGTTTTGTAGAATACCTATCCAGCAATCTTTAATAATTAAGTTAGTAACATTAAGACTAGACACCCTAAGCAGGACACCAGCAGAACGAGCATCCCCACTACGACCACGCCCATGAGCACAGTTAATAACGGTCACATTACTGACATTGCAATATCTTGGTGGTTGTCCGTCTGATATATGTAAACCGTTGCCACTACAGTTTTCAATGTACATATTATCTATATACACGTCTTCAGAGCCGTCAATGTCAATAGCCTCCCCATTCGTTTCTTTGATGTGAATATTCTTAATTATGTGATTTTTTGAGCCTTTACCAAAGTCAATGCCTTCGCCCTCATTGTAAAAAACACCGCCTAAACGCTGTCTGTTGCCATCTACCCCAAAATCTTGTACCGTGGTGTATTGAGTACCATAACTGCCAATAGGGATAGATACTATAGGCGCATCGTCCATATTTTTAAGGTATGAGTTGTACATACCTGCGCCTTTAACCACAGAGTTATTAGGCATGTTGATGGCAGGGGACTTACCTACTTTACTTTTAACATAGTAAGTCCCCTCTAGCAATCTGATAACGGGTGCTTGAATTGTAGCTATGATTTTTTTAAAGCAAGGGGTACAGTCAAACGTAGGTATATTAGGCAATCCACCGTACATCTCAGCAGTATGTTCAACGCCTATTCTTACAAGACAGCCTGTACCTACGCCTGTACCTTGCTTTTTTAGATAGTCTACTAACTGTGTCTGAACGTTTGTGCTTGTTAATGTACCCATCTTATCAGGGTCAATAATACTGCCCCCATTTGCTGTGGCTTTATTAACACTGCTCATATAAACGTATGAGCCGTCACCTGTATTTTTACCTGTGTAGAATGATAGGGTAGCGTAGACTTTACCATCTTGAAACACACTCTTATCTGACAGTAAGCTAAACATACTCGGATATGTTAAGACAGTCTCTGACATGTACACCTCCCTAACAATAATAAACATAGCGATAATAAATATTAACAATATTTACTAATATGATTATGACTTTTTGGCTACAAAAGTCAACACAATTTTAGTTGTTATTGAGCTCCCGTCAGTTAATCTCATTGATTCCATAAAAAAGCCCACAATTAAGTGGGCATATAATGATAACTAGCTAAGTAATTTACTTAAGCCGTTTTTAATATTACTATCACTTTTTTAGTAGCACGTATCATAAATCATTGCTTTGACAGTAGATTAAAATAGACCTTCAAAACCATATATGCGAAATGGATAAGTAATGATCATATGAATCAAGAGATACAAAAGCTGGTTTATGATGAATGAAAATAGCAACTGCGTTAAAACCTCGCCATAAATTAACTTCATAGCTTTTTAATAAATTGCAGACACAAAAAAACCTGCTAAAAAGCAGGCTTTGATATTTGGTCTAAGATGTACTATCCGAAAATGGTGGGGCTGGAGAGACTCGAACTCTCACACCTTGCGGCGCCAGAACCTAAATCTGGTGCGTCTACCAATTCCGCCACAGCCCCATTTTCGTTACCTTATCATCTTTGGTGTTTAAATTCAAACTCCATTGAGATAAATAACTGATTCGGTAGTGCGTCTCAGTGGTTGGCTATTATATAGAGTTTGCAAAGTTTGGCAAGCCCTTTTTGCAATTAATTTTAATTATTTTACTATTTTGCGCTAATTCTATCTTAACTAATTGATATTTAGACATTTTTAAATTTATATTTTATAAGTAAAGTGAGGTAGTAGGGTGTTAACAGCCTATAGTAAGCGTCGCTGTTAGGTGGTACGATAATAATATATAACTAAAAATCAATACTATAGCGCCTCAAAACTGGTGATTATGGCAAAAAAAACGTACAATACGCCCAGCCAATTTATCTCTAGCAAGGTCAGCTATGCTCAAAACGTCTACCGAATCCGCCACCATCATTCCGCTTTCATCATCAGCAACGCTAAAAGATACGGCGACTGTGTTTAATCCTGCCCAAGCACCAATGCAAAAACAGGACGCAAAACAGTCAGCCGTGACAGATACCAGTGAGCCCTATCATCATAAAGCCAATCACAATGAAAACCGCAGTATTGCCCAAAGTGGCGATGCAATAGGGCAGACAAGTGCCGCCAGTCCCGCAATAAGTGCGCCAAAGATTGGGTTTGTGTCACTGGGCTGCCCAAAGGCGCTGGTCGATAGTGAGCGCATTATCACTGAGCTCAGTCGCGATGGCTATCAAGTTGCCAGTGATTATGAAGGCGCAGATTTGGTCGTGGTCAATACCTGCGGCTTTATTGAATCTGCCGTACAAGAGTCACTTGATGCTATTGGTGAAGCCATTAGTAAAAACGGTAAAGTCATTGTCACCGGTTGTTTGGGCAAAGAGGCGGATAAAATCCGTGCCATGCATCCAGCCGTGTTAGCAGTGACGGGCGCGCATGCTTATGATGAAGTGATTACCGCCGTTGCACTACACGTGCCAAAACCTGAACGCAGCACGGATACAGAATACAATCCTAAAATAGATTTGATTAATGAGGCGGGTATTAAATTAACGCCCAGTCATTATGCTTACTTAAAGATTTCAGAAGGCTGTAACCATCGTTGTACCTTCTGCATTATTCCAAGCTTACGTGGTGACTTAGTGTCGCGTCCGATTGATAGCGTGATGAATGAAGCCATGGCGCTAAAAAAAGCAGGCGTAAAAGAGCTGTTAATCATCTCGCAAGATACTTCCGCTTATGGTTTAGATTTAAAATATAAAACCAGCTTTTGGAATGGTATGCCACTAAAGTCTAAGTTTTATGACTTATGCCAAGCGTTAAATGATTTGGGTATTTGGGTGCGTTTGCATTACGTGTATCCGTATCCACACGTCGATAAAGTCGTTGAATTGATGGGTGAGAAAAAGCTGCTGCCTTATCTTGATATCCCGTTTCAACATGCCAGTCACAGCATCTTAAAAGCGATGAAACGCCCTGCACATAGTGAAAATACTTTGGCGCGTATTCATGCTTGGCGTGAGATTTGCCCAGATATCGTCATTCGTTCTACTTTTGTTGTCGGTTTCCCAGGTGAAACGGAAGAAGATTTTCAGTGCTTGCTGGATTGGTTGGTTGAGGCTCGTCTTGATCGTGTTGGTGCTTTCACTTATTCAGAAGTGGAAGGCGCGGTCGCCAATGATTTACCCAATCATGTGCCCGAAGACATCAAGCAAGAACGCTATGAGCGCCTGATGACATTACAGCAAGATATCTCTGCACAAAAACTGCAAGAGAAAATCGGTAAGACTTTGATGGTATTGGTTGATGAAATTGATAGCGAAGAAGGTGTAGCGATTTGCCGTAGCTATGCCGATGCGCCAGAAATTGACGGTCACGTCTATGTCGATGACATTACAGCTGCCGTCCAAGTCGGTCAGTTTTTAACCGTGACTATTGATGATGCCAGCGAGTATGACTTATTTGCCAGTTATAATGGCTAATACTATCGCTGATAGCACCACTAAAAATCTGATTTGCAATTCGTGGTGAAAATTGACCAACAGCGGACAGTTTTTGCTACAATTAGCGCAATTTAGCCTATGTTACTCTATAGGCTAATTCTATCTATGTGTTAACAATAATTTTAATGCTAATTTAATGATAACAAGGTGTCCTCATGTCTGATAAAAATCCTCGCTATTCTCGCATATTGCTCAAACTCTCTGGCGAAGCCTTGGCCGGTAGTAAAGATATGGGTATTGATAGCGACGTGCTCGATAAAATGAGCTTATCTATTGCCCATTTGCGTGGTCTTGGGGTACAAGTCGGGATTGTCGTTGGTGGCGGGAATTTATATCGTGGCGCACAATTACAAAAAGAAGGTTTGGTCGGTCGTGTGACTGGCGATCAAATGGGGATGCTGGCGACCGTGATGAACGGTTTAGCAATGCGTGATGCCCTTGAGCGCCGCAATATTAAGACCCGCCTCATGTCAGCGTTGCCAATTGGCGAAGTCACCGAAAGTTATAGCAGCCGTAATGCGATTCGTTATCTGAAAAATGGCGAAGTTTGTATTTTTGTTGCCGGTACAGGTAATCCGTTTTTTACTACCGATACAGCCGCTTGCTTGCGCGGTATTGAGATTGAAGCGGGCTTGATTCTCAAAGCGACCAAAGTAGATGGCGTTTACGATAAAGACCCAAGTTTACATAGCGATGCAGTAAAATATGATGGTCTCACCTTTGATGAGGTGTTAGAGCAAAAGCTTGGCGTGATGGATTTAACCGCCATTGCCTTATGCCGTGAGCACAATGTACCGCTGCAAGTATTTGATATGACCAAGCCGAATGCTTTATTAAACGTCATTATGGGCGAAAATGAAGGCACGCGCGTTTTTCACTAAGTGGCTATAATTTTATACATTTAGCAGTGGTAGGCGTTATAAAAAATAGTATGAATAGTTAACAATAATGAATAAATAAGATTTATCGGCAGCGATAAATAAGGATTGATGATGATTAAAGAGATTAAGCAAGAAGGCGAAGCGCGTATGCACAAAACGCTAGAAGCGCTAGACAGTACCTTTAGTAAAGTACGTACAGGACGCGCACACCCCGGTATGCTGTCTGGCGTGATGGTCAGCTACTACGGTTCGGCTACGCCGCTTAATCAAGTGGCGAGCGTCAACGTTGAGGACTCGCGTACGTTATTGGTGCAGCCTTTTGAGCGCACGATGATACAAGCTGTTGATAAAGCCATTCGTGAAGCAGATTTGGGTCTGAACCCTATGACGGCTGATGTTATTCGTGTGCCAATGCCAGCATTGACCGAAGAAACGCGTCGTGATATGCAAAAATTGGCACGCGGTGAAGCTGAAAACAGTCGCGTATCTATCCGCAATATCCGTCGTGATATGATGAACGATATCAAAGAGTTGGCAAAAGAAAAAGAAATCTCAGAAGATGACGAGCGCCGCGCTAGCGATGATATTCAAAAAATCACTGATAAGTTTATTGAAACCATTGACAGTCGCTTAAATAAAAAAGAAGCTGATTTGATGAACGTTTAAGTCATTGCCTTTATTTTTTATAGTATGTGGAGTAGGCAGCCAATGCTTTAATGTCATTGGCTGTTTGTCGTTATATTAGCGCGTTTAAATCGCTGTGATATTTAAACGCGCTAATATAATTATTTAAAATGATAATCGTATTTATTGACAGAATTCCTTTATGATAAGTTTGCTATGTTTATAGGATATCATTGATACAATTCGATGTTTAAAAATCTAAACATGCTTTGATAAAAAATGCAAAATAGTTAACACATATACATTTACTTTAATAATGAGCCGTATCGTCCATGTCTACTTCCACCCCTTTAATAGTTAAGCCTATTCCTCGCCATATCGCCATTATTATGGATGGTAACAATCGTTACGGTAAAGCAAAAGGCTTAGGGCGTGGGGCAGGTCATATTGCGGGCAAAGATGCCTTAGATCCTATCGTTGAGTATTGCCGCGAGATTGGGGTTGAGGTATTGACGGTATTTGCATTTTCGAGTGAAAACTGGCAACGTCCGCCGGCTGAGGTGGCACTGCTGATGCATTTGCTGGCGTTGACGATTAATGAGCAATTGCCGCGTATGCAAAAGTATGAGATTCAGTTGCGCTTTATTGGTGACCGCAGTTTATTAAGTGAGGATTTGCGCGCATTGATGAGTGATGCGGAAGCTAAAACGGCGCATCATACCGCAATGACTTTAGTAATCGCCATCAGTTACGGCGGGCAGTGGGATATCGCGCATGCGGCGCAGCAATTGGCGCAACAAGTGCAGGATGGGCAGTTAAAAGCGAGTGATATTACCAAAGAAAAACTGGGGCAATATGTGCAGCTTGCTGATGTACCCGCAGTAGATATGCTGATAAGAACGGGTGGTGATTATCGATTATCGAATTTTTTATTGTGGCAATCGGCTTATGCAGAGCTGTTTTTCACCGAAACGCTATGGCCTGATTTTGTGACAACAGAGCTGGCAGCCATGATTGCAGAGTTCGCTCAGCGTCAGCGCCGTTTTGGTAAAACTAGTGAGCAAGTAGAGATGCCTACGCTACAATCATCAACGGATATAAATTAACTGATATAGTGTGCTATTAAGAGAATCTTTGAGAACTAAAGTAGCTTCTTACTTTAAGTAGCTTCTGACTTTCAATAAATTATTTGACGATGAACAAGGCGCGGTAAATATGTGGCAACGGATTAAAACGGCAGTTATTCTCATAATTATCGTTGGTATTGCACTATTTGCGAGCCACTCACCTATTTTATTTGCACCGTTATTAGCCGTTGGTGTTACGATTGCGGCACATGAATGGACAAAGCTGATGCCAAAATGGCGACAGCCGATTGTTTTTGTGTTGATGGTATTGGCAATAACACTGGCATCATTATTGTTTGAAATCACGTGGGTAGCTTGGTGGGTGGTGTCTTGCATAATATGGCTCATGGCGCTGTCTTGGGTCAGTAAATTTCCCACGCATACCAAATGGTACGGTAATCAGCTGGCACTGATGGGTGTGGTGATATTAACCGCTTCTATTACCTCGATGTTTTATTTGTGGCAACAGTCACCTTGGTGGTTGTTATACGTATTTTTATTGGTGTGGTGTGCGGACAGTGGCGCGTACTTCGTTGGGCGCAAGCTGGGTCGACGCAAAATGGCACCGAATGTGTCCCCCAATAAAAGTATGGAAGGATTAGCAGGCGGTCTGGTGACAGGCTTACTGGTAGTCATTGGTATTAGTGTCTTTAAATTGCAGCTGACGGGTACGGCACTGATAGCCTTTGTATTGCTGTCTGCGCTTACGATTTTGGTATCGGTCTTGGGTGATTTATTTGAATCTATGCTGAAACGCCGCGCAGGTGTGAAAGATTCGGGCACTATATTACCAGGACATGGCGGTATTTTAGACCGTATTGACTCTTTATTATCGGCAACGCCCATATTTGCGCTTGGATTTTGGGGGCTACAGCAGCTTGGTATCTTAGTCATCTAGATGATGATAAGTTCTGACTGACTAAATAAAATTTTTTATAATTAATATATTTTACTCTTTATTTTCACTGTTAATAATATCATGGGCACGACTGGTTATGACGCAACGCATCGCAGTACTTGGCGCAACGGGCTCAATTGGCGACAGTACTTTGGCAATTTTAGCGACCCATTTAGAAGATTATGAAGTGTATGCTTTATCCGGACATCATCGATTGGATAAATTATTGGCGCTATGTCAGCAGTTCTCGCCAAAGCGCGTGTGCGTGCCGCTAGAGTCGGTTGATACTTTTGCTAAGCGCTTAGATGCAGCTGATTTAGATATTGATGTGGTGGGTGGTGATGCCGGATTGATTGATATCGCTACTGATACCCAAGTCGATACCGTTGTTGCTGCGATTGTGGGTGCTGCAGGTCTGCCATCAACCTTAGCTGCTGCGCGTGCAGGCAAGCGTATATTACTCGCGAATAAAGAAGCGTTGGTCATGGCAGGGCAGGTAATGATTGAGGCAGTGAAGACTCATAAAGCTACCTTATTACCGATTGATTCTGAGCACAATGCGATTTTTCAATGTTTGCCATCGATTATTCAACAAGACAATACCCAAATCCATGACCGTTGTCATGGGGTACGCAAGTTATGGTTAACCGCATCAGGTGGACCGTTTTTACAGCAGTCGTTTGCCCAAATGCAACAAGCTGGCGTCGCAGAAGCCGTCAAGCATCCGAATTGGTCAATGGGTCAAAAGATATCGGTCGACTCAGCAACGATGATGAATAAAGGGCTTGAGCTGATTGAAGCCTGTCATTTATTCGATTTGCCAGAAGATAAAATAAAGGTAGTGATTCACCCACAAAGTATCATTCACTCAATGGTAGAATATAGTGATGGTAGCTTTTTAGCGCAGCTGGGTAGTCCGGATATGAAAACTCCGATTGCTCATGCCTTGAGTTATCCTCAGCGGATTAATAGTGGCTCTCAGCCCTTAGATTTATATGCGCTAAGTGGACTGGAGTTTATCAAGCCTGATTTGCAAAAGTTTGCCTGTTTGCGTCTTGCGCGTGAAGCAATGAAAGCGGGTACGCAGGCGACTATCGTCCTCAATGCGGCTAATGAGATTGCCGTTGCCGCATTTTTAGCGGGCAAAGTACGCTTAACCGATATTGCCGATATTAATGAGCAAGCATTGACTCAGGTACAGGTATCAACCTTAACGGCAAATGCAGACATTGATGATATTCTAGAAATTGATAAAATTGCACGCCTTTATACGGATACTATTATTGCAAAAATGGTATAGCTATCGTAAAAATGGACTAGTTATATCTTGTACAGTGACTCATTTAAAATAATTGATATCACATCAGTAAATTAAAAAAATCGACAGCGACTAAGCAATCGCAATAAAGTATGATTCATTTAAACCATAGCAACCGAGGCGCAAAAAAGTAATGACGTTCTTATTAACGCTATTGGCGGCAATCTTCGTATTGGGTCCATTGGTTGCCTTGCATGAGTGGGGTCACTTCATTGTCGCGCGCTTGTGCGGTGTGAAGGTGTTAACGTACTCTATTGGTTTCGGTCCTAAAATAGCAGGTTGGAAAAGTAAAAAGAGCGGTATTGACTACCGTATCTCCGCTTTTCCACTGGGCGGTTATGTCAAGATGCTTGATGAGCGTGAAGGTGAAGTAGCTGAACAGGAGCAGCATTTGGCATTTAATCGTCAGCATCCGCTCAAGAAAATTGCAATTGTAGCCGCTGGTCCACTGATGAACTTTATTATTGCGATTGTGCTATTTTGGGTGTTGTTTATGACCCCATCAGAGCAGCTGGCGACTAAGATTGGACAAGTGTTACCGGATACCCCCGCAGCGATGGCACAACTGCCGGCAGGTGATAAAATCGTCGCTATTGACGGTCATAACGTGCAGACATGGGAAGCTATTAATTATCGTCTAGCAGGACGGATGGGTGAAACGGACAATGTTAGTGTCACCTTGCAATCTACGGAAACACCCACTAATAATTTAAAGACTTACCAAGCACCAGTGACTCGATTTATGCAAGGGGATGCGCAAGGTAAAGACGCATTAACAAGTTTTGGAATGATGCCATGGCAACCAGAAATTGCGCCTATTGTTGGTAATTTATCACCTGATGGCGCAGCACGTCGCCAAGGCTTAGAGGCTGGTGACCTCATTACTGCTATTAATGATACGCCAATAACAGATTGGATTAGTGCCACCCGAATTATCCGTGATAATCCCGAAAAATTGCTAAACTTTACCGTGCTACGAGCAGGAAAAACCGTACAGCTACAAATCATGCCTCAAGGTAAAAAAGACACCTTAGGCAACGTTTATGGGCAAATAGGGGCGATGGTCGCTCAGTCTGAGATTGTCATTCCTGATGCCTATAAAACCACGGTGCAATATGGTGCAGGCGAGGCGCTGGTTAAATCATTTGAAAAAACTGAACAGCTTGCGGTGATGACAGTCAGCTCAATGGGAAAAATGCTATCAGGTGTGATTGGACTTGAGAATTTATCTGGTCCTATTACCATTGCAAAAGTTGCTAAGCAAAGTTTTGATATCAGCTGGGAGATGGTGTTATCAACCGCCGCCTTAATCAGCTTGAGCCTAGCGGTGCTAAACTTATTGCCTATTCCAGTATTGGACGGCGGTCATATTGTTTATTACCTTATCGAGTTAATTCGTGGCAAGCCGTTATCAGAAGGCGTACAAATGGTCGGTTTAAATATTGGTCTACTCTTGCTGGCAGGTTTCATGGTGTTAGCGATTGGTAATGATATCAGTCGGCTATTTTGATGTAAGGCTATCTCTTTAACCGATTAAAACGCGATGAACTAACGTCTAAACAGGGATAGCACCTTAATTATGCAGTGGATATGCTGGTATGACTCTAGCGTTGCTACTATACTAATGGTAATTTTTAGTTTATTTTATGATACGTTTTATATAAAGTGTTCGAAGTCACCCAAGACTGAGTCAAAAACTTTGTCTTCATTGGGCTAGACAACGTGTGCTTTTTACCTTAACTTAAGCAAGTTTTTTATTGACGGATAGTGTTTATGCGTACGCCTTTATTTATGAGCGCGGCAGGGTTGCCGTTAGTGGTAGCGATGATAAGTATGCCTGCACAAGCGGCAAACTTTGTAGTAACCGACATCGGCTTTACCGGACTACAGCGTCTCACTGCTGATAGTCTCTATCCGGTTTTACCTATTTCTGTGGGCGACACAGTCACAGATAGCAATCTGGCTGCCAGTATCAAAGCGCTATATGCCACTGATAACTTTGCAAATATTCAAAGTCGTGTTCAGGGTGGTCAACTACGCTTTGAAGTTATTGAGCGTCCTATTATTGCCGAAGTGAATTTTGATGGTAATAAGCTTATTCCTAAAGAAGCGCTTGCAGCAGGGCTTAAAAACGCTGGCTTAGCAGTAGGTGAAGTGCTTAAACAAGCAACACTAAAAGGTGTCGCTAACGAGCTACAGCAGCAGTATATCAGCCAAGGCTACTACAACAGTAATATTGAAGTCGACCAGACTTTACTTGATGGTAACCGTGTTAAATTAGATGTACGCTTTATCGAAGGCAAACCTGCTAAAGTCGTCGATATCAATATTATTGGTAACAAACACTTTAGCGACTCGCAGATTAGAGATGTATTTGCCGTCAAGGAATCGTCGTGGACGCGCCTGTTATCTAAGTCAGATCGCTACGCTAAAGAAAAGCTAGCGGCCAGTTTAGAGAATCTGACCGCCCTGTATCAAAATGACGGTTATGTACGTTTTTCAGTTAATAATGCGGTACTGAATATTAGCGAAGATAAGAGCAGCGTATTCATTGAAATCAGCTTAACGGAAGGCGAAAAATATCAGTTTGGTGAAATCAACTTTTTAGGTCAGCCCAAGTTCGATAAAGACGAGCTGAAAAAATTAGTGACTTTTGCGCCAAATGAGCAGTATTCGCAAGCCAAACTTGATGCAACGACTGCGGCATTAAAAAGCCGTTATGGTAATGAAGGTTATTATTTAGCTCAAGTTCGTCCGGTTCCTCGTATCAATGACGTGACCAAAGTCGTTGATATTGATTATTATATTGATCCAGCACGTCCTATTTATGTGCGTCGTATCAACTTTAGTGGTAATTTACGCACCCAAGATGAAGTATTGCGCCGTGAAATGCGTCAATTAGAAGGGACACTTGCCTCTAACGAGAAAATTCAGTTATCACGCACCCGTCTGATGCGTACTGGATTTTTTAAAGCGGTCAATGTGGATGTGAAACCAGTACCCAATCAGCCTGATCAAATTGATGTTAACTATACGGTTGAAGAGCAGCCATCAGGCAGTTCGACCATCGCTGCGGGTTATTCGCAAAGCGGTGGTGTGACTTTTCAGTTAGATTTGACTCAAAACAATTTTATGGGTACGGGTAATCGAGTTAAAGCGGCATTATCACGCTCAGAAACTCGTGATTCTTATAGCTTAGGTTATACCGATCCTTACTTTACTGAAAATGGTGTGTCACAAGGGATTAGTGCTTATTATCGTGAAACCAAATATGATGATCGTAACGTCAGTAATTATGTAACGGATTCTTATGGTGGTACACTGAATTATAGCTATCCAGTTGATGAAACCAAACGCGTTAGTGCTGGTTTAAATCTAGATAACACGACCGTTCGTGGCGGCAGCCGACTTGGAGTATCCAACGTTCAGCAGTTGATTGATGATGGCGGTTCGTTTGAAAGGTATAACAACGATGACAATGAGTTTTCAGGGCGTACTGGTTTCAAAAATGACTATAGCACCTATAATCTATTACTAGGTTGGGACTATAGTACGCTTGACCGTCCAGTATTTCCGACCAAAGGTATGAGTCATACGGTTGATGCTACGATAGGACTTGGGGATGCCAGTTACCAAAAACTGGTTTATCGTGGTAACGTCTATTATCCATTCTATAAAGACTGGGTAGCACGTGGTTATACCAAACTGGGTTATGGTAATGATTTACCCTTTTATGAAAACTTCTATGCCGGTGGTTATGGTTCAGTACGTGGTTATGAAGCATCGACGCTTGGACCGAGATCAAAAAGTTATGCTGATGCCGTTAGTGGTTTTAACCGCATCCGCGATGAAGAAGTAGGTGGTAACGCCTTAGTAAGCTTTGGTAGTGAGCTAATTTTACCGATGCCATTTAAAGGCGATTGGGCGGATCAGGTACGTCCAGTTATATTTGCGGAAGGTGGTCAGGTATTTGATACCAGTAATAAAGAAGACCGCACCTTTATTGACCCTGCAACTAATAAAGACACTGGTGTCCCACTTCTCACACAAGATAATAAACTACGCTTTAGTGCAGGCGTTGGCGTGACGTGGTATACGCCTATTGGACCGATTTCGTTGAGTTATGCCGTGCCATTTGGCGATAAAGAAGGCGATCAGACTGAGAACGTCCAGTTCCAGATTGGTAGCACGTTCTAAGTCAGTTAAATACCTGAGATGGATAAGAGTGTCATGAAGTTCTAATGGGTCACCAAGCTAAGGTTTGAGTTTGGCGAATGTCTTATTTTACGAATCATATTAGCTTGAATTATGATAACGATTGAGCAACTTATTACCCGAATCGAACAGCGCCAGCCAGTATTAAATAAAACTGAGCTGAGCGCTGAGCAGTTAAGTACCCGCTTAAATGGCGTTGGTAGCTTAACCGATGCTGATCGTACGCAGATCAGTTTTTTGGCTGACCCTCATTATATATCCAGTCTTGCCAATAGTCAGGCAGGAGCGGTGCTCATCACTGCAGCGTATCGTGAGCAAGTGCCAGCGACGTCTTTAGCGCTTGTAGTAGCGACGCCTTATTTGGCTTATGCCAGTAGTAGTCAGTTGTTTGCGCCTGAGGTTTTTACCAGTGGTGTTCATCCGACAGCGATCATTGCAGATAGTGCTGTGATAGGTGCCGAAGTTAGTATTGGTCCTTATTGTGTGATTGGCGAGTATGTTCAAATTGGCGCACGTAGCCGAATTGATGCACACGTTGTTATTGAAGCGCATACTCATATTGGCACCAATGCGATTATTAAGTCCCATGTCACTATTGCGCATAACTGCGTGATTGGCAGTCATGTGCGGCTACATGCTGGGGTGAGTATTGGTGCTGAAGGTTTTGGTTTTGCGCCGACAAGAGACCCAAGTACCAGCGGCTGGGAGCGTATCGCGCAGTTAGGTCGAGTGGTTATCGGTGACCATGTGCGTATAGGCAGTCATACTTGTGTTGACCGTGGTGCAATTGACGATACCGTCATTGGCAATCATGTTATTATTGACAATCTTGTACAAGTCGCCCATAACGTGCGTATTGGTAACGGTACTGCGATTGCTGCTAAAACGGGTATTGCTGGTAGCACGATTATTGGTAAGCGCTGTATTATTGGTGGCGCAGTGGGTATTAATGGTCATATTGATATTGCAGATGATGTCACATTCTCAGGAATGACAATGGTCACTAAATCGATTAAAACCGCTGGTTCTTATTCGTCAGGAACAGCCGCGATGCCAACCGCCAAATGGCGACGTGCCGCTGTGCGTTTCCGTCAGCTTGGTAATGAATAGCTCTATCGAATATAAATGAAAAGTACACTTTATCTCATATAAATATATATTACTGATTAGATAGTCTTATTAATAGTCTGCAACAACTGCAAGGAAGCCCGTTATGAGTGCCATTGATATTGATACCCTAACTGATGAAGACATCAACGCTTTATCTGAGCAAGGTTTAACGCTACCGTTAACCTATCATACGCTTAAGCATTATCTGCCGCATCGTTATCCATTTATGTTAGTGGATAGAATTACTGCCTGTAAGCCGGGTGAGTGTATTACGGGCATCAAGAATGTGACTATTAATGAAGAATTCTTTAATGGTCACTTCCCTGATGAGCCGATTATGCCAGGGGTATTGATGGTAGAAGCGATGGCACAAGTATCCGGTGTGTTGGGCTTTATCAGCGCGGGTCTGACAGCAGAAGATGGTTATTTGTATTTATTCGCAGGCGTCGATAAAGTACGTTTTAAACGCCGCGTGATTCCTGGTGATCAGTTAATCATCCGTGCAAAAACCGTCATGCAACGTCATGGTATTTATAAGTTTGATTGTACAGTGCATGTCGAAGATGAGCTTGCCGCAAGTGCTCAAGTGATGATTGCGCGTCAAGAGCAATCATAACGCCATATAGCTGTGAAGTGCTTTTTAAGTACTTTCTAAGTTTTAGGCACCACATCACTGCAAAACATGAATAGAACGGTAATAACCATATATAACGGTAAGAACCAGACTGTTTAGATGAACATCATTTTTTTACTATTTACCCGCACTATATGATACAAAGGCCTGCATTATGAGTCAGATTCATCCTACAGCACTCATCTCTCCGTCTTCGACGATTGACGACACAGCGATTATCGGTCCGTATTGTATCGTTGGTGACGAAGTAACGATTGGTGCGCATACTATTTTGCATCGTCATGTGGTGGTGTCAAAACTGACGAAAATTGGACAACATAACCAAATTTATCAGTTTGCAAGCATTGGTGAAGACTCGCAAGATTTAAAGTATAATAGCGAGCGCACGTGGCTTGAAATTGGTGATCATAATACCATTCGCGAAGCTTGTAGCTTTCACCGTGGTACGGCGCAAGATAATAGTTTAACTAAGATTGGCAATCATAATTTATTCATGGTGAATACTCATGTCGCCCATGACTGCATTATTGGTGATAATAATGTATTTGCTAATAATGTCGGTATTGCTGGTCATGTCGAGATTGGTAGTCAGGTTATTGTCGGTGGTAATTCAGGCATCCATCAATTTTGCCGTGTCGATGACTATAGTTTGATAGGTGGTGCGAGCTTAATCTTAAAAGATGTTGCGGCATTTACGATGGTATCGGGTAATCCTGCAAATGCACATGGTCTTAATGTGGAAGGGATGCGGCGTAAAGGGTGGTCACAGGCGACTATTGATATGCTACGCCAAGCCTATAAGACCATTTTCCGTTCAGGACTCAATACGGTAGACGCGCTGCATATCTTACAAAATGAATTATTGCCAAAAGAACCTAAAGTTCAATTGCTTATCGATTCATTGCAACATAGCAAGCGCGGTGTTGTGCGCTGAGTTTTAAGCTCTATATTTTTATTGATGTTTTATTATAATTTTTAATTTAAAAAGTCATAACTATTGGTTATGGCTTTTTGTTTTTGGTGCTACTTGACTTATTAGGTCGCTTAGCAGAAACTTAGCGTTTATTACATTGTAAACAATTCTTTCTTAATGTTGCTAATTGCGTCATATTGAATCTCATAGTAAATAGCTGCACACTATTTATAGCTATTTACAATCATTCATGATTATCGTTAATGAGTAAATATGGTTCTCTATGAGCACTATTAAGAGAAACACGAGGACGGCGAAATGACTATTAACAAACAAGAACATGCGCAGTGGAGCTCGGGTTTCGGCTTTACACTAGCAGCGGTAGGCTCAGCAGTAGGGCTAGGTAATATCTGGAAATTTCCTTATATGGTGGGAGAAAGCGGTGGTTCCGCTTTTGTTATTGCTTATTTATTCTGCATTGCTTTAGTCGGCTTTCCAATATTGGTTGCTGAGTGGCTCATCGGTCGTCGTGGACAAAAAAATCCGATTAATACGTTTAGTGATATCGCAGCGAGCGAAGGATTATCTCGTAATTGGAGTATTGTAGGTGCTACGGGTATTCTCGGTGGTTTTTTAATCTTATCATTTTATAGTGTTATTGGTGGTTGGGCACTTAACTATATTACCAAAGCTGGCTCAGGTAGTTTTGTCGGTCAGGACAGTGCAGCAGTGAGTGCAACCTTTGATGGTATGCTGGCTTCAGCAACTACATTAACCATCTGGCATACCGTATTTATGGTGCTTACCGCGATAATTGTTGGTGTTGGTGTCACACGTGGTATTGAGATGACGGCTAAAGTATTGATGCCATTATTAGGGGTTATTTTATTCGTCATCGTTGGTTATAACGTGGTAAATGGTGGCTTTATGGAAGCCGTTAATTATCTGTTTGCGCCTAATCTTGATAAGATCACAAGCGATGTGATGTTAGCGGCATTGGGTCACGCCTTCTTTACGCTATCTGTCGGTATGGGCATCATGGTGGCGTATGGTTCATATTTAGGTCGCGAGGTTAGTCTACTAAAAACGGCAAGAACGGTAGTGATTTTAGATACAGTCATTGCTTTAGCCGCTGGTCTGGCTATTTTCCCAATTATTTTCCATAACGGTCTTGACCCTGCGTCAGGTCCAGGTCTTATTTTTGTCAGTTTACCGATTGCTTTCGGTAGCATGACTGGTGGTGCTATTATTGGCACGCTGTTCTTCTTACTAATTACCTTTGCAGCAGTAACGTCATCAATCTCTTTACTTGAGCCATCCGTTGAGTTCTTACAAGAGCGTACGCCCATGAATCGTACGATGTCGACCATTGTAGCAGCTGTTGTTGTTTGGCTATTAGGAATTGCAGCGCTGTTATCCTTTAATCTATGGTCTGACTTCACTGTCATGGGTAATGGAATTTTTGATATACTTGATAAAATTACCAGTAAGTTCTTACTACCATTAACGGGTCTTGCAGGCATTATCTTTCTTGGCTGGAAGATGGATCAGCGCAGTATTAAGCAAGAGCTTAATCTATCGAACGGTGCTTGGACAATATGGCAAATCATCTCTAAATTTGTCGCACCCATTGCCGTAGTTTTGGTGTTCGTGACTACCTTATTGGGTTAGACTTTATACTTAGAAAGTAGTGGAAAGTATAGTAATAAAAAGGCTTAAGAATCTCTTAAGCCTTTTTATTATGTCACAAGCAATAAGTAAGAATTAATAAAAACTAGCGTAAATGTAGCTCGGGAACCGTTTGTCCGCGTTTACTATAAAACTCAGTCACAAAAGCATCAAAGTTATCTTGCTCAATGGCTTCTCTAATACCTAGCATTAATCTTTGGTAATAGCGTAGGTTATGAATAGTTGCCAGCTGTGCGCCGAGCATTTCTTTACACTTATTCAAATGATAAAGGTAAGCACGACTGAAGTTTTGACAAGTATAACAATCACATTCTGGGTCTAGTGGACGCTCATCATGGCGATACTGACTGTTGCGAATACGCACCACACCCGCATTGTCCAAATCACCAGTGACAAAATAATGACCATTACGCGCATTACGGGTGGGCATCACACAATCGAACATATCGACGCCGCGTCGCACTCCTTCAACGAGGTCTTCAGGCTTACCAACGCCCATCAAATAACGCGGCTTATCGGCTGGCATATCATCTGCAATGTAATCTAGTACGTCTATCATCTCTTCTTTTGGCTCACCAACTGACAGACCGCCAATCGCATAGCCATCAAAACCAATCTCTAACAAGCCCTCTAATGACTGTTGACGTAAATCTTTATACATACTGCCTTGAATAATGCCAAATAGGGCATTGGTACTACCCAAATTTTTATGCTCATCAAGGCAACGTTGTCCCCAACGTAGTGATAGCTCCAATGATTTTTTGGCTTCATCATGAGTGGCAGGATAGGGCGTACACTCATCGAACTGCATGACGATATCAGAATTTAGACTGTACTGAATTTGCATGGATTTTTCAGGTGATAAAAATACTTTGGCACCATCAATGGGCGATTTAAAATGCACGCCTTCTTCAGTGATTTTACGCATCGCACCCAAGCTGAATACTTGAAAACCACCTGAATCGGTCAAAATTGGCTTGTCCCAATGCATAAATTTATGCAAACCACCAAACTTGTCAATGACCTCAGTACCGGGGCGTAGCCATAAATGAAAGGTATTACCCAAGATGATATCGGCGCCAATGGCTTCAATATCACGCGGCAGCATACCTTTTACCGTGCCGTAAGTACCGACGGGCATAAAGGCAGGCGTTTGTACATCGCCATGATTAAGATGAACCGTACCGCGGCGCGCGCGCGTCTCACCACTGGCTGTTTTATGGAGTGTAAATTGCATATAATAATCGCATCTAAGCTATGGGAATAGCGCTAATTATAGCATTGCTGGGTATTTTTTTGGGTCGGATATTTGGATTGCTTTTAACGTGTAGTTATTTGATAGTCACTAAAAGATACAGACATCTTGTCCATTTGATTGCTAAAGTGAATCATTGACTTGCTGAATATAAATTAGCTATCAAACCGTACCATCTGCCTGCGGAGAAAGTGTATGAAAACCGCAATTTATCTATCACTCGGCATTTTATTATTCATACCAGGAGTTGCTATGGCTACCGAAGAACCTAACTACACGATATTGGTAAAAACGGAAGACTTTGAACTGCGTCGTTATGATGCGCAAATTGTCGCACAAACGTGGGTTACTGGTGATCAAGATGCGGCTAGTCGTCAGGGTTTTAAGATATTAGCAGATTATATTTTTGGCAATAACGTGAGCTATAGTGGCGCGGCAAGTAGTAGTAAAATTAGTATGACTGCGCCTGTTATGATGCAGCCTCAAGCCGTTAATGAAAATGCTAGTAAAGGTGAGCCCTCTAAAATCGCGATGACTGCACCCGTTATGATGAAACAGGAGGATAATAAGTGGCGTATGCAGTTTATTATGCCCAGTCACTATACGATGCAGACGTTGCCTAAGCCCAATAATCCTGATATTACTATCGCTGAGTTACCAGTAAAAACGTATGCTGTGATTAAGTTCTCAGGGCTGGCTGGAACTCAAAAAGTAGAAGCTAAAACGAAAGAGCTGCAGACATGGATGCAAAGCCAAAAGTTAGTAGGAACTGCTGAGCCGGAGCTGGCACGCTACAACCCACCGTGGACCCTGCCCTTTATGCGTCGTAATGAAATTATGATTGCCTATCAGCAAAAATAAAGGCGTTCATCATACTTAAAATAATGTGAATCTAATAATAAAAAAAGACAGCATCGGCTGTCTTTTTTTATTATTAGATTCAATCTCTATATTAGTTTTTTGGCTCACGGATGATATTTAGCATCCGGCGTAATGGTTCAGCTGCACCCCATAATAGCTGATCGCCAACGGTGAATGCACCCAAATATTCTCCGCCCATATTCAGCTTACGCAGACGACCAAGGGCAACGGTTAATGTACCAGTAACCGCTACCGGTGTTAGACGCTTCATGGTTGCTTCTTTATCATCTTCGACCACATCCAACCACTGGTTGCCACTATTTCTAAGCGCTGCTTCGATTTCTTCTAACGGAATATCTTTTTTCAGCTTAATGGTTAAGCCTTGAGCATGGCAGCGCATCGCACCGACACGAACACACATACCGTCGATAGCAATGTTGTTTTCTGCATTATTGCCAAGAATTTTATTGGTTTCAACACCGCCTTTCCATTCTTCACGTGACTGTTTGTTTTCCAGTTGCGAGTCGATATATGGAATTAAGCTACCCGCCAATGGCACACCAAAATACTGCTGAGGAAAGTCAGCTGAACGCTGAGTAGCAGCAATTTTCTTGTCAATTTCAAGGATGGCACTAGCAGGATCGGCAAGCTTATCTTTGACCGCATCATACAATACGCCCATACCATTAATAAGCTCACGCATATTGTTCGCGCCTGAGCCACTAGCCGCTTGATAGGTCATTGCGCTGACCCATTCCACCCAGCCTTTATTAAACAGCTCGCCAATTGCCATCAGCATGAGCGATACCGTACAGTTACCACCGATGAAGTCTTTTTTACCCTCGGCTAGTGCGCTATCAATCACGCTACGATTGACAGGATCTAAGATAATGATACTGTCATGTTCCATGCGTAGGGTACTTGCCGCATCGATCCAGTAGCCTGTCCAGCCACTATCGCGTAAGGGCTGGTGTACGGCTTGAGTATAGTCGCCACCTTGACAAGTAATAATAGCATCACAAGCGGCTAGCGCTGCAATATCATGAGCATCTTGTAATGGGCTTGGGCTAATGCCATCAAAGCTTGGTGCTGCGCCGCCAGCATTACTGGTTGAAAAAAACACTGGCGTAATACCAGCGAAATCATTTTCTTCGCGCATCCGTTGTATAAGTACTGACCCGACCATACCGCGCCAGCCTACCAAGCCTACTGTTAAATTACTCATGAAGCCCTATCCTTAATCATAGTTATTTGTTGCCGTATCAGCCGATAACAATGCCGTGAATAACCATAAAAAGCAAGGCGTTTTGTATTATTTAGCTACATTATTAATCAATAATTACTATCCTCATAATAACTTTAAGTTATTAAGGTAAATGTAGTACTCAAAAATAGTCACTATAGACATTCAAGAATTATTCAGGATTTTACTAAATAAGACCTGCGCCAGCCATCACATAGACAATGATTTATTCAAAAGGCTGTCTCAGTAAACAGCAGTTAGTAAGTGATAATGAGTTGAGGTGATAACTGGCATAATAATTGATATAACATTATTGATATAACATTATTTGTACAACATGAATATAATCATTGATCTGGCTATATGTTGAATCGTTTACTTAAAAATGGGCTAATAAAATTTATGGATTCCTCCCTCCTATATTATGGTGTACAGCTGCTAGCAGGGTTGGTTGCTTTTATCACTGCTTGGGGTTGGCTGCCACTGGATCACTGGTGGGTGCGTGATGTTGAGTTCCCGCGTATCCAGATTTTGGTGCTGGGTATTATTGCTTGGCTGGGTATGTTGCTGTTCGGGGCACAATGGCAGGTGGGTCAGTGGCTATTATTTATCGCATTGACGGCAACGTTATGCTTCCAGCTTAGAATGGTGCTGCCGTACACGATGATATGGAAAAAAGAAGTACAAAGTGCCAAAGAGACAGCAGCAGGTACGACGAATCAACTTAAAATCATGGTCTCAAATGTCTTAAGCCCGAATAACCAGACCCAAAAATTGGTCGATTTGGTAAATAAAGAGCAGCCAGATATTCTAATTACCCTTGAAACGGATAAAAAGTGGCAACAGGCATTGAGTTCTATTGAACCCGATTATCCTTATACCGTTAAAGTGCCGCTAGATAATCTCTATGGCATGCATCTTTATTCTAAGCTTGAGCTCATCAATCCTGAAGTTAAGTATCTAATGATTGATGATATTCCCTCAATTCACACCCAATTGCGTCTGCAAAGTGGTCGCGTTATTTGGCTTTACTGTTTACATCCTATGCCACCAAGCCCAACGGAGGCGGATAAATCTACCACTCGCGACGCTGAGCTGTTAATGGTGGGAAGACATATTAAAGAAAATAACCAAACCGCCATATTGGCAGGTGACTTAAATGATGTGGCATGGTCAAAGACGACTCGCCGTTTTCAGCGTATCTCAGGATTGCTTGACCCGCGTATAGGGCGGCATTTTATCAATACCTTTCATGTTGACTATCCATTTTTGCGCTGGGCGCTAGACCATATCTTTCATAGCGCCTGTTTTACCCTTGTAGATATGAAGCGGTTGCCTTCTATTGGTTCAGACCATTTTCCAGTGCTGACGACTTTACAGTACGAGCCAGAAGTCACCAGTGAACAAGAACAAAATGCCCCTACTGTAGAGGCAGGAGATATTAAAGAGACAGAAAATAAAATTAAAGAAGGTAAAAAAGAGGGCAGTAAAGTTTCAGAAGAGCGTATGGAAGATAGTGCCAATATCTGATGATAAGTACAGCTTACAAGCCAACTTAAGTTAGCTTGTAAGCAAAAGCGTACATCAAATAGGGTCTTTAACGTCTATCTAGTCATAGCGGATTACCATACAATACCACTATCAGCACAAGGATATGCAGGAAGCGGTGTTGAAGTAATAGATATGAGTCACCTTATATCTATTGCTAAAGACTTAGGTTAAGTCACACGGAAGAAATAATAATAAAATAATAATAACAAGAAGTGTTAAAGCCCGAACCAATCGCCCTAGGTTCGGGCTTTTTATTGCGTGCTATATTGTGAATTTATAATAGCTACAGTTACAGCTTATATTAAGCAGTGTTCTATTTAACTTATTATTTGGTTATTCAAATAGAAAAAGGGCATATACACGTGTGTATGCCTTTTTTTATAAATAATTGAAACGTTGGTATTGGCTACTAATAATGAATATTTAACAAGTAATTATTGGAATACTTGAATATAAGCCTCTGAACGTAGTTCCTGTAACCAGTCTTCTTTAGCTTGCGTTGCTAAACGTTGATAAAGGGCTTGTCTTGCCATATTACGGCGATATTGGTCGCTCACATCCTGCTGACGTTTGCCTTCAACCTTGAGGATGTGCCAACCGAACTGGGTTTTAAAGGGTGCTGAGTAATCCCCAACGGTAGTATTTTTCATAACCCCTTCAAACGGTCCAATCATATCTTCTTCACTGACCCAATCAAGATCACCACCACGACCTGCTGAACCAGGGTCATCGGAATAAGTAGCAGCGAGTCCTGCAAAATCAGCACCTTGACGCAATTGACTATATAAGTCATTAATTTTTTGTTCAGCCAATGCGTCGGTTTGTAGTTCATCAACTTTGATCAAAATATGACGCGTGTGCCACTGCGGTATCACCATCGTATCGCCAGATTTTTTATTGGCAAGCTTGATAATATCAATGCCTTCAGGAGTCACTAACGGTTCACTAACGGCACCAACAGCCAGCTTGGTAATTTCGCTTGCTAGCTCTGTCGGTAAGGCGGCGGCTTTATGGAAGCCCATATCTCCACCCTGTATCGCGCTAGCATAGCTGCCTTGAACAGCAGCGATGGCAGCGGCGACATCGACGTTAGGCGCTTGTAGGCGTGTACGTAGTGCTTGTGCGACTTTAAGTGCGCTATCACGTTGTGCTTGAGACAGACGGCTATAGTCATCTATGTACGGTACACGCACGTGAATGGTTTGATATTCACTTTGGTTCAGACGTTTGGCTTCTGGAGAGGCTAAAAAGGCGTCAATATCTTGCTCACTGATGCGCACACGACTTGATATTTGACGTTGTTGTAAAGATTGAATCGCTGCGTCTTCAATTAATTGGGCACGTAAAGCAGCATAGCTACCTGCTTGATTGGCATCTAGACGCTGTTGTAACGCGGTTAAACTATTTAGTCCTTCAGCTTGCGCGATTTGTGCCAGACGCTGATTAATAGCGGCTTCATCAGGTTTAAGACCAACGCGATTAATTAATGATAATTGTAATTCGCGTAAAATAAGTGCGTTTAACACGTCAGATTGAAGCTGCGCTGAATTGGCAGTTGGCTCACCAGCGGCTTTTGCGCGTGCTTGTGTTTGCGTGATGGCAGCAAACAAATCGCTTTTTAAGATAGCGTTGTCATTAACTAAGGCAATGATGCCATCAGAGCTGTTCGCTGGCGTGAGTTGATTGGCGCTGTTTGGGCTGCTTTTACTGACACCAGTTTGTCCAACACCGACGCTGGCAGGTTTGACAGTTGCTGCTTGAGCATTGAGGCTCAGCATCACTCCTGTGCTCATACTAATAGAAAGCAGGACTGCACGGCGGGTCTGGCGTAAAGTAAAAAATCTCATGATGCTCCTCGTCACTGTCATCGCATCGGGTGGTGGCTGATCAGCCATATCCACCGTAATTCGGATGGTATTGTGCACAATATTGTTACGTAAATGTTTAGTGTTTTTTAACTCAAATTATCAGACCGATTTATGTTTTAAATAAACCTTCTATTAGTCTTTCCATGCGGTTTGTACCGGCTCAAAGCCAAGCACTTTATCAGCGAGCAATCGGGTTAGGCGGCTATTGCCACTACCCAGACCATTCAATCTAATCTCTGCCATAATGGCTTGTGTTGGTTTGTCATTTACATTCAAATCGTTGTAATAACGACGACCATAAACGGCAAAGCCAAAGCAGCAATCTTCATAATCAATGCCGACCAATGAGTCAAGTACTTTATTATCGCGATAATCGTATTGACCTTGTGCCAGTACGCGCCAATTATTATTAACAGGGAAAATAGCTGACGCGGTAAATGCAGACAAAGGCAACTGATTGGTATTGTCATCAAGCTGACGTTTCACAAAGCCGACGTTAAATAAGCTGTTTTCAGAAGGCTGATAGCGCAGTTCAGTCGTGATAAAGTTCAAGTCATAACTGTTATTAAATGCACCGCTAACATCGACCCAAACATTATTATAAGGTTGGGCGCTCGCATTCCACACCATGCCTGAAGAATTGGTATTGAAGACCGGTTTTTGATCTTCTAGCGTAACGCGTCCCTCATCGATATAAAACTGCTCTGCAATGCTACCATCAAAACGTGTCACGCCCGTTGCGTCGATGTAACGATAATTGACACCCGGCGTAAAGGCATGCAAATCTTGCAGGCGATCATGACCTAAGAACCAACTGTCAGAAAACAGTTGCTCATAGTTAATTGACGCAATACGAGTATTAAAGTTAGGAATGCTGTTCTGGTCTTTATAAGGCGAATAGGTATATTTAAGACGTGGGCTTAATAGCTGATAACCACCCATGGTATCGTCAAATGCGCCAAACGGCGAACCGGCACGGTAAAAATAAAGTCCTGCATCTATACTCGCTTGCGGTACAAAGACGGACTGATTGCCATCGGCTTTATTCAGCGCGTTATCTTCTAAGCTGTCCTGATCATAAGAGGTGTATAGATGCTGTAGGCTAAGCTCGGGCTTCACATAACCCCATGCCGACTCAATAGGGTAAACAGCACTCAGCTTATTATAGATGCGTACGCCACTTTTTTCATCTTCTGAGCCATCGTTAATGGACTTTTTAAAATAAGCAGAGTCATGAACCCCAGTAATATCAAATTTTTCTGCCCACGGTAAACGATAGTTTAAGGTTAACTGTGGCAGGCGTGAGTAAGGTTTATCTTTATCTTCTAACGCCTCACCATTATTAGTAAATGCATTCAGCGTTTGGAAGGTTTCGACTTTTAGCTCACCATCGACATAGTCGTTATAATAATTAAGACGCGCGCGTCGTGGCAAGTTCAAAGTATTATCCGACAAGCCTAGCGTATCAAAGTCATTAATATAATCGGCATCAGAGACATAACTGTATTTAGCATCACCACTTAAACGCGGAATGGTCTTTGATGACCAATAGTGATCATAGAAAAAGCTGCTGCGATCTTCGCCATCATATTCTTTATCATTCGGTAAATAAGAACCGTTAAAGATACCTTCACCATAGTTTTCAGTCAAATAGCGAAATTCACCGGAAAGCATCGGATTACGATTGGTATAAACGTGCGCGTTAATCGTCGCGTCGTAATTAGGCGCTAAATTCAAATAATAAGGAACGTCGACTTCAAGTCCACTTTTACTCCCAATACTGGCGCTAGGCAATAAAAATCCGCTGCTGCGTCGACTGTCGATAGGAAAGTTAAAATAAGGCAAATAAAGCACAGGCACATCGGCGATACGGAAAGTAGTGTTATATGCCTTACCACGACCAGTATCGGTATCTAAGTCAATACTTTTGGCTTCCAGTTGCCATTTACGATCCGTCGGTGGACAGGTGCTAAACATGACATTATCTAGCTCGTATTGACTGTCATTAGGACGATTAAGACGTTTGGCATAGCCATGCGCTTGCAATGGTACGCTTGCAAAAGCCACGTCATAAGCCGTTGATTGCCCAGTTTCGGTACTATAAGCCAAATTATCCGCGACACCAATTAAACCGCCTTGTGAGGTCTTTTCGGTAAGCGTGGTTTTATTATTATTAGGCGAATTTTGATTAGTGCTGCTATTGTTATTAGTTGCTTGATTGGTAAACAGTACTTTACCTTGTGCAGCAGCGACACCACTGCTTAAATCCAGTACGATTTTATCCGCTTCGATGTGCTGAGTGCCTTGATCAATAATGACATTACCGGATAGCTCAGCATAATCAACGTTATCATAATAGCCATAATCAGACTCAGAAAATAACGGTGATTGATTATTAGGGATGCCGTTTAGATTGGTTGCTGATTGTCCACTTTCATTAACGGCGCGCTGATAATTAGGATTGCTGGTCGGATAAATCCATTGTCCTTCGCAGCGTTGGGCGCTATCTACTGCACTAGGCAGTAAATTTAAATTCGTACCCAACTTTGGAATGGTTTGCGCCGTATTTTGGCTATTCTCGTTATCGAGATTTTTTTCGCTGTTATTAGTTTCAGGCTTTAACTCGTAAAATTCTGCCAAGCGCGTGAGACTGGCTTGAATACTATCATCATTGACATTGATTCGGCTATTATCTATGGTTGGAGCTGTCGCTGCACTTTGAGCCACACGCGCTTTTGTATTATTTCTCTTACTGTCATTGTTAGTATTAACGTTAGCTAATGATGGTACGGGAGTGTTATCGTTATTCTCGATGATTTCAGTAATATCATTGGCAGCGCTATCACTGCTAAAATCAGCCTCAGCATTGGCGCTATCAGCATCTTTATTATTGGTGCCAATGTCAATATTGGCGTCACTAGTATCAGTAGCATCAATGAGATTGGTTTTAGAGGCACTACTAGCGACACCGGTGCTCGGAGTGATAAGTGGCTTAGTCGTTTGTATATCAAGACTTGCGTTGGCATTGATAGTCACGGTTAAGCCAGTCAAACTTAAAGCACCAAATAAAATCAGACGGATGCTTTGGTAAAGCGGAGAATATAACAAGGGCACACCTATGATTGCAGAGCCTAATGGATTGCGATTTGGATTCAGTAACGTAGCGATTTCATTACTATGAAACCAAACGGCAAGCGTACTAGCATAATGCCGGCGCATTATATTAACTTTCGATAACTGATAACTGATAACTGATAACTGATAACTGATTTAGTAATAATAAGACTGCTAGTAAATCAGTGTATGACTTTATTATCATACTATTAATAGCACACAATACGGTTTATAGATGCTAATCTATGGTTATATATGCTGAATTTTTATCACCATTTTGATAACTATTCATAGCTTATCATAGTCAAAAAAAACCAAATCAGCTACACTATTTATTTTATTACTAAATTTTGTAGGGTAGGTAGACGTTTGTGTGTATTTGCGTTCTATACTCTAAATACGGCAGGGTACAGAGTCTATAAGAAATCTCGCCTACTCGAATTACTGGCTATTTTAACAACTATTTGCTCAACTTATCACTCTTTTAGTTTATTGATAACTACTCTTTAACTGGCGATGTATTCTATGACCAATAAAACCTTAATAACCCCTGCTACGACCACTGATACCATTGACATTCGTCAGCAGCAACTGGAGCAATGGTTGCAGCAGGTTTTTGAAGACCAAGACTTTATCCTTGATAGTTTAGCAGGTGATGCCAGTGCCCGCCGCTATCATCGCATTCAATTACTGGATAGCAATGGGGCGGAGGTGGCGCGCTATATTGTCATGGATTCAGCCGATGAACAAGATGCGATGCAGCAATTTATCATGGTAGATAAGCTGATGATGCCTGCGATAAATGTGCCTAAATTGATAGCGCAAGATCTGACCAAAGGTTTTCTAGTGTTGCAAGATTTCGGTGCAGTAGAGTTTGCTCATTTATTGGTTGGTGCAACACCTGCGCAAGTTAATGAATATTATCAATTAGCTATGCAAACGCTAGTTGAATTACAAAAGCTACCGGTAAAAACAGCAAAAGCTCAGCACCAATTACCTGATTATGATGCCGCAATGTTGACTCGTGAAATGAATTTGTTCAGCGAGTGGTTCATTCCCTATATCGGTGTCGAGCTTGATGAGGGGCTTTGGGAAAACCTAAAATCTGCGTTGATTGCAGAAATTTTGGCACAGCCACAAGTTATTGTTCATCGTGATTATCACAGTCGCAATCTAATGCAAGATCAAGCAGATAAGACGCGACTGGGCGTGATTGATTTCCAAGATGCGGTGATTGGTGCATACAGTTATGACTTAGTCTCATTAGTACGCGATGCCTATGTAGAGTGGTCAGAGACTCAAGTGTCACGTTGGATTCATGACTTTTGGCAGTTGCAAAAACAAGCTGAGTTAGAAACGGTTCATAGTGCTGAACAGTTTGAAAATGATGTCAACGTGATGGGTGTACAACGACATTTAAAAGTACTGGGAATTTTTATTCGCTTGTTTGAGCGCGATGGTAAAAATCGATATTTGACAGATATTCCAAAAGTCATGTGTGATTTTATCTTTGAGCTAGAATGGCTCGGTGCACATGGCAGCGACAGTATGCAGCAAGCAGTAGAGCCTTTTAATAAGTGGTTGATTGATACTGTGTTGCCGGCTTATCAAAATAAATTTGTACAGCAATATATCTAACGCTATTAATGATAAGAAGATGCCTTGCTTTAATTTATTCAAGAATAAGGAATATCCATGTCGGTAATAACCCAAGCCATGATTCTAGCAGCAGGTAAAGGCACGCGCCTGCGTCCATTGACGCTTGAAACTCCTAAGCCTTTAGTAGAAGTGGGCGGTCAGCCGCTCATCGTTTGGCATATTAAAGCGTTACAAGCCGCGGGTATTACTGATATCACCATCAATGCGTCTTGGCTTGCGAAAAAATTGATGGACACCTTAGGTGACGGCTCGCCATACGGCGTGCAGTTGCATTGGTCACTTGAAGACGATGATCCACTAGAAACGGCTGGCGGCATTTTTCAGGCACTACAAACTGGCAAGTTGCAAGATGAACCTTTTATCTTAGTTAATTCGGATGTTTGGACGACTTTTGATTTCGCACCGTTGCGAGATTATCAGTTAGGCGCCGATCAGCGCGCTCATTTATTATTGATTGATAATCCTGAGCACAATAACGGTGGTGACTTTGCTATCAATAATGGCTTGGCAAGTGAGCAGCCGATTGGTGACGCGGATAAATATACCTTTTCGGGTATCAGTGTGATGTCGCCACGTTTGGTGGATGGCTTGGTGACAGGTCAGTCGGCTGCGCTTGGTCCATTACTGAGGCAAGCGATGATAAAATTTCAAGTGACCGCTGAAGTGATTACTGATAACTGGATTGATGTGGGAACACCTGAGCGTTTAGAACAAATAAATACTTTTATAGAAACCAAAGGTACAGGTACGCATCGCGGTGCTTAAATAGCATTTAGGCAGTGCACGATTCAAACTTTATATTAAAAATAAATCAATTAAAAAAACCGCAGCTTTAATAAGATTAGAACTGCGGTTTTTTATTAACTTATAAAGCTGATAGATGAATATCTAAACGCCCATTGCCAGTTTAATCAGTTGCGCAATGGTAAAAATAGTCAAAAAACCTGCGAGATATAAGCCGATAAACCATGCCCATTGGGACTGTTTTTTGCTGAGATTTTTCATGTTCATCTCCTAAATATATATCTTCTAACAACGATGCTTAATACATATGCTCATGGTCGGTTTTACCTTTGAAAGTATAATAGGCAAACGCGGTATAACTGAGAATAATCGGTAGCATAATACCTGCGCCAATGAGCATAAACGATAATGAAGTATCAGCCGCGGCAGCTTCATAAATGGTCATTTGATAGGGTACGATATAAGGGAAAATCGCAGAACAAACCCCGATATAACCCATTAAAAATAGCGCTACCGTCAATAAAAACGGACGATATTCACGCTCGCCAGTCAAATCTTTACGCATTAAGAAGAATAATGCCACAACGATAATCGGCATCGGTGCCAGATACAATAAACCTGGGAAACTGAACCAGCCTTCAAGCGCCTCAATATCAGAAAAGTACATAAATACCGTCACGACAATCATCGCCAAAACCAATGCTGATAGCATCCAACCAGACACTTTACGTGCCCATACTTGTAGCTTATGTTCAGTTTTAATAATGAGCCATGTTGAGCCGAGTAGCGCATACCCAATAAGAAGTGCGATACCACAAACGATTGAGAATGGCGTGAACCAATCAAATGGACCACCGCTGTATAAACGATTACTTGCCTCCATACCCTGTACCAAAGCGCCCAGCATGATGCCTTGGAAAAAGGTAGCGACTACCGAACCAATAAAAAAGAAGGTATCCCATACATAGCGTCGTGAAGAGGATTTAAATCGAAACTCAAAGGCGACCCCGCGCATAATAAGACCAAACAGCATAAAGGTTACGGGTAAATAAAGACCGGTCATAATAATACCGTAAGCGACTGGAAAGGCGGCGAACAAGCCACCACCTCCCAATACCAACCAGGTCTCATTACCGTCCCAAAATGGAGCGATAGAGTTCATTATTCTGCTACGGTTTTTATCGGAGCCTGCAAATGGGAATAAGATACCGCAGCCTAAGTCAAACCCATCAAGAAGTATGTAAACAAAGACCGCTAAGGCGATTAATCCGCCCCAAATTAAGGGTAAATCTAATACATTGCCGAAGTTAAACATTAGCGTAACCCTCCGTCATCTTTGTCATTCGCGGGTTTATCCAGATCGTCAGCTGAGTTTTTCTCCATATTCTCACTGGCATTACTATCGCCACTTAATGTGCGACCTTGACCTTCAGTAATAGAGTGCTCGTAGAAATTGTCATCAGCTGGATTCTCATACGGCTGTGGACCTTTAGCAATCAAGCGTAAGATATAAAAGCTACCCGCGCCAAACACAAAGACATACAGCACAATGAAACCAATAAGTGTCGTTGCCACTTGCTGCGCAGCAACCGGAGACATACTTTCAGCCGTCCGAATCACACCATACACTGTCCACGGTTGGCGTCCCGTTTCAGTGACGAACCAACCAGCCAGTAGGGCGATAAAACCCATTGGCGTCATAAACATCCATAAGCGATGAAACCATTTACTTTCAGGATTGAATTGTTGTTTTTTAAAGTATTTGTAAAGACTAAATAGCCCGACTATTATCATTAATAACCCAATAGCAACCATGATGCGGAATGCCCAAAAGACGATAATGACAACAGGCTGATCTTCAGGTGCCCAGTTTTTGAGACCCTTAACTTCCTTATCAAGTGAATGCGTCAAAATCAGCCCAGACACATAAGGAATTTTAACCTCGTATTTATTCGTCTGATTTTTTTGATCAGGAATCGCAAATAAGCGTAATGCAGCGCCGCGCTCATTCTCCCAAATCCCTTCCATTGCAGCCACTTTAGCTGGTTGATGCTCTAGCGTATTGAGACCATGCTCATCACCAATAATTACCTGAGCAGGCGCGACGAAAATAGCCATCACCATTGCCATACCTAGCATGACACGACCATGTTTGCGGTGTTCGATATGTTTCTTGGACTGCAGATAATACGCACCGATACCACCAATAACAAAAGCAGTCGTCAAAAATGCTGCGGTCATCATGTGTGCGTAGCGGTAAGGGAATGAGGGATTAAAGATGATTTCTAACCAATTGGTCGGATATAGCAGGCCATCAGCGCCTACCATAAACCCTTGTGGCGTCTGCATAAAACTATTGGCCGCTAAAATCCAGAATCCTGATATCAGCGTACCGACAGCAACAATAGCTGTTGCTATCACATGCATCCGTTTACTAACGCGCCCCCAACCAAAGAGCATAATACCTAAAAAGGAAGCTTCTAAGAAAAACGCGGTTAATACTTCATAGGCAAGTAATGGACCTAACACATTACCTGCTTTATCGGAGAAGACAGCCCAGTTAGTACCAAATTGGTAGGACATTACCACGCCCGATACCACGCCCATCCCAAAGACGACGGCGAATATTTTTACCCAGTGTTTATAAACTTCCGCATAAACAGGCTCACCTGTTTTGAGCCAACGAAGTTCTAGTACGGTTAAAAAGCTGGCAAGTCCGATAGAAAAGGCAGGAAAGACAATGTGCCATGAGATAACAAAAGCAAACTGGATACGCGCAAGCGTCAGCGCATCAAGTTGGTCAATCATAAATGTAGCGAACATAAGCGGTTACCCTTATCTGTTAGCTGACTGGCGCTATACTCCATGATACGCTCAGGTAACTGCCCGTAATTGCCTATCAATCAAGGCATCAATTTACGGTCAATAGCCAGTTATTTAGCTGTAAATGTGGGTTAGCTAAAGGCGATTAGGTGACCGACTATTTAGCTAAATTGAATAATCTATATCCATATAAACCATCAAACATTTATTTTTAAAATCAAAATAGGCTTCAATTTGAAGTAAATATATTATGCGCCACCCTATGTGTACACGCAAGCTACGTTAATAAACAATTAACACCTATCAGTCATCATTCGAGATATTTTTCTTTATTGAAATAAAAATAATTAGTGAATAATATATTGAGTATTGTTTAAGTATATTTATCAATCTAAAAACATACTCACTGTATCGTCTTTGTTAAGATTTGAATAGTTTCTTAAATTTATGTTGTATTTAAAATTGGTTTTGAACGCACCATTTATGTTTAAGAGGTACGGTTTAAGATAATATCTAAAACAATATTCGTGAAGCATGAGTAATATTGTAATACTCATATCAGTCTGTTTTGTTTCGAGATGTTTGCTTTTGCGAGTGTTTGTAACTTTCCACTAGGGGATTATGGGGAATATAACCTTATCAATCTTTTATGCTCAGATATTCAGAAATAAAAGATTAGTAAGGTTAATTTAGTAACGCTTACACGTTATTTGCGAGATTAAATTACGGTGAGGTTTGTTGTTGTAGTTGTTTGTGCAAAATACGACGTAAGGTCAGAATGGTTTGTGGATTGGCTTGAATACTATGACCGCCGCTGATTACAGTTTCTGACGCTGCGCCATCGAGGTGGGCACTGGTATACGGCACAATCCCATCAGATAAACGCTCAGTGAGCGCTTGGCTAATGTCCTCATTCACAGTAACCGCGGCAACGAGAGGTTCATTGGCTAGCGTCGTCCTTTCATCTGTATCAGACTGTATTGAGGTAGAAATGGCGTTTTTATCTTGTTCAGGTAAGGCTTGGGATAAGTCAATCTTCGCGCCATTGGGCTGCATTTGTGCAAGCCCTTGAGTAATATCTGAGTCGTTATTAGCGATAATTGAATGAAAGGTAATTCGTTTGTTAATGGTAATATTTTTAGTCAGCTGAATAAATGACGATTTATCGCTCAATTGACTCGCACCATTTTGCAGGTATAGCGCCCCTAATGGGTTATTCGCCAAGTCGCCTTGGGTGGCGATGGTTGCCAAGTTATCGGTAACGGTTTTAATCACACTCAAGGGTAAATAGATGACGCGGCGAATAGCACGCGTAAACCAACGATCCGCATAGTCTGTACCTCGAAAGGGCGCGGATAAAAATACGGCGGTATCGACTTGTGGCAAGGTTTGTAACTTAAAGCGCATGCCCAATTCTTGATTACCAAAAGCTTGTTTGAGAGAGTCGTTAATTTGGCGTTTATTGGTATTAGGTAGTAAATCTTTATTGTCGAGAGCATTTAAATTTTTGGCTAAATTATCATCAGATAGCATCATGCGTGCAATGACTGCGCCCATGCTGTGGCTAATAATCACGCTGTTTTTGCTGGCACGATGTTGCCCGCTAGGATCTGTTTGTTGATAAGTGGCGGTTAGTAATTTTTGGATTTGATAGCGGTTTTCTAAAATAGGTAAATTAGTAGGATAAAAAATTTGCCATACTTGGTAGTTATCGCGCAGCTTGTCATCATTAAAAATATCGTTGGTTAAATTGACCCAAGTTGCAGGGCTTGACGCTAGACCATGTATCATAATGATGACACGTTTATCAGGATCGTACGGTTCTAACATAAATAATTTGGGCAAACTGGCTTCTTGTCGGCGCGTCAATAAGTTTAAGTAACCCACGCCATCAAGCTGATTTTCTGCTAACCATAGCCCGTAACCGGCAGAGAAGTTGGCAGCAAGTGGGTAATCATCGCCCAAAATACTCACGCTTTCGCTACGGTAGGGATTATAGAGGTGGATATTAAGTTCTTCGCTGCCGAGTACATCAAGTACGCTGTCACCGGCAGGAATAATCAGACCAGTCATTAATAAGTGCCCTGTCGGATAAATGCGCGCGCTAGTCTCGCTATCATCCATACTGCCATTGCTTGCCGCTTTTGTTAATTTTCCAGAGAGCGACGATACTAATAATTGGCGAATTGTGGTGGTATAACGGTCGTCAAGTGAGGCGACTAAGCTTATGCCTAAGCCGGGGCGTTTACTGATTGAGTTAAGTCCGGATAAACGTAGCTCATAAGTTGAGACCAAATCGGCAAGGGCAGAGGCTTGCTTGTGAGCGTTTTGTAGATAGTTGTTTTCATTGGGCAAATAGATATTGAGACCATAATCATCCACTTGCATTTTCATGACTCTAATTTGGTCGGTGGGTTTGCCACGTAGCGGTGTATTATTAGCAATAGCAGCTTGATTGCTACTGTCCAGTGTCGCTAAGGTCGGCAAATAATCAATCTTAATATTCTCAGTATCTCCTAACATCGTATTCGCGTTATTCGTGGATTGATATAATTGGGTAATCACATCGTTACTGGCAGCGTTATAGATGTCTTGGGTTTGGATATCAAGGTCGGTTGGAATGCGGTTTGGGTGGCGTGCCTTGGCTTCTTCGGTCTCCGCGCCTTCAAAGTCATGGTCTAATTGGTCATAAAATAGATAGGTATAACTGGATTTGATGGCGTCAAATAGCCGTGCCTGATAATTGGTTAGGCAGGTATTGGTATTTTGTCGTTGCGTATCCGTTTGTGATTTGCTCAACGCGGCATTGGCATAATAAGGGTCAAGCGGTGGACGCGTGAGTGCATTACGGCAGTCTGGCGATTTTGCCAGCTGTTTTGCTTTAGCGTAGTGCAGCTCAGAAAAGATAGCCAGTGCGGAGCGATAGTGCTCATTGAGCAGGCTATCCGTCAGCTGATCTAAGCACAAATCAAACTGCTGCAAACATGCTTGCTCATCAAGACCTGCCGACAATAATGTCGATGCCGTATCGCTACTGAGATTATTGCCCGTCACGATATTACCGCGCTGTGCCGCGATGGTTTTAGACGATGCTTGCTTATTCACTGAAACGGTACTACATGCCGTAAGCATCATTATAGTAACCACTAATGTCATTAGAGCAGCGTTAAAGGTTGGCTTTTTAGCAGTAGATACTGTTGCAGTGGCAACACGGCGGACAAGTGCCATAGATAATCTCAACAGGTAATAGGTCATTAT